>CALUNB010000003.1 GCA_944321885.1 uncultured Bacteroidales bacterium | reverse complement strand
TTAATGTTTTGGTGTTATACATTCAATGAATTTAAATTTTGTGATTGTGATTTATTTCTTTTGTTTTTCATGGCAAAGGTATGGAGAAAATGAATAGGTTCCGCGAAAAAAAACTTTAGCAAAAAATACTGAAAAAATATTTCGTAGGCAAGACTTGTGATAAAACAAATAGATTCAATGTTGTAGGTGTCATGCCTTGAATGAACGTCGGCTGAACGTTGGATGAATATTGGCTGAATGTTGGACGAACGTTGGCTGAACGTCTTTCAAGGACGAAAAAACAGTGAAGATTCAAGATAGACGTGCAATTATTTTCCCCTCCGTCCTTGGAGCGTAGCGGAAAGGGCGGAGGGGAAAATGCGGAGAGTCGACCAGCAATACAAAAAAAGAGGGGAAGCATCGGCTTCCCCCTGGATCAATTAATTTTGTATTGCTATGTATCACCAATTGACCCGAGAGCAAAGATACGCAATCTATCTGGGAATCCAAGAAGGCAAGACCCGCCTGGCCATTGCTCGGCAAATCGGGGTCCATCCCTCCACGGTGGGACGGGAAATCCAACGCAACGCCACCCCTCGGGGGCATTACAGCTGGCGCATCGCCCAGGAGAACGCGCAAATGCGCCAGGAGCGGCTGCCTGGCAACCGGCGCATCGACCCGCAGGTGCTCAAGGAAGCCCTCCGGCTCCTTTGCAAGGAGGACTGGTCACCCCGCCAGATAGCCGGCCATCTGGCCCTGCAAGGGAAAGCCATCTCCCATGAGACCCTGTACAAGCACATCCGGGAGGATGAGAGCGGGGAGCTGCGGAAACATTGCCGCCACCGGATGAAGTACCGGCGGCACAAGAAGCGGGCCAAGAAAGCCCAGGTGCGGTACCTGCCAGGGCGCGTCAGCATCCATGAACGGCCCAGGGAAGCGGACGGTCACCGGTTCGGGGACTGGGAGATGGACCTGATTATCGGCAAGGGCCAGAAGAGCGCCATCCTCACCCTTTGCGAACGCTCGGTCAACTTCCTGCTCCTGGCCCGCCTGCCCCGGGGCAAGAACCCCGAGGGGGTGGCCGACAAGGTGGTGGAACTCCTCTTCCCTTACCGCAAACAGGTGCACACGATCACCACCGACAACGGGAGCGAGTTCGCCTGCCATCAGCGGATTGCGCAAGCCTTGGGCACCACGGTTTACTTCGCCGACGCCTACGCCTCCTGGCAGAAAGGTGCCATCGAGAACATGAACAAGCTCGTCCGACAATATCTTCCCAAGGGTCTCGATTTCAGGGACGTGTCGGACGACTTCATCAAGCAGGTCCAGTACAAAATCAACCGCAGGCCCAGGGAAAGATTGGGTTTCTCCACCCCTAAGAAGGAGTTCTTCAAATTCTTTTTGTAAAATTGCACTTGCTGGTTGACTCTACCGCTATGCCGAGACCAAGCTATATTCGTCTGTCAGAACAAATATAAAGAAAATGAAACGTCTTGTATCTTTCTCATGGCTTTTTCCGTGCTTGGTGTTGCTGTTCGCTTCCTGTTCCAAGGAAAGAGCAACCCGGACCGGAGAAATTGCATCGGCTGTAGCCGTGCTTCAAACAGAAACTCCTGCTGCCAAGGGCGGGAATATTTATGTTTTGAAGTTCAAAGCGGGGCATACAAAAGAAGATTGCGGTGGCACTTGTTTCAATGGAACGGCCCATCGCGAATGCTATGGTTTTGGTGATTTATGCGACAACGTGGGCAGCATCGAGGTGCATCCACCCTTTTCCAAGGTGACGGGAACCGAAGGTGTTTATGAGGCTTCGGCCCTGTATCCGGAAGACTTTTCGGACGAGGAGGTCTATGGAATGCCTGCCCGCTCTTTTAAAATAGAGGGGGAGGAACGCTGGTTGAACATTCCGGAACAAGTTTTGGAGCGGGATGCTGAAACGCGTTGTTTCCTTGTGCGGGGCATCCGTTTCAGTTCGAATCCGCTCTATGCGAACCGATAGGCGTGTCTGACTGTGATTTAAAGCCATGTCTTATGCAGGGAAAAGAAAACAAGGGAAAAATGTTCCGAAGGTGGGTTGGAATGCCTTGGGTTTCGTCTTGGAAACGGAAAACCCGGCAGGAAAAACGCAGGGCGATAGTTTTCTGCATCCTCTTTGTCTTGGGATGGTACCTGTTCTATTGGTGTTGGCGACTGCATACTGTCATTAGGTCGTTCACTTCGCCCGAAATCGAGGCCCGCTCGTTCTGGATTGTGTTTGTGGCGGAGAACATCTTTTTGTTCTTTATAGCCAAGCAGCTCTTCCGGCCTGAGAAAGTGAGAAGTTTCACACTCTGGAGTCTCTTGTTGCTGGTAAGTGCGAGTCTGGCAGAGTACGTGTATGTCATACCGAGTATCCTTGGGCATTTGCAGCCGCGTCCGGAAACGGATCGGGAGGCTTTCTTTCTTGATGCCAAACTCTGGACATTCGGTGGAATCTTGGTCCGGGATTTCCTCCTTTTCTCCGTTCCCCTTTTTGGACAGTTGTACCGGAATGCCTTGGCCTATGGGAAAGCCAAGGAAGAGAGCCGCAAAGCCCGGAACGCGAATGCGGAGCTGCATACCCGGCTTTGCCAATATGTCGAGCATGAGCATTTTGTGAACAATGCCTTGAACGTGGTTTCGGGGCAGGTGGCTGCTCTTCCGGACGAACAGAGGAACGCCTTCCAGCATTTGCTCGACATCCAGCGTTTCAGTTTTACAAACGTCGGCAAGGATTTCATTCCCTTGGAACAGGAAATCCAGTTTGCTGTTACCTTGCTGGAATATTACCGGCTTCGTTTCCCGGGGCTTGAAGTGCGGTATAGGCTCGAAGGAGAGGTTCCGCCTTATTCCATTCCGCCCATGCTTACGGAGATTCCCATTTCCAATATGTTCAAGCATGGCATCCTCCAGCCCGGAGAGGGGAAGATGGAAGTGGTTTTCGGGTTCGAGGCTCCTGCCCGTTTCAAAATGGTGTGCCGGAACCGGATTCAGGAAAGCCAAAGTCTTTTCCCGTCTCCGGATTCGGTGGGTATCGGCATCTTGACCGACCGTCTCAAGCTCGCTTACGGGGAGGATGCTTCTTTTGACCTCCGGAAGGCCGGGGATGAGGCGGTTGCGGCCTTGGAAATCAATTTGTGAATCTGCTTAAGTTTTCTTTGGGGAAACGGGCGGGGAGACGGACGGCCAGTTGCCGGTTCGCATCGTAAGGTTTTTTAGGTATCAGGCAATTCCCGTTCAGGGTCACGTTCAAAACGTTGACAAACGCGCTCCGTCCCACGCAGCAGAAGAGGCCTGGACATTGTTTCTCCAATTCGGTGAAGCAGTCTTTCAGGTTGGTGCCCGGCAGGTAGAAAGGTTTGGGGGAAACTTTCGTGTGGATTACCAAACCCCGGCAAGAACGTTCGTAGAATGCCATGATGATGTTGGTGTAAGGCAAGCTGCTCGAAATTTGAGGCCCCAGGTCCTTTTGTTTGTACAAACGCAGTTTGCAGGTTTTGGCTCTTTGGAGCAAGCGTTCTTTTTCCAGGGCGGATCCTTGGGGCGAATGCCGGTGTTCGAGGTATTGGAGGAAAAGCGTTTCCAATTCGCTCGACAGGGAGGGGGTGAAAGGTTTATTGAGAATGCCGATGACATCCGGATTGTCCCGCACATAAGAGAAACTGCGTGCCGCGAAGACCGGATAGCCGGAAACCAGGCAGATTGGAATCCCGGCGGGCAGTTCATGCAGGCAATTATAGACTAATTGGTTGTCTTGCAGGAGTTCGATGTCCGAAACAATCAAGTCGGTGGATTCCTCCCGGAGATAGGCTTCGGCCTCTTCGAATTTCCGGAAGGCTTGGGTCACGCGGAGCAAGGAGGAACCGGCAAGGATGGAGCGCATCAGTTCCAAATCTTCTATCTGGTCGTCAATCAGGATACAAGGGTATTTCTTTTCCATGGAAACCGTTTTTACGGAATGACCAAGTTACACATTTTTTCCTTATTTTTCTTGCTTGGCGCGGGTCTCCGGCTCCTCTTGGTGTCCGTGATTCGCGGGGGAAACGAGGGCTATGGGGCCTGTCGGACGGATATAGCTTGGTCTCGGCCGAGCTCGAACTTCGTTCGGCTTGGCGCTCGACTTTCGCTATATTTGCAATCCAGGAGTAGGAGTGCCGGGTCCCATCGGTATAGGAGCCGCAGAAACGAGAGGGGCTTCCGCGTTCCCCCGAAACGTCATGGAAGAGAGATTCAGGAAAATTGCCGAAAATTGGTTCTTGTGCGAACCCTTGCTTTTCAATGTCTATTGCAGCCACCGGCTCTCCGCCTTGCCGGTTTCGAGCCAGGATAGCGGTACGGTCTTGCGTTGCGGCAAGGGGCGTATCGAATATAATCCGGTGCAGCTTGCCGGTTTGGACAACCTCCAGTTGGAGGAGTATCTGCGTTTGGAGATCATCCGTATCTTGCTCAAACACCCTTACCAGCGCCAGCCTAAGCCTTTGCGCCGGGATGTCTGTTATTGGGCCAGCGACTTGGTGTTGCAGGACCATTACCGGCCCAAGGTCCGGATTTCGAGCCGGGACGACTTCGAGGGCGTGGCGTTCCCGGGTTATGCTGCCGCTTTCGAGGAGTATTACCGTTGCCTTTTGCCGCTCGGGCAGGCTTATTCGGGCATGAGCGACGAGCATTCCGGGGCGGGGGAACAGGATTCGGAGAACCAGGACGCCTTGCAGGAGAACCAGGAAGACGGACATGCGCAGGACGAGGAGGGCAAGTCCGGGGGAAGCGGTTCGCCCGATGAGAATACCCGGAGCCCCCGTGGGCAACGGGAAGGAAACACGGCTTCGACCTCCGCCCATCAAAACTCGCCTACCGGTGGTGGACGCGGGGAGAACGAACCGGAAAAGAAAATGACCGCCTTACAGCAAATGCAGGAAAAAGCGGGGCAGGCTGCCGAACTTTGGGAGGAAGACCAGCTCATGCAGGAAGAAATCAACCGCATGGTGGAAGTAGCCGAGCAGACCCAGGCTTGGGGAAGCCTGAAAGGTAGGATGAGGGAAATGATTGTGGCTTCGACCCTTGTCAAGGTGGATGCCAGCCGGATCCTGAACGGGTTCAGAGGGTCTTTGATTTCAACCCGTCGCCAACTGACCCGCATGCGCCCCAGCCGTCGTTACGGTTTTGAAAACATGGGCAGCCGTCATCAGTTTTCCACCCGGCTTTTGGTGGCTGTGGACGTGAGCGGTTCGGTTCCTTCCGAAAGTTTGCGGCAATTCTTCGGCATGGTGAACCGTTTCTTCAAGTACGGCATCGAGAAAATCGATGTGATTCAATTCGATTCGGACATCAAAGGGGAACCAATCAGCCTGAAACGGGCCATGAAGGAGGTTTCCGTCTTGGGCAGGGCTGGAACCAATTACCAGGCCGTCATGGATTACGTTTGCCAGGATGGAAATTACGACGGCTTGATTATCTGCACGGATGGCTTTGCGGCGCTGCCCCGGCTCAAAAAACATGTCAAAACCAAGATTCTCTGGGTCTTCAACAACCGTACGTTTTACGAACGCCATACTTGGGTCTCGCAGTTCCCCAACAGCCGGGCGGCTTTTTTGGAATAACGGCCGACGACCGGCGCACGGGGACGTAACGCGTATGCGTTTTTCAACAGCCGGGCGGCTTTCTTGGAATGAGTGTCCGCTTTGGAATAATTATCCGTCCTTTTCAAAGCGTTGCCACAAACTCGCTGATTTTGGCGTAGACCTCCGGGGCGGATTGCAGGATCAGGAAGTTGGCGTGGGCGTATTGGCTGTTTTCGAACACATTGCAGAACTGGGCCATGGCTTCCCGATAGCCTTTTTCCACGAGCCAGCTCACGTAAGCGAAGAGGTTCCCTGCCACTTTGCCTTCAAAATCGGCTTCGGGCATCTGGTCCAAATGGCGGAAGATGCTCTCGTTCAGGACCGCCAGTTCGGCTACCCGGTAATGGGAAACTTGTTCTTTTACCGTTTCGAACCCCCGCAGGACCTCTTGGGCGCTGACCACCCGCTGTTCCGAAAAGCTTTCAAAGAAACGGGCTGCCGCTTTGGCCCCCACGATTCCTGCCACGATTTTCTTGGTCGTGTCGGTCGGGGCCGGGCTGCAAGCCATCACTTCCGAGACACGTTCCCAGGCCCGGCGGTCGGGTAATTTTTCCAAGCCCGGATCCAAGATCCGGAGCATTTCCCCGTCCAAATAGTCTTCGTGTTCCGTGATGAAACTTACCACCCGGTTGTCCAAGCCTTTCCTTTGGGCCCAGGCTATCCATTCCCCGACGGTGGGTTGGAAGTAGTAGACGTTGAAGCGGGACACCAGGGCGGGGTCGAGGTCGGTCAATTGGTATTCGTCTCCTTCGTTGACCGCCGAGATGATGCGGCTCCCCTCGGGCAAGGCGCGGCCTGCCAATTTCTTGTTCAGGGCCAAGTCCATGATGGTCTGCAAGATTTCCGGTCTGGCCCGGTTCAATTCGTCCAAGAAAAGGACAATGGGTTTTCCGTCCAGGGGGAACCAGTAGGGAGGCATGAACTCGGTTTTCCCGCTTGCTTCGTTTTTATGGGGGATGCCGATCAGGTCGCCGGGGTCGCTCATTTGTCCTAAGAACAGGGAAACTACTTTTTGCCCCTGTGCCCGGAAATAGCGTTCCAGGATTTGGGATTTTCCAATCCCGTGACGGCCAACCAACATGATATTTTGCTGGTAAGGTACTATTTGGAGCATTTCCTCCAATTCTTTGGTATTGATGCTGACTGCCATTGTGCGTCGGTGTGCTTGTTTGTTTTGTTTCTCTTCTTCGTTTGGGATGAGCCGGGTCTTCTACGGGGGAATCAAAAACGTTTTTAGGCTTTTATGCTTTGAAAAACTGCCGGTTTTTCCATGCCGGCTTGGAATCGCTCAAAAATGAATTTTTTTTAGGGTGTTTTTGTGGAATGCATCTTTTTTAATCTCATTTGTTTGGACTTCCTGCAAAGGAAAAACCTTCCCCGTTCCAATAGTCGGTGTCCGAGATGTTGACCGGGAGGGGGCTGGACTGCAAAGCTTTTTCCATGTGATCCAAGGTCGCGTGGATCTTGGGGAACATGGTTTGGAAGCTTGTATAAGGGAGTTTGATTTCCAGTGTTTTACCTGCATGGAGCCGGATGCAGAGGATGGCTTCGGTTTCGCCCTCTTTCAGATAATGATGGTAGGGGCTATCCTTGAAAAGGACCGGGAGCATCAGGTGGATGCCGGATAGGGCCATTTTCTTCAGTTTCTGACGTTTGGCTTCTTCTTTCGCGGCGTTCCCGTACAAATCCAGCATCGAATCCAGGGCTTCCTTGTAGCGGTCGTAATGATTGCAATAGGTCCGCAACATCGAGACTACCGAATCTACCGAGGCTCCAGTCAGGGAAACGGGTTCCTTGCAGTCCTGGATGCTCAGTTCCATGGTGCCGATGCCGGGATTTTGGATCACGTTTACATCTCCTTCCTTGCAAAGGCTCATCTGCAGGCTGGGGCAGGGGGTTCCGAAAAAGCTCCGGGTGGTGGTGCGGACTACCTGGCTCCCGTTCCACCCTGCTTTTGTCAGGGCTTCGTGCAATTCGTCTATCTCGAAGGCCGGTGCCCCGTACCGGAGCACGTTTTTCAGCCAATTTACTTTCTGGGTCCAAAAATCGGCCCGGATTTCCTCTTCCGTCTTCATTGTACGTTCCTGCCTGAAATTTTCATTTCGTCTTCGTCCACAATCCGGATTCGTTTACAAACCCGGTTCGTTCGCCCATCCGGTTCCGGGCTCATAGGCCCATGTCTTCCGCGCTGAACTGGAAGGGCAAGAGGCTCCGCACGCTGTCCAGGACCAGTATTGTCCCGTTTTTCCCTCGCAAAATCACCCGGATGGGCTGCTGGAATTTATGTTCGTATTCCAAAATGGATTGGCGGCAGGCCCCGCAAGGTGCTACCGGGTCCCCGCTTGCTTTTTCCGCCTGGGTGGTGATGGCCAATGCCTCGATGGCTTGGTCGGGGTAATTGGCGGCAGCGGAGAAGACAGCGACCCTCTCCGCGCAAAGTCCGGAGGGGTAGGCTGCGTTTTCCTGGTTGCTTCCACAAACGACCACGCCATTGGCCAGGCGCACGGCTGCCCCTACCTTGAATCGGGAGTAGGGGGCATAGGCCTTGGAGGCCATGGTTTCCGCTTGCCGTAGCAATTCCCTGTCTTGGAGCGGGAGCGCGTTTTCGTCGGCAAACTCTTGGTAGTGGATGTTCAGTTGTTTGTCCATACGTTCTCCTTTCCTGTTCTTGTTCCTTTTTCCCTTGGAGCCGGGGACCGGTCCCGTTTTTGGGAACCGGGTTGTGCTCTTGTTTCTCGTTCTACCTTATTTGGTTTTGCCTTGGACCGTTCCTCGAAATCCCTCTTTTTCAGTCGGGTGCTTTGTTCTGAACCGGCTTGTTACTTCCTTTTTTCTTGAAAGAATTTTTTCAAGAGGGCGGCGCATTCTTCGGCCAAGACACCTTCTGTCACCTGGGTCTTGGGATGCAACAGGGCGGGGCCTATCCGCATGTAGCCTCGTTTGGGGTCGGAGGCTCCATAGACAATCCGGCCTATCTGCGCCCAGTACAAGGCTCCGGCGCACATGGGGCAGGGTTCCAAGGTCACATACAAGGTGCAATCGTTCAGGTATTTTCCACCCAACCCTTGGGATGCAGCTGTGATGGCCTGCATTTCGGCATGGGCGGTTGCGTCCTTCAACTTTTCGGTGTAGTTGCAAGCGCGGCTTAAAATCCGGTCCTGCCAGACGATGACGGCCCCGACCGGGACTTCATCCTCTTGGTAAGCAATCCGGGCTTGTTTCAAGGCTTCCCGCATGAAGAACTCGTCGTTTTTTTCTTGAATTCCGCTCATCGTTCCCGTTGGTTTGAGGGATTGTTTGCCTGTGGGGGCTTTGCTTGGAGTCCCGGCTTGCCTTGCTCCGTTAAGAAGCGAGTGAACCCTTCCGGATTCGTCCGGACAGATGGCATGGAAGTTTTTGTAGGTTCCTTGTCCGTCTCCATCTTCTTTTCTCCTTTGCCGGGTCCCCTCTTTGCCGAGGTGTCCCGTGGAAAATATCGAGGGAAAATAGGCCTCCTGCCGCAAAGGAGGGGCAAATTTAAGAATCTGCTTGAATTTCTGCAATCCCGGAGGCTGGGGATGCGCGCGGCAAGGCTGCGCTAAAGTTTGGCTTCTTTTGAAACCCGGAGTGGCCCGTTGTTCTGGCATACTGGGGCACCTGCGACAAAGTCGTATTGAGAAGCTGTTTAAAATTTCTTGCAATCCTGAAAAGACTGAATTTTCAGGGACCGGTTTCAGGATTTTGTTTGCCCATCGGGGACTATTTCGGGTCTTGCTTGCGTTTTTCACGTCAGATAGCTGGGCTATCCTCCTTTGAAAAACGCGGCGCCATCCCTCGAAATCCCCTCCCGATGGCCTAAACAAATAAATTTAAACAGCTTCTGAAATAAAATCCGATACGACTTCGTTGGGGGAGGGACGGTCCGGTAGCCTTGGCACGTCCAAACTTTGGATATCCGTGATATTCCCGGGACTTTGGGTAGGAACCGGGTGGCATGGAACCGGGTTCTCTTCCGGCTCCTGCTTGTCGGGCCGGTTTTCTTGTGTCTTGGTTGATTTTTTTTGTGTATGATAATCACTGTTTTAAAAGTATTTTGTAAAATTTTTTGAAAAAATGTTTGCAGATATCAAAAACCGTTGTATCTTTGCAGCCTCTTAAGTCAATGAGGCCAACGAAAACGGAAGCCTCGGAAGCGAAAGGGAGCTTAGCTCAGTTGGTTCAGAGCGTCTGCCTTACAAGCAGAGGGTCGGGGGTTCGAATCCCTCAGCTCCCACAAGCGAAAAGCTTCAAAATCAAAGCCTCGGAAGAATCCGAGGCTTTTTTGTTTCCACGGAAAAACACGATTTTGGTATTTCCATATAGGAAATGTTTCACACGTGGGTAGTCTTTCAATCCGTGTGTCCGGGTTAAGTCTTTGGATAATCTGTGGTCATCGGTAAATATTGTATATCAATCTGTAATTTGGATAGAGGTTCGGCCTTGGAACCTCGGTAGTTTTGCATTGTGCTTTCAAACCGTGCTGGTTTTGGAACTGTTCCTTATTCCCGGGGCGACCCATATCCAAACCTACTATGTGTCTGGATATGTGGATTTTGCAGTGGAAAAACTGGCGGGTTTCTTTGGAGATAAACTTTAAACCATAAAGCCATGAGAAAGATTTGGATGACAGTTTTGCTTTGCATGATGGCCTCCGCAGTTTTTGCGGTCCGGGCCGTCTCGCAGGACAAGGGCTTGAACCTGCGCCAGCAGTCCATCGTGAAGATTGCTTCCTGCACCGGCAGAGGGGATTTGGAAGCCTTGAAACCGGCCCTTGCGGAGGGCTTGGACCACGGAATGACCATCAATGAGATACGGGAAGTGTTGATTCATGCCTATGCCTATTGCGGTTTTCCTCGGAGCCTTCGTGCCCTGCAAACCTTCATGGACGTGCTTGACCAGAGGCAAGCGCAAGGGATAAAGGATGTTGTTGGCAGGGATGCCAGCCCGGTCAACGACAGCCGGAGCCGTTATGAGCGGGGGCGTGATATATTGGCGGAAATTTCCGGTGTACCGGGGGATGCCCCGGAACCTGCCTATGCCGAGTTCGCTCCTGTCATTGAAAAATTCCTGAAGGAGCATCTGTTTGCCGACCTTTTCGAACGCGATGTGTTGACCTATGCGGAACGGGAACTGGCCACTGTGTCGGTCATTGCCGCTTTGGGGGAAAGTGTCGAACCGATGTTGCGTTCGCACATGGGAATCTGCCGGAACCTCGGGATGACGGAAGACCAACTTGCCCAAATGATTGGAATCGTGAAGGCCGGTACGGACGGAAAATTATTCCGGAAACCTTGCCGGAAGACCTCGACCCGGGTAATATCCGCGAGCCGCAAAACGACGATGCCGGTATCCCGACACCTCGTAATGCGGACGGAGTGGAAGCTTGGTTCCGCGAGTTGGGTATCTTCCAATAAACCCAAATCGGTCATTAGACTTTGGGTAGATTGTCCGCTTATGTCATGCAGCATGCTTCTCGCCTAGCCGAAGGCGTAGCGGGCTACGTCGAGGCGTAGCGAGGAGCAAGATGCGGACAGAAGCGAACAAGATGCACAAAAGCATCCCTCTTCAAAAACAGGAAACACACTCGGCGAGTCTAATGACCGATTTGGGATAAAGCTTGTTGGGACTCCTTGTCCGTTGCGCCCCGTTTTTTTGTACATTTGCCGTGTCCGGTTTGGCAAAGGCAAGTTCCGTAACGGGAACGTGATAGCGGCAATGCCAGCGCCCTTGTGCTGGGAACCTTCAAGCAACATAGCTTTGTATTCGATTTGGCATACTATCATAGAAGGATTTGTGGCGGGTTTGACCCTGAGCATGATGTTCGGGCCGGCTTTCTTCACCTTGTTGCAGACCAGCCTTGAACGAGGCTTCAAGGCGGCTGTGCGCTTGGCATTTGGTATCTTTTTGAGCGACACCCTTCTGGTTGCCATCTCATTCTTGGGGGCTTCCCGTTTGTTTACCGACCCGGAAGCCAGCAAAATCATCGGCTTGATAGGCGGGGCCATCTTGGTGTTCATCGGGATTTACACTTTCCGGAAAAAAGTCTCCTTCCAGGAAGTTTTGGAAAAACAGGAAGAGGTTTCGACCCCTTCTCATTGGACGCATTTTTTCAAAGGGTTCTTTACCAATATGGCCAATCCGGCCACTTGGATTTTCTGGTTCGTTTCGGTGGGGACTATTTCGGCCCAATATACGACCGAGAGCGGGGATGTGGTCCGTTTCCGGGTCATCCTGTTTTTCATGGTCACCCTTTTGACCGTTTTCACGATGGACATGTTCAAATCCTTTATCGCGAACCGGATAAAGAAATTCCTCAACGCCAAAACGATGGGCAAGGTCAACAAGGTGGTGGGCGTTTTGTTGGTGTTGTTCGGTATCTATTTGATAGTGGGAAGTTTTGTTTCATTCAATATCGATACGGTTTCGGGCAAACTGATGTTCCAATAAGGCTTGCCTTAGGTAGGATTGCCGGTGGGGGTGGACGTCTTGTCCGGGGACATGGGGAGGAAAAGAGGGGGGAAGGATGCTCCGGAAGTCGGAAATTTTGTGTTCTTTTGTAGCTTGTATCCTTGCCGGCCTATGTGGAGGAGTATCTTGTTCTTTTCCTGGCTTGCAGGATTTAACCATAACGATAAACAACATAACGATGGAAAAAGTAAAGTGTCTTATCATCGGATCCGGCCCGGCCGGTTTCACGGCTGCCATTTATGCGGCCCGTGCCGATTTGAAACCTGTGTTGTACGAGGGAATGCAACCGGGTGGCCAATTGACAATTACCACCGAAGTGGACAACTTCCCCGGCTATCCTGAAGGCGTGATGGGCCCGGTTTTGATGCAGGATTTGCGCAAACAGGCTCTGCGTTTCAATACGGACGTGCGTCCGGGCATGATTGCGAAGGTGGATTTCTCCAAACGCCCGTTCAAGGTGACAGCCGATGACGGCAAGGAAATCGAAGCTTCCACCGTGATTGTGGCCACCGGGGCTTCGGCCAATTGGCTCGGTTTGGATTCGGAAAAGAAATATAACGGCCAAGGGGTTTCGGCTTGCGCTACCTGCGACGGTTTCTTCTACAAGAACCAGGATGTGGCCGTGGTAGGCGGCGGGGATACCGCATGCGAAGAAGCCTGCTACCTGGCTGGATTGTGCAGCAAGGTGTACATGATTGTGCGCCGCGACCAATTACGGGCCTCCAAGGCCATGCAGGATCGTGTCCTGAACCATCCCAAGATTGAAATCCTTTGGAACCATGTGACCAAGGAAATCGTCGGGGATGAAGACGGCGTGAACGGGGCTATCCTGACGAATGTCAAGACCGGTGAAGAAAAGAAAATCGATGTTACCGGCTTTTTCGTGGCTATCGGCCATACGCCCAATACTTCTCTGGTGAAAGGCCAGCTGGAGCTGCATGAAACCGGCCATATCAAGACCAAGCCGGGTACGACCCAGACTTCGGTGGAAGGTGTCTTTGCTGCAGGCGATGTGCAGGATTTGCATTATCGTCAAGCAATTACCTCTGCCGGTACGGGCTGTATGGCGGCTATCGAGGCCGAACGTTTCCTGACCGACCATAATGAAAAATAAGCGGTCGTGCTTGGCCAAGGTGCGTGAGGCGCGTTTCATGGAAATATCCCATGGAGGCGCGTTTCATGCACCTTTTTAGAAGCTGTTTAAATTTATTTGTTTAGGCCATGGGGAGGGGATGGCGCGGCGTTTTTCAAAGGAGGGTAGCCCAGCTATCGGACGAGAAAAAGGCAAACGATAACGAAAGTCGAGCGGGGAATCAAAGCATGCTTTGATTTCTCCAAGACCCAGCTATCATCGAGCATCGCTCAAGCAAGACCCGGAATAGCCCCCGATGGGCAAACAAAATCCTGAAACCGGTCCCTGGAAATTCAGCCTTTTCAGGATTGTAAGAAATTTTAAACAGCTTCTTAGTTTGTTTCAACATAGGAGATACAGAGAATCATGAAAAAGACATTTGCTGTGGTGCTTTCCGGCTGCGGGGTCTACGATGGCAGCGAAATAGGGGAAGCCATGATGACACTTTTGGCCATCGAGGAGGCCGGTTGCACCTACCGGATGTTCGCCCCGGACAAGAAGCAAGCCCGTGTGATGAATCATTTGAGCGGGCAGCAACAAAGCGGGGAGGAACGTAATGTGTTGACCGAATCCGCCCGTATCGCCCGGGGGAATGTGGAGGATTTGAAAACTTACGACCCGGCGGATTTCGATGGCTTGATTTTCCCCGGTGGTTTCGGGGCGGCTACCAACCTGAGCACATTTGCCATGGAAGGGGCTGGCATGCAGGTAGATGCCGATGTGGAGGCGGCGGTCAGGAAGACATTGGCGGCAGGCAAACCCTTGGGGGCCATGTGCATAGCTCCTGTGATTCTGGGGCGTTTGATTCCCGGGGTAAAATTGACGGTAGGCCACGACAAGGCTACCAACGAGGCCTTGACGGCCATGGGGGCCTGTCCGGTGGATGTGTTCGGTCCGGAAGTGGTCTATGACAAGGAACACAAAGTTTTCACGACACCTTGTTACATGTTGCCCGATGCCACATTGGCCGTGGTGGCCGCTTGTTGCCGCAACCTGATGGCCGAAATCCTGGCACGGTAGTAGGTACGTCTTGAAGAAATTCAAGCTTTCTTCTCGGATATTTCATAGGAATTTTGTCCGGAGCGTTCATGCTGGTTCGTAATAGTTGCCGGGGCAGCTCCGGACAAGTCCGGCCAGTTCCATGCGGAGCAGGCAGGCGAGTAGTCCTGGCAAGGGTAAATCGAGCTGTTGCAGCAAGTATTCCGCGGAGGCCGGGCTTTCGGAGCGCAGCAAGGCGAGTATCCGGTTTTCGATTTCTTTTTCTTCACAGCTGCGGCCCGTCAGGGGCTCCTGGGCGGAAATTGTTTGAGGACGGAGGTTTTTCCATCCCATTTCCTCCCGTATATCTTCCGCATGCTGGAAAAGACGAGCTTTCCCGGTTTTAATCAAGTAATTGCATCCTTCGTAATAATAACTGTCGTTGCGGCCCGGCACGGCAAACAAGGCGCGTTGGTAGGAGTCGGCGGCGTAGGCTGTGTGCATGGCACCGCCTTTCATGGAAGCTTCTGCGATCAGGCAGGCTTCTGCCATGCCGGCGATGATGCGGTTGCGGCGGGGGAAGAGGCCCGCCGTGATGCGGGTGTGGAGCGGCATTTCCGAAACCAACGCGCCTCCGTTTTGCAGGATATTGTCGGCCAGATACCTGTTTTCTTCCGGGTAAACGGTTTCCAGGCCGTGGGCAAGGACCGCGATGGTGGGAAGTCCGGCTTCGATGCTGCTTTGGTGGGCTTGGGTGTCTATGCCGATAGCCAAGCCGCTGACAATGAAGGCCGGGCATGCTTTCAAGCCCTCTACCGCCAGGCGGGTTTGGTTTTTCCCGTAAGTACTGGCCTTCCGGGTACCGACCACGGCCAGTCCTTTCCTGTCCCGGGTTGGAAGTTCTCCCCGGCAGAACAGGACCAAGGGGGCATCGGAACAGCAATGGAGAGCCGCCGGATAGGATTCGTCTTCCCGTCCGATAATCCGGATTCCGTTTTGCATGGCTTTTTGCATTTCGATTTCCGCCCTTTCCAGGGCTTGTTCCTTCCGTTTTTCCAAATCTTGGACCAAGCTTTCCCTGAGCCCGGCATCGAGGCACTTTTGTGTTCCGGCTTCGAAAAACTTCGTTGCCGAGCCGAAATGTTCCAAAATGGCGTTGGCCGTCCGGATTCCAATGCCTTTCAGGAAAAACAAGGCGAGCTCTTCTTTTTGCATGCACAAAAGTAAAGGGCGGCGTTGTGCCGCCCCCTCGTTTTAAGCAAACAAAACTTAAAATTAAGAAAGTTTAAGAAGCTGTTTAAATTTATTTGTTTAGGCCATCGGGAGGGGATTTGGAGGGATGGCGCGGCGTTTTTCAAAGGAGGATAGCCGAGCTATCTGACGTGAAAAAGGCAAGCCAGACCCGAAATAGCCCCCGATGGGCAAACAAAATCCTGAAATCGGTCCCTGAAAATTCAGCCTTTTCAGGATTGTAAGAAATTTTAAACAGCTTCTAGAAAGCTGTTTAAATTTATTCGTTTAGGCCATCGGGAGGAAATTTCGAGGATCTAAGCACCTTGAAAATAGGTTGTTGCGTCTCGGCAAAGTACAAACTTCGTTTGGCTCTGCGTTTGGCTTGCACTATCTTTTTGCAGTGTTGTTCCCAAGCGGTTTCACCATAGTTGGTCGCTCATCTGCTGGAAAGGTATGCTTTTGTCAGGTACCATTTTGATTTCTCCCGAATAGAGGATATCGCTCCGCATGGAACTGTACAGGTAAAACGTCACATACCCGTTCTTATTGATGCGAAGCTCGATTTCAAGGTTTTCCCCTACTTGTGCCACCTTGAAGTTGACTTCGTAGCCCTTGCGCATGGGATCGATGCGGTAGTCGGTGGCGACTCCTTCGATTTCAACGACAAGCGGATGGTCGATGGACAGGTTCGGCGCACTGTACCGGCCCCAATAAGGTAGTGCGGCCTCTACCATTCCGTCCCGGATTAACAGCAACCAGGTATGCCGTAAGTTGATGACCGCCATGGGCAGGAACAGCCGGTCCACCTCAATGGCGAAAGTCATCGAATCCAGGACGGCAGGAATCCAGGTTTTGTCTTCTTGATCCGCTTTCCTGGATTTGGGGGCTTTAGGTCTCCGGCTAAGGCTTTTGGTGGAAGGCACCGGTCCGGCTTCTGAAAGGTCCACTTGTTGCAGCGCGACAGGGGTGGCTTTTTCTTTTTTTCCTTTTTTCACCCGATTGTTTGGGTTGAAGCCTTGTTCCGCTGTACTGTCACCAAGCTTTGAAGGGAAAACGGCAGCTTGTCCATGGACCGGGATTGCGGCCGGGAACGTAGGTTCGGATCGGGAAAGGGAAACGGCATCGGTTCCGGGCAAGATAGCTGTAGCTTTGCCTGCCAAGGCAAGGCAGGGAATCATGCAGAGCGTGATTATGTAGCAAAGTTTCCTTTTCATGTTCCTTGGTTTTGGATGGGGTCGGGCAACCCCATGGTTCAGCTTTCGAAGATAATAAAAGTTACACGTTGGAGCAAACCGCCATTACTTCCTCCGTTCCGGCATTCTGCGAAAGGACGGTTCTTTTTACGATACCGGGGCTGTAGGTTCCGGTGGCTTCATGAATCGTGCGATCCGGGACCGGGGCCGGCAGTGAAACCGGTTCATCAATCTGTAAAATGTCTATTCCCGTTTTTTTAGGAAGATTACATTTTTGCAAAACATTTTCCACGACCTCCACCAGCTCGATTCCTGTGGGCTTGGATCCGCTTCGGACTCTCGTCATGGAAACCGGAGGAACGGAAAGAGAACTTGAAAAGATGAAAACTTTGGATTTTTTATGCCGGGCCGCATGGAAAGGATTGGCCGGGCTGTTGGCGCTCACCTCTTTCGTGTTCGCCCAAGAAAAGACCGGGACAGCAGGCGTGCCCTTGGTGAAATTGAACAATGGGGTGGAAATGCCTCGTTTCGGCTTGGGGTCTTTTTTGCAGCCCTCCGAGGACATTTGTGAACAATCCTGCCTCACGGCCTTGGAAGCCGGGTACCGGCATTTCGATTTGGCGCATGCCTATAATTCGGAACGGGCTTTGGGGCGTGCGGTGAAGAAAAGTGGTATCCCCCGCGAGGAGATTTGGATTACCAGCAAGCTTTGGCCTACCGAGTACGGGGAAGGTGTGACTATCAAAGCCATCGATTCGATGCTGGATCGCCTCCAGACCGGCTATATAGACCTCTTGTACGTGCATCAGCCGGTGGGCGATTTCGTGGGTGCTTGGAAAGATATGGAAAAAGCCGTGCGGGCTGGCAAGGTAAGGACTTTGGGAATCAGCAATTTCGATGCCAATGATGAGGTGTTCCAAACCATCATGGACAGTTCCACAATCAAACCGGCTGTCTTGCAGATGGAGTGTCACCCTTATGCCCAACGTTTGGAAATGCGCGAAAAAGCCAAGGCTTATGGCATCCAGGTGGAATGCTGGTTTCCGCTGGGAGGCGCCGCCAGCCAAGGAGCCCTGTTCAAGGACCCGGTCATCAAGCGGATAGCCGAGGCCCATGGCAAGAGTCCGGCCCAGGTTATCCTGCGTTGGCATATCCAGGAAGGCTTTTCGGTGATTCCGGGAGCTTCCAACCCGGATTATATCAAGGAAAACATCCGGATTTTCGATTTCGAATTAAGCCCGGATGAAATGCGGCAAATCCGTGCCTTGAATAAGGAACAACGCTTTTTCAACGCCAGTCTGGAGGATGTGGAAAAAATGGTTTGGAGCTTGAAATTGTAGGAAACATATTCCCTGCACGAGGGTGTCCTTGAAGGAACGGGATAAGGATGCCCACCCGGCCATCAAAGGGAGGGTTGCCAACATGGCGGATTATGATACCGCGTTCATCGGTTGTCCGGTTTGGTGGCATACGCACCTCTGATTATCAATACCTTCGCTGAGAGCTACGATTTTTCGGGCAAGACGGTGGTCCCTTTTTGTACCTATGCTTCCACTTACCGCGATGAAACTTTGGCCAAGATTGCAGCTTTGACACCTGAAGCCCGTCATTTGGAAGGCTTGGGCGTGGTGGAAGACGATACGGAAGGCTTGGAGGCTTGGCTGCGCAGGCTTGGCGCGCTTTGAAACTCCCGTCTTGTTGATAAATTGGCAGAAACTCCTTTGTTCCGCTTGTACCAAAAAATTCGGATTTGCATTATCTTCGCAAATTGTCTCGAAATACTCTTGATTGTTCTTTAATGTATTGAGAATCAATTTTAAAGGGTGTTATCGGCGAGGCCATGGAGGGATGCCCGTAAGAGGTGTCGTCCCTTCATGGTATTTGGTTCATCCCCAAAAAATCGGAATGAAAAGTATTTGCCAGATATACAAGATGGGCAATGGTCCATCCAGCAGCCATACGATGGGTCCCATGCGGGCTGCGTCCGTGTTCAAGAAGAAATACCCTGAAGCAGCCCGGTACACGGTGAGCCTCTACGGAAGTTTGGCTGCTACCGGCAAGGGGCACCTTACCAATGAAACCTTGTTGCACGAGATGGGGGAGGACCGCTTGTCCATAGCTGAGTATCCGGGTATTTTTTTGCCGGAGCATCCCAATGGCATGATATTCCAGGCTTTTGATGCCGAAAACAAGGAACTGGGCGAGTGGACGGTTTTCAGCGTGGGCGGTGGAGATATCCGCGAAAAAGGTTCCCGCGAAATTTTCCTGGAAGAAGGGAGTCCTTATTCCAACGAGGAAATCTACGAGTTGGAAACCATGGCCGACATCCTGAAATGGTGCCGCAAGAACGGGCGGACCCTTTGGGAATATGTGGATTTGCACGAAAAGCCGGGCTACGTGGAGTATTTGCGCGAGGTTTGGGAGAAGATGAAGGAGAGCGTGCAAAACGGTTTGGCCAACGAGGGGATGTTGCCCGGGGGCTTGCATTTGCAACGGAAGGCGGCCCAGTACCATATCAAGTCGCAGGGTTACGACAAACCTTTGCGCAACCGGGGATATATTTTCAGTTATGCCCTGGCGGTGGCGGAGGAGAACGCCGCCGGAGGCAAGATTGTGACCGCGCCCACTTGCGGTTCTGCGGCGGTTTTGCCGGCGGTCATGTACCATTGCATGAAAAGTTACGGGATTCCGGAAGAGCGGATTGTGCGGGGCTTGGCCACGGCGGGTTTGGTTGCCAACATCGTCAAGACCAACGCTTCCATTTCCGGGGCCGAGGTGGGATGCCAAGGCGAAATCGGCGTGGCCTGTTCCATGGCCAGTGCGGCGACCAACCAGATTTTCGGAGGAACGACATACCAGATTGAATACGCGGCGGAAATAGGTTTGGAACACCATTTGGGCCTTACCTGCGACCCCATGTGCGGCTTGGTGCAGATTCCTTGCATCGAACGTTGTGCGTTTGCGTCGGTGCGGGCTTTCGATGCCAATATCTACGCCTCTTTGTCCGATGGGCGGCACAGGGTCAGCTTCGACGAAGTGGTGGCCGTGATGCGGCAGACGGGACACGATTTACCCAGCCTTTACAAGGAAACGAGCATGGGCGGTCTGGCCTTGATGAATCCGGAGTATTAGGAGCGGGTACCATGAATGAGGATTTTTCGCTCTTGGATCCCGCGTTGGAGGCCTATGTCGAGGCTTCCACTTCCCCGGTGGAACCCTTGTTGGAGGCCTTGGACCGGGACACCCACGTCAACGTTCTTTGTCCCCGCATGTTGTCGGGAGCTTATCAAGGAAAACTTCTGGAGTTTTTGAGCCGCATGATTTCACCATCCCGGATTCTGGAGATAGGTACCTATACCGGTTATTCGGCCATTTGCCTGGCCAAGGGATTAAGGCCGGGAGGGCGTTTGTTGACCCTGGAACACAATCCGGAACTGGAGGAGAGGATCCGGCATTACATAAAAGCGGCAGGCTTGGAAGAGCAAGTGGAGCTGCGTCTCGGCGAAGCCTTGGACCTCTTGCCGGATTTGCCGGCGGAAGCTTTCGATTTGATTTTCCTTGATGCGGACAAAGCCAATTACCCGCGTTACTACCCTTTGCTGAAGCGTTTGCTGAAACCGGGAGGCTGGTTGTTGATAGACAATGTGTTGTGGAACGGCAAGGTGTGGGACGGGCATAGCAAGGACAAGGATACGGAGGCGGTCCGGGTCCTGAACCGGATGGTCGGGGAGGATGAGGGTGTGGAGAATGTCTTGATACCGGTCCGGGACGGCATCAATATCGTCCGTAAGCTGCTTGTTTGATTCCGTGAGGTTTTGGTCCATCCACGATGGGGACATGACGGGATTTTGCGGGACATTCGCGGTCCGTGCGTAAAAAAGAGGGAATATTTCATGATAAAGAAAATGGAAACAGAGGAAAAAGAATCCGGTTCCGGCTTGACTTCGCCGTCTTTGCGGGGCGTGCTGGACTTTTTGCGCCTGTTGGCGGCCAACAACGACCGGGACTGGTTCAACGCGCATAAGGAGCTGTACCAGGAGAACAAGGAAAAAGTGGAAAGCTTCATCGGCTGGCTGGTTCCCCGGATGCGGGAATTCGACAAGGAACTGGCTTTGGTGGATCCAAGGAAATGCTTGTACCGGATTTACCGCGACATCCGTTTCTCTCCCGACAAACGGCCCTACAAGGATTACATGGGCATCGGTATTTCCCGTCAAGGCCGCCATGGCATGTGTTCGGGCTATTATATCCATATCCAGCCGGGCCAGAGCATGTACGGGGCTGGGGTGTACGGCTTGGATCCTGTCAAGCTTAAAAAAGTCCGGGACGGGATTTATTTCCAGTCGGGGCGTTTGCGGTTCATCTTGCAATCTCCGGCCGTGATGGAATTCTACGGAGGGAAAATGGAAGAGTCGGCAAAGATGAAGATTCCTCCCAAGGGGTATGACAAGGATTTCCCGGATATCGATTTGTTGAAATACCGCTATTATTTCTTGGAGAGGCCTGTTGCGGACGAGGAAGTGGAATCCTTTGGTTTTGCGGAAAATGTCCTGAAAGGGCTTGAGGCTGCTTCCGCTTTCAACCTCTTCCTCAACGAAGCTTTGGACTTTTGAGTGCCGGTTTGCTCCGCCAGACGGCTTGGCTCCCGTCAATTAAGAAACTTTAGGAAACTTTAAGCAAAGTTAAGAGATAGTTGATGTACCTTTGGTGCCGGTTTGGTCCGGGGCCGGGCGATGAAGTTTATCGCCTTCCCTGCCATCCGGGAATGAAGAAAAGAAAGGAAAAACATGGCAAAGAAAGACGAGAAAGAGGAAGGAAAACCTTCCGTGGCCAACGAGAAGTTGAAAGCCTTGCAGTTGACACTCGACAAAATCGAGAAGTCCTATGGAAAGGGTGCGGTCATGAAGTTGGGTGACAATGCGGCCATCGAAAACATAGAAGTCATTTCGACCGGTTCCATCGGCGTGGACAACGCCTTGGGTGTGGGTGGTTTCCCTAAAGGGAGGATTGTGGAAATTTACGGTCCGGAATCTTCCGGTAAGACCACTTTGGCGATACATGCCATCGCCGAATCCCAGAAAAAGGGCGGCATAGCGGCTTTCATCGATGCCGAGCATGCTTTCGACCCGGCTTATGCCCAAAAATTAGGAGTCAATACCAACGATTTGCTGGTGGCACAGCCCGACAATGGGGAGCAAGCTTTGGAAATCGCCGATAACTTGATTCGTTCCGGTGCCATCGATATCATCGTCATCGACTCGGTGGCCGCCTTGACGCCCCGGAGCGAAATCGAAGGGGAAATGGGGGACTCCAAGGTCGGGCTTCATGCCCGCTTGATGTCCCAGGCGTTGCGGAAACTGACTTCAACCATCAGCAAGACAGGTTGCTGCTGCATCTTCATCAACCAGTTGCGTGAAAAAATCGGGGTCATGTTCGGTAATCCTGAAACGACTACCGGAGGGAACGCCCTCAAATTCTATGCCTCGGTCCGTATCGACATCCGCCGGATTTCGGCTATCAAGGACGGGGACAACGTGATTGGGAACCGGGTCAAGGTCAAGGTGGTCAAGAACAAGGTTTCTCCTCCTTTCCGCCAAGCCGAGTTCGACTTGCTTTACGGGCAAGGGATTTCCAAGATTGGTGAAATCATCGATTTGGGTGTGGATTTGGGCTTGATAAAGAAGAGCGGTTCCTGGTTTAGTTATAACGATACCAAGTTGGGACAAGGCCGGGATGCAGTCAAGCAGCTCCTTATGGACAACCCGGAATTGAGCGAGGAATTGGAAGCGAAGGTGCGCGAAGCCTTGAAACATAAGGACGACGGTGGAACCCCGCCTGTGGAACCTGTAGAGGAATAGTGGAGAAAGGAGCGCGCAAGCGCACGAATCATGTGGAACATGTGGATATTGTTGTTGTTGACATTCGGGCTTTTGGCCCTGTGCATGTTAGGTTTGGGCATCAAGATGCTGTTGAAGAAGAATGGGGAATTCTCGCATCGTTGCGCGATGCACGAATTGGGAGAAGGCCAGGCTTGCGGGAATTGCTCGTCGACCGGGCGGCATGAAGATTGTCCCAATTTCCAGTTGCATCACGGGAACACGGCCAGCCGCATGGCCAAAGCTGTTGAAATGGCGGACGAGTAGAAGCCATTGCGGGGAAATCCGGCATTTTTCCTTGGAAAACTTGCAGATTCCTTGTCCGTAAAAAATCGAGAACATGAAAGCAAAAGAAGCAAGCATCATCCTGTTCCGGCGCGATTTGCTGGAACGGGTTTCCATTTTGGATGAAAACGAGTTGGCTTATCTGAAGGAACAGGCGGGGGCAGGCAAGGATTTTTGCTTCGTCCCGGTGCCTGAACCCGTGTTCCTGGTACTCTTCCCGCAGGACGGGAACGGGACGGGAACGGGTGAGACTTTGGAGAAAATCCGGATAACCGCTTCGCGGGTCTTGGACAAGATGAAAGACGAGAATCTTTGTCGAGCCAAGATCGTGGACCATTCCTGGAGGTCGGAGACCGAAGTGGGGGCGTTTCTGGAGGCCTTGTACTTGGGTTCCTATTCTTTCGACCCTTTCAAGAAAGAGAAGAAACCGGAATTTTCTTTCCGGTTGGAATCGGATGTTTTGGAAGGAAAGTCTTTGGAGCGCTTGAAAGGGCTTTGTCGCGAAGTGAACCGGGCGAAATACATGATAGACATGCCTTTTTCGGGCCTGAATGCGGGGCAGTTGGGCGAATGGGCCAAGAAAGGCGCGGAGGATTCGGGTATCAAGGTGGAGGTTTGGCCGTTTTCCAAGATTGAAAAAGCTGGCATGGGAGGCCTTTTGGGCGTGAACCAAGGTAGTGTCGACAAGGCTTCGTTCACGGAGATGAGATACAAGCCCGCCAAGGCGGTCAACAAGAACCCCATTGTCTTGGTGGGCAAGGGCGTGGTGTTCGATGCCGGAGGCATGAACATCAAGACCGGCAGTTATATGGATGACATGAAGACCGATATGGCCGGGGCTGCCTTGGCTATGGGAATCATCCGTTCGGTGGCCTTGCTCGGTTTGCCGCTCCATGTGGTGGCCCTGCTTCCGGCAACCGACAACCGTCTCAACGGGAATGCTTTGGTTTGCGGGGATGTAATCCGGATGTACGACGGGACAACGGTGGAAATCACCAATACGGATGCCGAAGGTCGTTTACTTTTGGCCGATGCGGTGGCATACGCGGCCAAGAACCTCAAACCGGAGCTGATTGTGTCGATGGCTACTTTGACCGGGGCGGCTTCGCGGGCTTTAGGAAGCCAAGGTATCGCGGCCATGCAGGAAGGGGCCGATGCTCTCGTCCCGGCTTTGTTGGAAGCCGGAGAGAGGGTACATGAACGGCTTTGCTTTTTCCCGATGTGGAAAGAATACGAGAAGGAATTGGAGTCGGATGTGGCGGAACTCAAAAATTGCGGGAACGGTCCGGCAGGAATGGTGACGGCGGCCAAGTTCGTGCGTTATTTTGCCGGTGACGTGCCTTTCCTGCATTTGGATGTGGCCGGTGTGGAATTCTTGCACAAAAAAGATGCCTACCGGGGACCGGGGGCCACGGCTTTCGGAATCCGCTTGATGGTGGCTTTCTTGCAAACGTTCTGCGCATCCAAGGATATTGGCAAAGAAACCTTCAAGGGCAGGACCGGAACTAAGGCCAAAGAATAAGATTATGGAAAAAGAAGTAAATAAGACGGGAACGCGTGCCGACAGCCGCTTGCCGGGACAGCCCCGGCGGGTGGAAAAGGAAGAACGTTTGCGGATAGGCCTCACCCCGGGTGATGGCGGTGATTTTGATTACGAAGTCTTGGCTCGGCTGTTTGCCGATACGGCCACGTACGAGACTTCCGCTTTGCCGTTTGTCTACGGTTCGGCCAAGAAAGTAGTGGAAGCGGCCCGGCGGATGGGGCTGAACGACCATGGGCCGCTTGTCCAGCGGAACATCCAGGAAATAAAGGGGAAACGCTTCCAGGTTTTGGAACCAGAGATGCAGGAAGATGCCCCGGAGCGGGATATTTACGTTATTTTGCAAGAGGTGGTGGGGGATTTGAAGAACGGGAACCTGCGGGCCTTGGTGTCCCTTCCTGTTACGGAAGCATCGGTCCGGCAAGTGCATCCCGAGTTCAAAAACCAGGCTGTGACCGTGGCTTCGGTATTTCCGGATAACCCGTTCAGGATGTTGTTGTGCGGTTCCTTGCGGTTGAGCTTCTTGACCACGGTAAGGAGGGAAGACTCCGAGGCTTATCTGTCGAACCAACGGATAGAGCAGCGCATACGCGACCTGTACCGGACTTTGCAAATGGATTTTTCGATTACCACGCCGAGGATTGCCGTCTTGGGCATGAACAAGGATTTGCAGTCGGACCGGATTACCTTGCCGGGTACCCAGCGGATCATACCGGTGGTACATTCCTTGTTCGAGAGCGGAATGCCTGTGTTCGGGCCTTTCCCTGCCCGGGCCTTCTTTGCCAGCCAGGATGTCCAGGCATTCGACGCAGTCTTGTGCATGTACAAGGAACAGATGGAAATGTGCATCGAGGGACGGCCGTTGGAGGATATGTGCTATTTCACGGCTTCCTTGCCGGTGGTGCATATCGAACCGATGGCGGCGAACGGTAATTTGGATACCGCTTTCCGGGGGCTTTTCCGGGCCGTTTGCTTGGCCATGGACATCGATGCGGCCCGTCAGCAAAACCGTTTGTTGGCGGAAAATCCTTTGGGGTATGATTCCCCGCGTTCCGGACGCAGGGAGAAGGAGGACGATTCGACCGACAGGATATTGGCTACAGGCAAGGAAGAAGCCTGATGTGATTCCTGTCCTGCTGGTGGAAAAAATAGGAAAAAATGCAAATAGCACCTGTGGCATTATCCTCGGTGGCGGTTGCCACGAGGGGACGTTTCCACGTTGTGGAGTCGGTGAAAGATGTCATTATCAACCAGATTATCACGGATAGCCGGAATTATGAAACTGTCCATGGGGCCTTGTTCGTGGCTTTTGTGGGCCGGAAGAACGACGGGCATTCCTATGTGGGGGCGATGTATGAAGCCGGAGTCCGTTCCTTTTTGGTGAGCCGCATGCTGCCGGAGTTCCAAGGAATGCGCGATGCCTGTTTCATCGAGGTGGAGGATACCTTGCAGGCTTTGCAGGATTGGGCGGCTTGGCATCGGGCCCGTTTTTCGATTCCTGTAGCCGGTATTACGGGGAGTAACGGGAAAACCGTGGTAAAGGAATGGCTTTCTTTCCTTTTAGGCTTTGACCACAAGGTGGTCCGCAGTCCTCAAAGTTACAATTCCCAAATCGGCGTTCCCCTTTCGGTTTTGCAAATGGATACCTGGCACGATGTGGCCGTGTTCGAAGCCGGGATTTCCCGTCCGGGGGAGATGGCCCGCTTGCAGCGGATTATGCGGCCGACCGTAGGTATCTTGACCAATATCGGTTCGGCACACGATGCTTTTTTTTCGGAACCGGGGCAGAAACTTCGCGAAAAACTTCGTTTGTTCGCCTCGGTGGAGAAATTGATTTTCAGGGCAGATGATCCGGAAATAAGTTCGGCAATCGCTTGCGACCCGGGTCTTCATTCCAAGAAACTCCTGTCTTGGTCGTTTTCCAAGACTTCATCCGTAACTTCATCCGGGATGGCTTTCCCCTCTCCATTCACCCCCGTTCCGGAAACCTTGCAAATTTTTGAAGACAAAATAGAAGCGGAAGGACGCTGTTTGAAGGCAAGCTTCCGGGGACGATACCACGAACTCCATATTCCTTTTTCCGACCCGGCTTCGTGCGAGGATGCGGTGCATTGCTGGCTTTTCCTGTTGGATGCCGGTTATGCCGATATGGAAATCAATACCCGTTTCAAGCAATTGCCTCCGGTCAAGATGCGGATGGAAATGAAAGAAGGGGTGGGGCAGAGCCTGTTGCTCAACGATGCCTATAGTTCCGATTTCAATTCCTTTTGCCTTGCGCTCGATTTTTTATGCAACCACAACCGGAAGAAACCGGTTTGTGTGATTCTCTCGGACATTCTGCAAAGTGGTCTTCCGGAAGAAAAGCTGTATGCGGATGTTTCCATGGTTCTGGAACAGAAAGGTGTCCAGGAAGTACTGGCCGTGGGGCCGGCTTTGATACGGCAACGTCGGTATTTTGAAAACTTCCAAGCCCGTTTTTACCCGGATACGGAAAACCTTTTGGCCTCTTTCAAGCCGGAAGAGTTTTCCGGCAAGGCGGTCTTGCTCAAAGGAGCGCGGGTCTTTGCCTTCGAACGTATCGATGCTTTGCTGCAACGTCGGGTCCATGAAACGGTCATGGAAGTGAACCTGAGCGCTTTGGTCCACAACCTGAATTATTTCCGTTCCTTGTTGGCGCCGGAAACCAAGTTGATGGTCATGGGTAAGGCCTTTTCTTACGGGAGTGGGAGCCATGAAATTGCCGATATCTTGGAGTTCAATCATGTGGATTATGTCACCGTGGCTTATGCCGATGAAGCGGTGGCTTTGCGCAACAATGGAATCCGGATTCCCGTCATGTGCATGAACCCGGAGGCCGAAGGAATGGAAACCGTGGTGCGTTACCGGGTGGAACCGGCTATTTACAATTTCCGGATGTTGGATACGCTCGAAGCCTATCTTTCCACTTTGCCCTCCGCTGCATTCCAAAAACAAGAGGAAAGGGTCGGAATCCATGTGGGCTTGGACACGGGGATGCACCGCATGGGGTTTGAACAGAAGGATTTGGGAGCTTTGTTGGAGCGTCTGGCGGCCAACCCCCGCCTTGAGGTCCGCTCGGTCTATACCCATCTGGCAACCGCCGACATGCCCGAAATGGATGCTTATACGCAGGCCCAGTTGGATGCTTACGTCCGGATGAGCCAGGTTTTCCGCCAGCGTTTCCCTTCGGTATTGCGGCATTGCCTCAATACGGCGGGAATCGTCCGTTTCCCTCAGTACCAGTTTGAAATGGTACGTTTGGGTATTGGTTTGTACGGGGTGGGAACCGATGCGGAAATGCAGTCCCGTTTGGAAACGGTCAGCAGTCTCAAGACGGTCATCTCCCAAATCCGGACCATTCCAGCGGGGGATGCCGTAGGGTACGGGCGGCGTTTCATCGCTTCCAGGGAAACCCGTGTGGGCGTTATCGGCATCGGTTATGCCGATGGTTTGAACCGCCATTTGGGCAACGGCCGTTATAGTGTATGGGTGAAAGGGGAGAAAGCTCCTATCATCGGAAGCATTTGCATGGATATGTGCATGATAGATTTGACCGGTATCCCGGCCGAAGAAGGGGACGAGGTGGAGGTCTTCGGGTCCCAGAATCCTGTCGGCCTCATGGCCGATGTCTTAGGCACGATTCCTTACGAAATCCTGACTTCGGTGTCGGGAAGGGTGAAGCGTTTGTACATCACGGAATAATTTTTAGAAGCTGTTTAAATTGATTTGTTTAGGCCATCGGGAGGGGATTTGGAGGGATGGCGCGGCGTTTTTCAAAGGAGGATAGCTCAGCTATAGGACGTGAAAAACGCAAGCCAGAGCCGAAATAGCCCCCGATGGGCAAACAAAATCCTGAAACCGGTCCCTGAAAATCCATTCTTTTCAGGATTGCAAGAAATTTTAAACTGCTTCTTATTCCTTTTGTGTAGAGTTAAAAACTCGTAAGTTGCTGCTTCGCAGCGAGTGCAGGCTTCGCCTCAGCCGATTCCAAATAAATTTGTCTTCTGCCTTCGGCTTGCACTGCGGTTCGTGACTGAGTTCGAGACTCGAAAAACAGTGCAAACCGATCGCAGAGCCAAACTTGTTTGAGCTCTGTCGAGGTGCAGCCAGTCTTCGATGAAGCCAGATTGCCCGTTATGACACGCCGCTTTACATTAGTTTACATGAGGTCGTTCAAATCATGATGACTCGGTCCCTCCATCTGCATCGGGGTCGACAAGTTCGGGCTCTGCTCCATGCCGTTGCAGTCCAAATCCACGTTTTTCAGTTCTTCCGGACGTTCAAAATCCTCTTGTGGGAAATGCAGCACGGCTGAATCCTGTACGATGTTTCGCATGTAGATGGCCCAGACCGGCAGGGCGGCGTTGGCCCCTTGGCCTAAGCGCATGCTGCGGAAGTGGATGGAACGGAGTTCGCCTCCGACCCATACCCCCGTGGCGAGGGTCGGTGTTATGCCCATGAACCAGGCATCGGAGTGGTTCTGGGTCGTACCGGTTTTTCCGGCTACCGGCATCTTCAAGCCATATTTCCAACGCACGCGCCGTCCGCTGCCTTCATCCACCACACCCTTCATCAAATCGAGCATCAGATAGGCGGTCCGTGCACTCATGGCTTCCTCCTGCTGGGGAGTGAACTCATCCAGGATTACGCCGTTCTTGTCCTCAATCCGGGTGACGAAGACCGGTTCGATATGGATACCTTGGTTGGCGTAGGTGGCCATCGCACTAGTCATTTCCTTTACCGATATATCCATGGAACCCAGGCAGATGGAAGGTACAGGTTCCATCGGGGCGGTCACGCCCATGCGCCGGGTCAAGGCAATGACGGCTTCGGGCGGGAATTGCTTCATCAAATAAGCCGTGACCCAGTTGATGGAATTGGCCAAGGCCCAACGCAGGCTTACCATTTCCCCTTCCTTGGCTCTGGAAGAGTTTGAAGGGCACCATTCCGTCCCGTCGGGCAACGGGATGCAGACCGGGACGTTCGGGACCTGTGTACAAGGCAGGAATCCCCCGTCCTGCATGGCCAAGGTATAGACAAAGGGCTTGAAGGTGGAGCCTACCTGCCTCCTGCCTTGGCTGACGTTGTCATATTTGAAATACTTGTAGTTTATATCGCCCACGTAAGCCCGGACATAACCGGTCTGGGGTTCAATCGACATCATGCCGCAATGCAGGAACCATTTGTGGTACCACAGCGAATCCCAAGGGGTCATGACGGTGTCCTTTTCCCCACCTTCCCAACAAAAGACTTTCATTTTCACTTTCTTGTGGAATGCTTCCAGGATTTCTTTTTCCGAAACACCGGCATTTTTCATGGCACGGTAACGATCGGAATTCCGCATGGCCTGCTCCATGAACTTGTCCACTTCGGCTTGGCTGATATCCGAGAACGGGGCGTTTTTCCCACGCACCTCGTTTTGGAAATCTTTTTGCAAGGTTCCACCGATCCATTCGGCCACGGCATCTTCCGCATGTTTCTGCATGCGGGTGTTGAGGGTGGTGTAAATCTTGAGCCCGTCCCGGTACAAGTCGTAGTTCGAACCATCGGCCTTGGTGTGGGTTTTGCACCATTCGTTCATCCATTGGCGCAGGTATTCCCTGAAATGGGTCGCAATGCCTTCGTCATGGTTCTGGCGGACAAAGTGTGTCATGTCAATCGGTTTCGCACATACTTCATCGTATCGGGCCTGGTCTATGTACCCGTTTTTGAGCATCTGGCCTAAGACTACGTTCCGTCTTTGCTTGGCGTTTTCCGGATTGCGGACCGGGTTGTAATACGTCGTGGCTTTCAACATGCCCACCAAGATAGCCGCTTCGTCGATTTCCAATTCCGCCGGGCTCTTCCCGAAGTAGGTCTGGGCAGCGGTCTTGATACCGTAAGCGTTGTTTCCGAAGTCCACCGTATTGAAATACATGGCCAGGATTTCACTTTTGGAATAGTTCCTTTCCAATTTGACCGCAATGACCCACTCCTTGAATTTCCGGATAGCCAGTCCCAATGTGCTGAGGTCTTTTCGAGGAAAAAGGTTCTTGGCTAACTGCTGGCTGATGGTACTCCCCCCCCCGGCACTCCGGTCCCCTTGCAATATGGTTTTCCATAAAACCCGACCCAAGGAACGCAGGTCTATACCGCTGTGGTTATAGAAACGGCTGTCCTCGGTGGCAATCAAGGCTTGCACCAGGTAGGGAGACAAATCGCTGTATTCCACATTGCTCCGGTTCTCCACATAATATGTCCCGATGATTTGCTGGTCTGCCGATATGATTTCCGATGCCAAGGCACTTTCCGGATTCTCCAGTTGCTCGAAAGTGGGCATGAAACCGAAAACCCCTGTGGCTATGAAGATGAACAACAAGGCGACCAAGCCCGCGATGGACCCGGCAATTCCCCAAAGGATTCTCCTGTATTTTTTCCGTTTTCCCTGGGAATCCGTTTTTCGGGGAAGGTTTTGTTGTGTTTTCCTTTGGATGGTGTTTTGCATTCTTTTGTTGGGCATAAGGGTGATGTTTGCGGGTGGTGTGGTTCCGGGGCTTGCCTTGGAGGCTTTATTTTGCCTTTTTTATTTTCATTCCAGTGGAAAGGATGCCGTGCAGGGTGTCGTCCCGCATGGCATGCCGGATTTCGAAGCGGTAGTTACCTGTTTGAGGGAACCGCAGGCGGGCTTTGTACAAGAAGCCCATGCTATAAGTCTTGCCTGTTTTACGTCCGAGCCAATAACCTTCGCGTGTGGCCAGGATGCATTCCAAGGTGTCGATGCTGGTTTCCATGTCTGGAAAAACGGTCGTTATCAAGAAAAAGGCATTGCTCCAGGGGTAGTGTTCGCTATGTTTTAGGCTGAACGTGAAATCGTAAGGAGAAAGGGTATCCGTGATGCAAGTCTCAAAGAAGACGGGTTCGGTGTAAGCCCATCCTCCGGCAGGGAGAGTCCGGCTTCCATTCAGGACGGTTCTTTCCCTGCAGGAGCTGAAAAAGAAAGTGAAAAAGATGCATGATCCGAGCAGGATTGTCCTATTCACCATTGCCGCTCGCGTTGTTTCCTTCATTCCGTTGGTCTTTCAAGATGGGTTTTTGGATGGGACGAGGCGCCCGCCGGTTTTTGTCGTTCCGTTCGGGACGGGGTGTCCCGTTCGGGCCTTGGTTTACGCGTTCGTTCCGTTCGGGGCGGTTGGGCTTCCGGTTCCCTTCCGGTTTTACCGGGTTCTGGGCTTGCGGCTTGTCCCCGTTTTTCACTTCGGGTTGCCGGGATGGGGTTTTGCGTGCCGGCCCCGTGTTTTTCTTTTTATTGCCGCGTTCCCCTTCTTTCCCTTGTTTCTTGTTCTTGGGCTTGTCGAAACGGGTCAGTTCGTCTTGACCCACCACTTGTTGGAACTCAGGAACGGGTTCCACGGGAGCAGCGGGAACCTTGGCAAACTCGCCCAAACCGGATATTTTTTCCCCTGCTTTGTTCCTTTCGATGATTTCGAAAACCTTGTCGGCAGGCAGTTCCGTCTGTCCTCCCGGATTGTCTCGATAGGCGAAGGTCATGGTCCTTTTCAAGGGGTCCATCTTGAGACAGTGGGCCTCCCCTTGTTCTGTCAGCAGGATGGTTTTGCTATCCGGCATGTTTTTGAGGGCATCCACGTACACCTCGTATTCGAAATTGAGGCAGCATTTCAGTTTGCTGCATTGCCCGGCCAGTTTCTGGGGATTGAGCGAAACCTGTTGGATCCGGGCGGTATGGGTCCCAACCGAAGTGAAATTATGCAGGAAGGTCACGCAGCAAAGCTCCCTGCCGCAGGAACCGACACCTCCCAGGATTCCCGATTCTTGCCTGGCCCCGATTTGGCGCATCTCGATCCGGAGCTTGAATTCTTCCGCGTAAAGCTTGATAAGCTGCCTGAAATCCACCCGGTCATCGGCCGTGTAATAGAAAATCGCTTTGGTGAAGTCCCCTTGGATTTCCACATTGTTGATTTTCATACTCAGCCCCAGTTGTGCCGCGATGATACGGGCCCTTCTTTGCATTTCTTTTTCGGCTTGGATGGTTTCAATCCATTTGTCGATATCATTGGGTCGGGCCTTGCGGTAAATCTTGCGGATGCTGGGACTGTCTGGCTTGAGTCCTTTCTTTTTGAGTTGGAGACGGACCAATTCGCCACGAAGGCAGATAATCCCGGTGTCGTGTCCGTTGGTACTTTCCACGGTCACGATGTCCCCTGTCTGGAAATTTTCAGGGTTTTCGTTTTCAGGAATCCTGAAAAAGTCCTTGTGGGTATTCTTGAAACGGACTTGCACGATGGGAAAATCGTTTCCCTTGCTCATGGAGGGGAAAAGTTTCGTCCATTCGTAACTATGCATTTGGGCGCAACGTCCCATTTGACGGTAGCGGCATTGGCTACTTTCGTCTTTTTTGGGTGCATGGGAAAGTCCCCGGCTGTTGAAAATGTTTTCATCCGTGGCCATGCGGCAGAAGATTTCATCTTCGTCGAAATCTTCCACGTCGGGTATGTCCGGACAACGGGGTGGTTCTTCCTCAAACTCCTGTTCTTTCCGGATTGCGGTTTTGGGGCGGATACCTGTCTGTTCCCCGTCTTCCGTTTTTCCCGTCTTTTTCAGCGCAGGGGAAGTTTCGGCATCCTTGTTTTCCATATGGGGGTCGATAATGTTTGTGCTCATTTAGTCAAGTCTTTGGAAATCATATTCCTGACAGTTCCGTTCGGCAAGGCGGAGGCCGCTCAGCGTGTGGTTTGGGATGCCAGGTCTTTTTTGGCCGATGCCAAGATCCGGCACAGTTCCAAGCTTATGTCCGTCAGCAAGGTAGGGACATGCGCATTCCTGGATGTCAGGTAGATGGCTTCATCAAACAATTTGTAATATCGTTGGACGTTCCGGTTGGAAACGTATTTGGAAAAGTTGTTCCAGAAGGTTTGTTCCTGGTTTCTGGCGTTGAGCCACCGGGTGCAGTGGTTCCCCGTCAACAGGCATCCTTGGATTTCTTCCAGGCAAATTTCAAGGAAAAATTTCAGGCTTTCCCTCCCCAAGCTGCCCATGCGTTCCGCAAAAGCCTGGATGGCAGGGATGTCTGCCTTGAAGCAAATCCTCATCCAATCAGCGAAACTTTCGTGGAACGTCAACCTCGTCGCGTTGTTTTCCAGAAGCATCCGGGCCTCCACCAAATTCCCGTGGCTCCTTTGGGCCAAGAGCCGGACTTCTTCGCCGGGACAGCCAGAATCCAGCAGGAATTTTTCCATGGCCGCTTCTTCCACCTTGGGCACTTTGACCAATTGCAGGCGGCTCAGGATGGTCGGCAGTATGGCGTCCGTGTTTTCGGAAATGAGGAGGAAGACCGTTTGAGGTTCCGGTTCTTCCAAGGTCTTCAGAAGGGTGGAGGCAATAGGCGTGTGCAGTTTCTCTATCAGCCAGATGACAATCACCCGGTAGTCGGCTTCGGAAGATTTCAGGCTCAGGCATTGGAGAATCTGGAAGCAATCCCGGATATTGATCAGAGCTTGGCGGTTGCTGCCGATTCCTGTTTTTTCCAACCATTCCTGGTAGCTGAATTCGCCTTGTGTCTCTTGGTAGAGTTCCCTCCATTGCCCGATGTAATCGAGGCTGCGGGAATCTTTTTTTATCGTACCACCATTGATGTTGTTGGGGTAGATGAAGTGGAGGTCGGGATGGACCAACTGTTGGAATTTGAGACAGGAAGGACATTTCCCGCAGGCATCCGATGACAATCCGCCCAAATCATGTCCATCGGAGGCTTCAAGCCTGTGGTGGCAGTTGATGTATTGGGCGTAAGCCAAGGCCAAGGGCAATTTCTGGCTCCCGGCAGGGCCCCAGAACAATTGGGCATGGGGAATCCTTCCCACCTTGGCGGCGGCAATGAGTTTTTCAATCAAGTCTTTTCTGCCAACAATGTCCCTGAACATCCGGTCTGCCTCTTGTATAAGCTTGCAAATTTAACGTAAAAGGGCGGTTCTACCAAGTTCCGTTTTATAGGAAAGCCCGTTGTGGAAATAGGAACAGATGCCTATATTTGCCATTCCGCATTGGATGGAATCCTTTGGTTCCACGGATTTCCCGGCGGTCTTAAAGGTGCGGACAATGGCAGTTCCAGTGAAACCGGGTCGCCGGTGCTTGTATTTGTTCTTCCTGCTTTTTGGGGGGACTCTCCTTTTCCCGGTCCAAATCCTGCCGGCCCAGGCTCTTTTTCATCTTTCCGGACAAGTCTTGGATGCCCGGAGCCGGGAACCGGTCGTGAACGCGGCGGTTTGGCTTCCGGCATTGAAGAAAGGCTGCACAGCCGATGTGGAAGGGCGTTACAGCTTGGCACTTCCACCCGGGGAGCATGAAGTCCAAGTTTCCTGCCTGGGTTTTACGAGTGTCCAGGTCGAGCTCAAGGTGACGCAGGACATGAGCCGGAATTTTTTCCTGCAAGCGGACGCGGTGCTTTTGAAGGATGTTGAAATCCGGGGTAGCAAGGCCACGAGGGAGGCGAAAAACAGTATCGGTATGGTCAGCTTCACGCCGGAGATGATACAGCGTATCCCGGCTTTGTTGGGCGAACCCGATATTATCAAGGCCGTGCAATTGCTGCCCGGCGTCCTGATGTCCACGGAGACCAGTTCCGGTTTCAGTGTCCGGGGGGGCGGCTTGGACCAGAACGCCATCATCCTCGACCATGCCACTTTGTACAATCCGACCCATACCTGCGGTTTTTTCTCTGTTTTCAACAACGATGCGGTCGGCGGTGCCCGGATTTACAAGGGGGATATCCCGATTTCTTACGGCGGCCGCTTGGCCTCCGTGATTGACGTGGACATGAAGGAAGGCGATTTCCGGAATTACCATGTGGATGCCGGTATCGGCTTGTTGGTAGCCAAGGCCACGGTCAACGGGCCGATATGGAAGGACCGGACTTCTTTTCTGGCTTCGGCCCGTGCCACGTATTTCGACCTCTTCCTTCCTTTGGCCGGCATGGACGGGACCGAGCTCGGTTTCTACGATGTCAATGCGAAAATTGTCCATAAATCCGTCAGCGGCAAGGACAAGCTTTCCCTTTCCGGTTATTTGGGGCAGGACCGTTTCGGCATGGAATCCATGAACGTGGGGATGAATTACGGGAACAAGATGCTCGGACTGACCTGGAACCATCTTTTTTCCAACCGTTTTGTCATGAATGCCAATGTGCATGTGGCGGATTACCTGAGTTATGCCCAGCAGAACGCCGACGGATACGATTTCATTTGGAAGACCCGCATTACCGATTACGTGGGCAAGGTGGATTGGACTTTCAGCCCGGAAAACCATGAACTGCGGTTCGGCTTCGATTTACGTTACCATGTCTACCAGCCGGGCGATTTGAAAGTGAACCTGCATCAGGACATCGGTTTCCTGGATTCCAATTACAGTTACCGTTACAACCAGGACCATTACCATGCTTTGGAAAGCGGCATCTATATCGGGAACAACCAATCGATAGGGGAGCGTTTGCTTGTCAAGTACGGTCTCCGTTTCAGCACGTTCTCGAACCAAGGCCCGGACTCGGTTTCCTACTTCAACGAGGACTATGAGCGCACAGGGCGCGAGTACGAGGATGGCAGGAATTTTTACCATACCTATTGGGGGCTGGAACCCCGTGTGGGGATTTCGTATTCGTTCGACTATGATATCGATTTGAAATTCAACTATACCCGGACCTTGCAATATTCCCAGTTGGCCACCAATTCCACCTCCGGCAACCCCTTGGACATTTGGTTCCCGGCCAACCCTTTTGTCAAGCCCCAGACCTCCGACATGCTGGCCTTGGGCATCAGCAAGGCTTTCAGGAAAGGGGAATGGGAACTGTCCTTGGAAGCCTATTACAAGTTCCTGCACAATGTCATTGATTTCAAGGATCATTCCAATGTGATTTTGAACACCGACCTCTATGGGGAACTCCGGATGGGACGTGGGTGGGCCTATGGGATTGAATTCTATCTGAAACGGAACACGGGCATGGTCAACGGTTCGTTGAGCTATACTTATTCCCGATCCATGCGTGTCATCGACCAAGTGAACGATGGCAAACCTTATCCTTCGCCCCAGGACCGTCCGCATGCGGTCAATCTTTTGCTTGATATCGAACCTCATCCCCGGCACAGCATATCCTTGAATTGGATGTTCTATTCGGGACAACCTACCACCTATCCAATCGGGAAAGCGGTCATAGACGGGACTTTCGTCCCGATTTACGGGGATCGGAATTCGGGCCGTATGGAAAATTACCACCGCTTGGACGTGTCCTACACTTTCAAGTCCAAGCCGGACAACGGCAAGCCCTACCGTTGGAGTCTTTCGGCCGGATTGTACAATGCCTACGGGCGCAAGAACCCTTGGTCGGTGACTTTCTACCAGGACCCCGACAATCCAACCCGGTCCTATGCGGTCAAGATTTACTTGTTCTCGGTAGTGCCTTTTGTCACGTTCAATTTTAATTTTTAGGAGGCTGGAATGCGTTTTGCCCGTTGTTTGAATGTTTGGCTTCCTTCGCCGCCCGTAGAGCTGGCCTGTTTGTTCCTGTTGGCCTTCGTTTCGTGTTCCGAAATCGTGGAAGTGGATTTGGGAAGCATGGAGCCGGTTTTGGTGGTCGATGCCAAATTGACCTCCGACACCACTTCGCATATCGTCAAGTTGAGCCGTTCGTGCGACTATTACGACCCGGATATCGCCAGTACGGTTGTTTCCGGAGCTACCGTGTACATCGAGGCTGGCGATGGTTCCCATTTTGATTTTGTGGAAGATTCCTTGCCGACGGGTTGGTATCGGAGCGCCCCGGACGTTTTTGGACAGATAGGCGAGGAATATTACCTTCATATCGAGGCGGATGTGGATAAGGATGGGGAGAATGAGCTGTACGAATCCCGGAGTACCATGCCCTATATTCCCCCGATTGATTCCGTCCGTGCTGTCCATGGGATGGGGTTGCCCCCTTTTTATACGCCAGACCCTTCCCGCTTGGGGTGGAATATCCTGGTCTATGCCCAGGATCCGCCTACCGAGGAGTATTACGGTTTCAGCTTTTCCCTGAACGGGAGGGTCTATTTCGACTCGATTACCGATATTTTCTGTTTCCCGGATAATTTCACTTCCGGTATTTACTTGAACGGGGTCCCCATTTACTTTTTTGCCGACAAACCGAGCGAAACCAGCCGGGTTCCTGCCTTGAAGGCCGGGGATGAAGTCACTTTGATTGTGTATAGTTTCACGGCGGAATATAACCGTTACATTTCCGATGTGAACGCGGCGGTGTCCACCGATGTTCCGGTTTTCGGCGGGCCTCCCGCCAATGTCCGGGGCAATATCTCCAACGGGGCTTTCGGTTGCTTTGCCGTCTATCCGGTAGGACGGGGCAGTTGCGTCATCGGGAACGAGGGACTTCCCGGAGGTTATACACCCTTTTGAGGGTCGGTTTGTGGCTTCTTTGTGCAGCGCCAGGAGGCATGGAATCCGGATGGATTTTCCTTTTGAGCTTTGGAATCCCATTTTCCGGATTTCCGGAATCGAAATAGCTCGCTACAAGGATATTGGAACAATCAAAAACGCCCAGATTTTCCATGCATCCCAGGGTTTTGTTTGCTTCTCTAAAACCAATACCCGATATTCAGGAAAAGGTTGAATTTATGCACGTTCGATGTCTGGAAACTCAGGCCGACTGGACCGATGGGGGTGTTGTACGAAATCCCTATATTCCCCCCGTAGACCAAGTTGTCGAAATTGCGTACCATGTCCAGGATTTCGTAATCGGCCTTCCCGATACCTCCCCGCAGGCTGAGGTAGAGGTTCTTGATGAGCATAACCTGGGCAGAAAGCCTCAGGTTCACCAATTGGTATCCGCTGGATTGCCCGAACTGGACGCCAGGCAGCATGCTACTGTAAAGTCCGGCAATTTCCGCACAACCTCCCTGGAAGAACTGGTATTGGATGGGGACTACCGAAGCGCTCCGGAACAAGATGCTTCCCAAAGTGAAACCAGGATAGAAGGTGAGGCGTTTTCCCGCTTGGATGGCGAAATCAGCCGTCCAATACGCACTTAGGAAATGGGAGGCGGTGTTGGAACCGGTAGCCGCGCCAACCCGGATCGGGAACGTGACTTCCAGATTCATCTTGGAACCTTTGGTAGGGTAGTATTTCTGGTTATAGCTGTTGTGCCGGAAATAGAAGTAGGGGGTCACATGCCCGTTGTTGTATACGTCATGGCGGTCGATGGACGAGGAAATCCATTCCTTGTTGTTGGCGAACTCGTAGGAAATTCCCAAGCCGAGGATGTTCAACTTCCAGTTGGATTGCCCGTAGAGGCGGACCCTGTAACGGTTCGACCTTATTTCCGAAGTCCTTTGATCCGGATCTTCGGAATTCCGGTAGAGGTAAGTGCTGATGTGGTAATAGTCCATCCCGGCCCCGATGCTGGGAATCCAGACCGAGTACTTGTTTTTCCTGGCGTTCCAATTTGGCATCACCGTGTAGTCCAAGCTGGCCATCGACATCGTGGAAAGTTCCACGTCCAAGGTGAGAAGGGAGTTCTTGAAACCCAAGTTGCGGAATTCCACCCCTGCCAGGAAGGCCGCCAAACGTTGGTTGTCGTAACGTACCCCGAGGTTGAAGGCATTGGAAGGGGCTTCGTCCAGGTTGACGACCAGGACGGTCCTGTCGGGACGCGCCGTGTCTTGTTTGAACTCGTAGCTGACCGAACGGAACACATTGGTCCCGTACAAGCGGTCAATCCCGTCGGTGATGTCGGAGAGTTTGACCCATTTGTCCGGTTCCACTTGCAAGAATTGGTTCACGTATCCTAGGTTGTATTTCTTGAGCCCGGTGTACTCGATTTGGGAAACGTAAACGGCTTCCGGTGGCAGGTAGGGTTTCTTGGGCGTTACGGGTTCGGTTTCGTAGCTCGAGAGTTCTTTCGCCAAGGCTTGCAGTTGGGCATAGGTTTCGGGGGTCCGGGCGGCTGCTTCCCCACGGGCCACCAGGGAATCCACTTTGGAAAAGCTCGTGGTCGTGTATCCGCTCATGTCGGGTTTGATGAAGATGCGGCAATCCTGGCGGTTCTGCATCACCCTTGTCTTGGATCCCATGAAGATGACTTCTTCCAGGACGTCCATGAAGCTGCTCACGTTTTCGACTCCGGAATAAGAGAAACCCACGTCCACCCCGATGACGATATCGATGCCTTTTTCCAGCATTTTGTCCACCGGGAAATTGTTCAGGACACCACCGTCGACCAAAACCATGCTATCTATTTTCACCGGGGCGAAGACACCAGGGACAGCCATGCTCGCCCGCATGGCCACGGCCAGGTTCCCGCTGTCGATATAGGCAGCCTGCCCGTTGACGATGTTGGCGCCCACACAGAAGAACGGGATGTTGAATTCTTTGAAAGTCTTGTATTTATACGATTGGGAGGTCAGCGTGTAAAAGAGGTTGTTGATGTGTTGTCCTTTAAGGAAACCCACCGGGGCAATCGAACCATCGCCTTCTTGCCAACCGAACGGCAGGCGGAGCATGTAGTTGTTTTTGTTGACGTAGAAAACATCCGTCCAATCGGCGCGGTCGCTCAGCAGCAGGCTCCAGTCCGCAGCCCGGAGGATAGAATCCAGTTCATGGGCCGAGTAGCCGTAGGCGTACAAGCCGCCGATGATGGAACCCATGCTGGTTCCCCCGATATAATCGATGGGGATACCCAGTTCTTCCAGGACTTTCAAGACCCCTACATGGGCAATGCCTTTGGCTCCGCCACCGCTCAGAACCACTCCGATCCGGGGGCGTATGCCTTTGTATTTCAAGTCATCGATGTTCTTTTGGCGGACGGAATCCGGCACTTGGAAAAGGCTGAACAGCTCGGTTTCCGTACTGTCGCTTTGGGCACAAAGCTTTTCTCCCCCGGAAATCAGTCCGAAAAGCAACAAGAAAAAGAAATATTTGCGGAATACGTGCTTCATGATTTCGCTTTTGCCGTTTTGTCGCATGTGTTCGTGGTCCGGCAGGGGAGTAGGAAGTAGAAAAATGGGGTCCCCATTCAGTGCCTTAGGCACTTCTTGTATGAACAGGAACCCCTTTAAAGGAAGAGCAGGAATTTATTTCACGAATTTGAAGTCCTTGCCAAGGTAGTAGGCCATGTCGCCCAAGCGTTCCTCGATGCGGAGGAGCTGGTTGTACTTGGCGATACGTTCGGAACGGCAAGCGGAACCGGTCTTGATTAAGCCCGTGTTCAAGGCCACGGCCAAATCGGCGATGGTCGTGTCTTCGGTTTCACCTGAACGGTGGCTCATGATGGCCGTGTAGCTATTCCTGTAAGCCATGTTGACCGCGTTGATGGTTTCCGTCAAGGAGCCGATTTGGTTCACCTTGATCAAGATGGAGTTTGCAACCCCTCTTTCGATACCCATCTTCAGGCGTTCCGTATTGGTCACGAACAAGTCGTCACCGACCAACTGGCATTTCTTTCCAATCCGGTCGGTCAAAAGTTTCCAACCTTCCCAATCGTCTTCCGCCATACCGTCTTCGATGGAAACGATAGGATAGCGTTGGGTCCAATCGGCCCAGAAATCCGCCATTTGGGCGGAGGTCAACTTCTCGCCGGAGGATTTGTGCAGATGGTAAACCTTTTCTTCGGGCAGGTAGAATTCGGACGAAGCTGGGTCGAGTGCGATGAAAATGTCTTGCCCGGGCTTGTAACCGGCTTGTTCAATGGCTTGCAGAATTACTTCCAAGGCTTCTTCGTTCGATTTGAGGTTGGGGGCGAACCCGCCTTCATCACCCACACCGGTAGAAAGGTTCTTTTTTTTGAGCACATTCTTGAGCGCGTGGAATGTTTCGGCACCCCAGCGTAAAGCCTCGCTGAAAGAAGGAGCTCCCACCGGCATGATCATGAATTCCTGGAAATCCACGTTGCTATCGGCATGGGAACCTCCGTTGAGGATGTTCATCATAGGGATGGGCAAGGTATTTGCGTTGACACCGCCTACGTAATTGTACAGGGACATCCCGTATTCATCGGCAGCTGCCCTGGCGCAAGCCAAGGAGACGCCTAAGATGGCGTTCGCGCCCAGTTTCCCCTTGTTGGGAGTTCCGTCCAATTCAATCATGCGGGCGTCCAAGGCGTTTTGGTCTTCCACCATCATGCCGCACAATTCCTTTGCAATGACGTTGTTCACATTCTGTACGGCTTGCAGAACCCCTTTTCCTCCATAGTTCTGTTTGTCGCCATCGCGCAATTCAACGGCTTCGTGTACACCTGTCGAAGCTCCCGACGGAACCGCGGCGCTTCCGTAGTTTCCCATGGAGGTGATGACTTCCACCTCTACGGTCGGATTCCCTCTCGAATCGAGAATCTGCCGTGCATGGATACTTGCAATCTGACTCATGATCCTGTATGTTATGGTTTTTAGTAATGTCTTCTTTTTCAGTCTTTTTTCTTTGACGAGAACCTGAACAAAAAACGTTCAAAGATAGTGAAAGGTGAGCGCAGAGGCAAACGGAAACGAAATTTCCAGTTGCCTTTGCCGAACCGCATCCTATCTTCGGCGAAGCCAGAGATAGTGAAAGGTGAGCGCAGAGGCAAACGGAAACGAAATTTCCAGTTGCCTTTGCCGAACCGCATCCTATCTTCGGCGAAGCCAGAGATAGTGAAAGGTGAGCGCAGAGGCAAACGGAAACGAAATTTCCAGTTAGCCTCTGCCGAGCCGCATCCTATCTTCGGCGAAGCCAATCTTCGACGGGAGCCAAAGATATAAAAAAAGAGGGTGACAAAAAAAGTATTTTCTGTTACGTGGGATTGGGAAAATACTCTTCTGTACCCTCGGAGCTTCCTAAAGGGATGGATAATACCCTTTATTCGGCTTTCTCTTCCGTAGCTGCGGGTTCCGTGGCAACCGGTGCTTCGGTTGCCGCAGGAGCTGTTTCGGCGGCAGCTTTCTTCTTGCCACCGCGACGTGTCGTCGATTTGGCTTTGTTCTCTTTGCTGCTACCCGTATTGAGGCTGTAATCGACTAACTCGATGATGGCCATTTCAGCATTGTCACCTACGCGGAAGCCGGTTTTCAAGATACGCGTATAACCGCCTGGACGATTGGCTATCTTTTGCGAAATTTCCCGGAACAATTCCGTTACGGCCTCCTTGTTATGCAAATAACTGAATACCACGCGGCGCGAATGGGTCGTATCTTCTTTCGCCTTTGTAAGCAGAGGTTCCACATATGTCCTCAAGGCTTTGGCTTTGGCCAAGGTCGTATTGATTCTTTTGTGCAGGATCAAGGACGTGGCCATATTGGCCAGCAATTGCCGCCTGTGGGCATGGGTTCTGCTAAGTTTATTGAATTTCTTTCCGTGTCTCATGATAAAGCTCCCCTATTATTCTTCTTCTTTTTTTTCTTTTTCAGGATCAGGTTTGGTCAATTTGTATTTGCTGACGTTCATGCCAAAGTCCAAGTTCTTGGATTTGACCAGGTTTTCCAATTCGGTCAAGGACTTCTTCCCGAAGTTGCGGAACTTGAGCAAGTCTGACTTGTTGAAAGACACCAATTCTCCCAAGGTTTCCACTTCCGCCGCTTTGAGGCAATTCAACGCACGTACCGATAATTCCATGTCCGCCAAGCGCGTATTGAGCAACTGGCGCATATGCAAGTCTTCTTCGTCGAATTCTCCTGAAAAATCATCAACCGGAAGTTCCAAGGAAATCTTATCATCGGAAAACAACTTGAAATGCTCAATCAAGATATGGGCGGATTCCTTCAAGGCTTCTTTAGGCGATATGGAGCCATCCGTGATGATGGTCAAGACCAACTTTTCATAGTCGGTCTTTTGTTCCACGCGGAAATTCTCCGTCTCGTAGTGGACGTTCTTGATAGGAGTATGGATGGAGTCAATGGCGATGGTACCTACCGGATCGTTCGGGTTCTTGTTCTCTTCCGCAGGAACCCAACCGCGCCCTTTCTTGATGGAAATATCCATACTCAGCTTCACGCTCGGCTCCATGTGGCAAATCTCGAACTCGGGATTCAGGACCTGGAACCCGTTCAAGGCATTGTTCAAGTCCCCGGCTTTGAAAACATCTTGACCGGAAACAACCAGATGGATGGTTTCCTCATCCACTTCCTTGATTTGCTGTTTGAAGCGGATTTGCTTCAAATTCAGTACTATATTGGTCACGTCCTCAATTACGCCCTTGATCGAAGCAAACTCATGATCCACGCCTTCGATACGGATAGATGTGATGGCAAAGCCTTCCAACGAAGATATCAAGATACGGCGCAAGGCATTTCCTATAGTAACCGAATAACCAGGCTCCAGCGGATGGACTTCGAAGACTCCTTTCTTGTCGTCCAAGCTGATCATGTTCACTTTATCCGGTTTCTGAAAAGCTAAAATTGCCATTTAGTTGTGTTTTAAGTATTAAAAATGAAAGGCTGAACAATGCCCGAAAGTGCGGATTGCACTCCAAGCTTTTATTACTTGGAGTACAATTCAACAATCAACTGTTCCTTGATATTTTCAGGGATGTTTTCGCGTTCAGGGTAGTTCAAGAACTTGCCAGTCAAAGTTTTGCTATCCCATTCCAACCAATTGTACTGGTTGCTGCGGCCTTCGACGGAATTGGCGATGACTTCCAGCGATTTCGACTTTTCGCGGACTTCCACGATGTCTCCCGGACGCAGTTGGAAAGAGGGGATATTTACTACACGCCCGTTGACAACGATATGGCGGTGTCCGACCATTTGACGGGCGGCACTGCGTGTAGGGGCGATACCCAAACGGTAAACTACATTGTCCAAACGGGATTCCAATAATTTGAGCAAGTTTTCCCCTGTGATGCCTTGACGGCGCGAGGCTTGTTCGAAAATCTTACGGAACTGGCGTTCCAAGATACCGTAAGTATATTTTGCCTTTTGTTTTTCCTGCAACTGGATACCGTATTCGGAAAGTTTAGCCCTGCGCTTGTTTTGACCATGTTGGCCTGGAGCGTAGTTCTTCCTTTCCAGCACCTTGTCGGCACCGTAAATCGGTTCCTGGAACTTTCTTGCAATTTTAGACTTAGGTCCAATGTATCTTGCCATGTTTCTGCTATGCTTTTAAAGTACGTTACTCAAACTTAAACTCTTCTTCTTTTGGGAGGGCGGCATCCGTTGTGGGGCAGGGGAGTAACGTCCATGATTTCGGTAACTTCGATTCCTGCTCCATGGATGGTGCGGATAGCGGATTCACGACCGGCACCAGGACCTTTCACATAAACTTTTACTTTGCGCAACCCCAAATCGTAGGCCACTTTGGCGCAGTCGGTGGCAGCCATCTGGGCGGCATAGGGCGTGTTCTTCTTGGAACCCTTGAAGCCCATTTTGCCAGCCGAAGCCCAAGAAATGACTTGGCCTGCGTTATTGGTAAGCGAGATGATCACATTGTTGAAAGAAGCGAAGATGAAAGCCTTGCCTTGGGGTTCGACCTTGACAATCTTTTTCTTCACTGTCTTGGCGTTTTTTCCGCCACTATTAGCAACTTTTGCCATTGTTTTATTGAAAATAAGGTGTTATTAGCTCTAAAATCTTATAGCAAGAGACTAAATCTTAGCCCTTGGGTGCCTTCTTCTTGTTGGCAACCGTCTTCTTGCGGCCTTTCCGCGTACGAGCGTTGTTTTTTGTACTTTGACCACGAAGGGGCAAGCCCAGACGGTGGCGGATACCACGGTAGCAACCGATATCCATCAAACGTTTGATATTCGTCTGCACTTCGGAACGGAGAGCTCCTTCCACTTTCAGCTTCTCGCCGATGTATGCACGAATCTTCGCCAGCTCTTCATCGTTCCATTCTTCCACTTTCTTGTCGAAAGAAATGTCGGAATCGGCCAAAATTTTCCGTGCGGTGCTTCTACCAATACCGTAGATATAGGTCAATCCTATCTCGCCTCTTTTCTTCTTAGGTAAGTCGATACCTGCAATACGTGCCATGTATTATCCAATTTAAAATCTACAAAACTCTCTCTTCGTGACTTATCCCTGCCTCATTTTGAGTTTGGGATTCTTCTTGTTAATCACGTACACCACCCCTTTGCGCTTGACAATTTTGCATTCGGGCGATCTCTTCTTTACTGAAGGCTTTACTTTCATCGGTCTTTCGTGTTATAAAATTTGGCGCAAAAATACTATTTATATCTGAATACGATGCGTGCTTTGCTCAAATCATAGGGAGACATTTCCAATTGGACCCTGTCTCCCGGCAAGATTTTGATGTAATGCAAACGCATTTTTCCGGAAATATGGGCAATGACGGTATGTCCGTTTTCCAACTCCACCCGGAACATGGCGTTACCTAAGGATTCAATGACGGTTCCGTCCTGTTGTATGGATTGCTGTTTTGCCATTTCCTATTTGTGCTTTAAGATTTCTTCAATTTTTTCAAAGGAGGAAAGTATCCGGGCTTCCCCTTCCGTGATGGCGAGGCTATGCTCGAAATGGGCTGCGGCTTTTCCGTCCAAAGTATAAATCTCCCAATCGTTTTTGGCGATGCCGATATTCCGCTTCCCCAATGTAATCATGGGTTCGATGGCAATCACCATGCCTTTTCTGAGCATGACACCGCTTCCTTGCTTGCCGTAGTTCAATACATCGGGTTTTTCGTGCATGTGAGCGCCAACCCCATGCCCGCAGAGTTCCCTTACGACACCGTATCCGCGTTCTTCAACATATGTCTGGACGGCATGGCCGATATCTCCCGTCCTCTTGCCTGCGCGGGCTTGTTCGATACCTTTGTACAATGAAGCCTTGGTTGCTTCCAAGAGGTTCCGTACCGGTTCTTCCACATTTCCCACCATGAAGGTGTAAGCCGAATCCCCGTAATACCCGTCTTTGTCCACCACACAATCCACCGAAACCACATCCCCTTCTTTCAACTCATATTCGGAAGGGAATCCATGAACCACTACTTCGTTGACCGAGATACAGAGGGTATAGGGGAAACCTTCATAACCTTTGCACGAAGGGTTTGCTCCATTGGCACGGATGAACTCTTCGGCTCTCCGGTCAAGCTCAATCGTCTTGACTCCAGGGGCTATCATTTTGGCCACTTCAGCCAAAGTGGCCCCGACAAGGAGCGCACTTTGGCTGATTTTGGCAATTTCCTCCTGTGTGTAAATTCTCGGTGTCATTCTCCTGAATAAACTAAGCAATGCCGTAGGCTCCTCCTGAGCGGCCTTTGATGCGTCCCGACTTGGTCAGTCCGTCGTAGTGCCGCATCAGCAAATGGCTTTCGATTTGTTGGAGGGTATCCAAGATAACACCTACCATAATCAAAAGCGAAGTTCCACCATAGAATTGCGCGAACTGGGCGCTGACTCCGAAGAGGCTTACGATGGCGGGCAACACGGCCACGATGGCAAGGAAAATGGACCCCGGAAAGGTAATGCGGGAAATCACATCATCGATGAACTCCATCGTCTTCTTTCCCGGTTTGACACCCGGAATGAACCCGTTGTTGCGTTTCAAGTCATCGGCAATTTGCTGCGAATTCATCGTGATGGCCGTGTAGAAATAGGTGAACACGATAATCAGCAGGGCAAAAATCAGATTGTACCAGAAACCGTTGAAATCCATCATCGAGCGCCAGAAACCGGAATTGACGGATTCCGGAGAGGCGAACCCGGCAATCGTCACCGGGATGAACATGATGGCTTGGGCGAAGATGATGGGCATGACCCCGGCTGCGTTGACCTTCAAGGGCAAGTATTGGCGGACACCTCCGTATTGCTTGTTGCCGACAATCCTTTTGGCGTATTGTACCGGAATCCTGCGGGTTCCTTGTACCAACAAGATGCAGAGGAAAATAACGGCAATAAGCACAATCAATTCCACCAAAAACATGACCAGACCGCCACCTTGCTGTTCCAAGCGGGAAACGAATTCCCCGAAGAGTGCAAAAGGCAGACGGGCGATAATCCCAATCATGATAATCAATGAAATACCGTTTCCAATTCCCTTGTCTGTGATTTTTTCACCAAGCCACATGACGAACAAGGTTCCTGCCGTCAGGATGATGCAAGAAGAAACCCAGAAAAACGCGCCAGGATTCGTCCCGTTGAACGGGATGAAAGCTTCAGCGGGAAGTTGGTTCACGACGTTGGTCAAATAAGCCGGTGCCTGCAAGGCGGTCACGGCAATGGTGAGCCATCGTGTGATTTGGTTCATTTTCCTACGGCCGCTTTCCCCTTCTTTCTGCAATTTCTGGAAGTAGGGGATTGCCATCCCGAACAACTGCACGATGATGGATGCCGAGATGTAAGGCATAATCCCCAAGGCGAAAACGGAAGCGTTGGAGAAAGCACCCCCCGAGAACATGTTCAACAACCCGAGCAATCCATCGCTGGTTTGTTGTTGCAAGGCTCCCAATTGGGAAGGATCAATCCCCGGAAGGACGATAAAAGAACCTATGCGGTAAATCACAATAATCCCCAAGGTATAGAGAATCCTTTTGCGGAGTTCCTCTATCTTAAAGATATTCTTCAGGGTTTCTATGAATCTTTTCATCAACTATCTGAATAAGGTTGGTAAGTATAAAACCGTTGATTTCCTCCCTTGACCCTGTGTCAAGAAAGGAAATCAACCGGAATACTAATTTTCTGTAGTCTCTTTTTGGACTAAAACAGCCGAACCTCCTTTTGCTTCGATGGCTGCTTTTGCTTTTGCAGAGAAGGCATCCGCTGTCACGTGGACCGTGGCGGTCAGTTCGCCTCGTCCGAGGATTTTGATTTTGTCCCGCTTGGAGGCCAGCCTGTTGTCAACCAAGACTTGGAGATTGATGGTATCCAGACCTTTCTTGGTGGCCAGTTTCTCCAAAACATCCAAATTGATGGGCGTATATTCAACCCGGTTGATGTTCTTGAACCCGCTTTTCGGTACTCGACGGTACAAAGGCATTTGCCCACCTTCAAAACCGATTTTACGACTGTACCCTGAACGGGATTTGGCCCCTTTGTGGCCTCGTCCGGCTGTCTGTCCGTTGCCGGACCCATAGCCACGGCCTCGACGCTTGTTCGTTCTGACAGAACCTTTGGCAGGAGATAGCGTTGATAAATCCATATTTAAGTTTCCTTTTTCTCGTTAGTAATTAGTTCCGAATCCCGAAATCCGGATTAGATTTCTTCAATCTTGATCAAATGGCTGACTTTGGCAATCATGCCGGCAATCTGAGGATTCACTTCAAATTCGGTGCTTTTCCCAATCCTTCCCAAACGAAGGGAACGAAGGGTCATTTTCTGATCCCTAGGGCGATCGATACCGCTCTTTATCTGGGTTATTTTGACCTTTTTCATGGATGTATTCTCCTTTTCTCTTAGCCGTTAAAAACTTTGTCCAACTCGATTCCACGCAATTGTGCCACCGTCATGGGATCCCTCATCTTCGAAAGGGCGTCGATAGTCGCTTTTACTACGGAGTGAGGATTGGAAGATCCTTTGGACTTTGCCAACACATCCTTTACGCCTACGCTTTCCAGCACGGCACGCATGGCACCTCCGGCGATTACACCGGTACCCGGCGATGCCGGCTTGAGGAAGACATTGGCTCCGCTGTATTTGCCATATTGTTCGTGGGGGATGGTACCATTGTACACAGGAACTTTGATTAAGTTCTTTTTCGCGTCATCCAACCCTTTTTGGATAGCAGCCTGTACTTCCTTGGCCTTGCCAAGACCATAACCCACGACCCCGTTTCCGTTACCCACCACGACGATAGCCGAGAAGCTGAATGTCCGCCCGCCTTTGGTTACTTTGGTAACACGGTTGATGCTGACCAACTTGTCTTGAAATTCGATGTCGCTCGATTTCACCTTTTTTACACTTGCGTCTGTCATAATCTTGATTCCTTAGAATTTGAGGCCGCCTTCTCTGGCACCATCTGCCAAAGATTTAACACGCCCGTGATACAAATAACCGTTGCGGTCGAAAACAACCTGGTCAATGGAAGCTTCCTTGGCTCTTTCCGCCAAAATCTTACCCACTTGGGCAGCCTTTTCCGTTTTCGTTCCTTGGAAATCAAAGCTCTTTTCCTTGGACGATGCCTGGACAAGGGTTTTCCCTGTTTCGTCATTGATGATTTGGGCGTAAATGTCCCGGTTGCTCCTGAAGACACTCAAACGGGGTGCAGCCGCACTGCCCGAAACCTTCTTACGGATGCGCATCTTGATGCGCTCTCTTCTATATCTTTTTGTAATAGCCATCGTGCAAATATATTTAATAGTCCGCTATTTCTTGGCACTTGCTGCCGATTTTCCAGCTTTCCTGCGCAAAACTTCACCTTCAAACTTGATACCCTTGCCTTTGTACGGCTCAGGCTTACGGTAGGAGCGGATTTTGGCACACACCATCCCCAGCAATTCCTTGTCGGGGGATTCCAAGGTGAGGGTAGGGTTTTTCCCTTTTTCTGCCGTGGCTGTCGCTTTGACTTCCTTGGGCAACTCAATGAACAAGTTGTGGGAATAGCCCAAGGAAAGGTCGAGAATCTGGCCGTTCACGGTCGCTTTGTAACCGACCCCGACTATTTCCATCGTTTTTTTGAATCCTTCCGAAACCCCTACGACCATGTTGTTGATCAAGGCACGGTACAGGCCATGCAAAGCACGGTGGCGCTTTTGGTCTGTCGGGCGTTGAACCAAAAGATGGTTGGTTTCATTGTCTATATGCACCGTGATATCGGGATCCACTTGGCGGCTCAGTTCCCCTTTGGGACCTTTTACCGTTACGACATTGTTAGCAGCAACACTAACTGTCACTCCCTTAGGAAGGCTTATAGGTGCTTTACCAATTCTTGACATTGTATTCTGTTGTTTAGCAAATATAACAAATCACTTCACCACCCACATTTTCCTTACGGGCTTCCTTGTCGGTCATCAAGCCTTTGGATGTGGACATGATGGCGATACCCAAACCGTTCATCACACGCGGAAGATGTTCGGTGTCAGCGTATTTCCTCAAACCCGGAGTGCTGACACGATCAATTCTTTGGATAGCCGGCGTCTTGGTTGCCGGGTGGTATTTCAAAGCAATCTTGAGCGTGGGTTTAACTCCTTCTTCCACCTTGTAGTTTACGATATACCCTTTTTCAAACAAAATGCGTGCAATGCCGACCCTCATCTTGGAGGACGGGACTTCCACCATTCTTTTCCTTGCCATGTTGGCATTACGTATGATGGTCAAAAAGTCCGCAATAGAATCTGATATCATCTCTTTATTCGATTTTAGGGTTAAAAACTACCAGCTGGCTTTTTTTACTCCGGGAATGAGGCCTTGGAGAGCCATTTCACGGAAGTTGATACGCGAAATACCGAATGTACGCATATACCCTTTGGGACGGCCCGTCAATTTGCACCGGTTGTGCAAACGTACCGGGGAAGCGTTCTTGGGTATTCTTTGCAGGGCATCATAATCCCCGGCTTTCTTGAGCTCGGCCCGTTTTTGGGCATATTTGGCAACCAAGCGTTCCCTTTTGAGCTCTCTGGCTTTCATTGATTCTTTTGCCATGGTGCGCTACTTGTTGTTTTGTTTTTGAAACGGCATACCAAATTCCCTTAACAAGGCGTATGCTTCCTTATCATTTGAAGCAGTGGTGACGAATGTAATGTCCATTCCACTGATCTTGTTGATTTTGTCGATGTTGATTTCGGGGAAGATGATTTGCTCGGTGATACCGAACGAGAAATTACCATTTCCGTCCAAGCCCTTGTCGCTGATACCGTGGAAATCACGGATACGGGGAATCGCCACGGAGATAAGGCGGTCCAGGAACTCGTACATCCGTTCACCCCGCAAGGTGACACGCACCCCGATGGGCATGCCTTTGCGGACTTTGAAGTTCGAAATATCCTTTTTCGACTTCGTGGGGACAGCTTTTTGTCCAGTAATGGCGGTCATTTCCTCAACGCCGGCATCAATCAGTTTCTTGTCTGCAACGGCGGCACCAATCCCTTGGTTCAAACATATCTTGACCAAGCGAGGTACTTGCATCACGCTCTTGTACCCGAATTCCTTCTGGAGGTTCGGGACAATCGTGTTCATGTATTTTTCTTTCAGTCTCGGTGTATAACTCATTACTTGATTACCTCCCCAGTTTTTTTAGAGTAGCGAACTAATTTATTGGTTTTTTCATCCAATTTACGGCCGATGCGGCTCGCCGTACCTTTGCTGTCAACCACCATCAAGTTGGAAATATGGATTCCAGCTTCCATTTTGATGATACCGCCTTGAGGATTCTTGGAATTGGGCTTGGTGTGCTTGGAGACCATGTTCAGCCCTTCCACCTTGGCACGTTGTTTCTTGACATCCACCATCAGGACTTTTCCCTGCTTGCCTCTTTCGTCACCGGCCAACACCTTGACAGTGTCTCCTTTTTTAATGTGTAATTTCATGGTCGTATTCCTATTAAAGCACTTCAGGTGCCAGTGAAACAATCTTCATGAATTGCTTTTCGCGCAATTCGCGGGCCACAGGTCCGAAAATACGGGTTCCACGCATTTCATCGGCCGCGTTAAGCAATACAACGGCGTTGTCGTCAAAACGGATATACGAACCATCCGCCCTGCGGACTTCCTTGGTGGTTCTTACGACAACAGCCTTCGATACGGTTCCTTTCTTAACATTGCCAGAGGGGAGCGCGTCTTTGATGGCCACGACAATCTTGTCGCCCACACTCGCGTATCTTCTCTTGGTACCACCCAGTACACGGATGCAAAGTACCGACTTGGCCCCACTGTTATCGGCAACACTAAGTCTAGTTTCTTGCTGTATCATAATTATTTAGCTCTTTCAATGATTTCAACTAATCTCCAACGTTTGTCTTTGCTCAAAGGACGGGTTTCCATGATGCGGACGGTATCTCCGATATGGCAGTCGTTCTTTTCGTCATGAGCCTTGAATTTGGTTGATTTCTTTACGAACTTGCCGTAAATAGGGTGTTTCATTTTCCGCTCAACCAAGACAGTGATGGTTTTCTGCATTTTGTCGCTGACCACCACGCCGATTCTCTCTTTTCTAAGATTCCTTTCCATTTCTCATTTGGGGCTTTAGTCGGCCAATTCCCTGCGGCGTAACTCCGTCAGGATACGGGCGATGTTTTTTTTGTGCTTTCTTATCAGGTTCGGGTTTTCCACAGGTGAAATTGCGTGGTTCAATCTCATCTTGTGCAACTCGGCCCTTTCCGTGTCCAAACGGTCTTTCAGTTCCTCGGTTGTCAATTCTCTAACTACGAAATCTGTTTTCATGGCTTCCCTCCCTATTATTCGGCTACGTAATCTCTTCTCACAACGAACTTCACTGCAATGGGCAATTTCTGCGATGCAAGGCGAAGAGCTTCTTTCGCCACATCCAAGGGTACTCCATCGGCTTCAAACAAAATTCGTCCAGGGCAAACACGGGCCACAAAGTATTCAGGCGAACCTTTCCCCTTACCCATACGCACTTCGTTCGGTTTTTTGGTGATGGGTTTATCCGGAAAAACACGAATCCAAATTTGACCCTCACGTTTCATATAACGTGTTACAGCTTGACGCGCGGCTTCCAATTGGCGGGCTGTGATGAAGGCCGTTTCCATAGCCTTGATGCCGAAAGATCCGAAAGCAATCTCGGCACCACGCTTGGTATCGCCTTTCATTCTGCCTTTTTGCTGCTTCCTGAACTTTGTTTTCTTGGGTTGTAACATCTCTTTAAAATGTTAAAATGTTAACACTGTATTAGTTGGCTTTCTTTCTTCTGCCACCTGCACCCTGACGAGGAGGCATCGGCCTTCCATTGGGCTCTTTTCCGGTGGTTGCAGCCGCAAAGCCGGCGGTCAAATCTCGTTTCCCGTAAACAATACCCCGGCAAATCCAGACTTTGATTCCCAAACGACCGTAGGTGGTATGGGCTTCGGCCAAGGCATAGTCGATATCAGCCCTCAAGGTATGCAAGGGTGTACGTCCTTCCTTGAAGTGTTCGGTCCGTGCCATTTCAGCACCGCCCAGACGGCCGGAAATCTGGACCTTGATTCCTTCCGCGCTCATACGCATGGCTGAAGCGATGGCCGTTTTGATGGCCTTGCGATAGGAAACACGTCCTTCCAATTGGCGGGCAATCGAAGAAGCCACGATGACGGCATCCAGTTCGGGACGCTTGATTTCGGAAATACTGATTTGGATTTCTTTTCCCGTCAGCTTCTTCAACTCTTCCTTCAGCTTGTCCACTTCCTGTCCGGCTTTGCCGATAATCAATCCCGGCTTGGCTGTGAAAATGGTGATGGTGACCATTTTCAGGGTCCGTTCAATCAGAATCTTGGAAACACTGGCCTTGGCCAGACGCACGTTCAAGTATTTACGGATTTTGTCATCTTCCACCAATTTGGCTTCAAAACGACGACCACCGTACCAGCTGGAATCCCAGCCCCTGATAATACCTAATCTATTGCCTATAGGATTTGTTTTCTGTCCCATTGTTACTTGTTTTCGGATTCTGATTTTTCAACATTCTCATTTGCCGGTTTCCCTTCGGCCTTGGCACCTTTGGATTTGGCCTTGCTTTGGGCGGTCAAATCCCGGCTTCCCAAGATAAGTGTCACATGGTTGGAACGCTTGCGGATCCTGTATCCACGTCCTTGCGGGGCAGGGCGCAACCTTTTCAATTGGGTACCACCGTCTACGAAAATTTCTTTTACGTACAGGTGGGCATCCTCCATGCGTACACCTTCGTTCTTGTTTTGCCAATTGGCGATGGCAGAACGGAGCAATTTATGCAGTTTAGGAGCGGCTTCCCTGTGCCCGTATTGGAGAACGGCCAAAGCTTTGTCCACATCCAACCCCCGGATCAAATCTGCAGTATATCTGGTTTTGCGGGGAGAAGTGGGGTTGTTTCTCAACTTGGCCACGTAGAGCGTTTTCTTCTGCTCTTTTAGCTTTTCAGCACGAATGCGTTTTCTCGATCCCATTGCTCTATGTTATTTACAAGCGGTGATTACTTTTTTCCTTTATCTTTATTACCGGCATGACCGCGGAATGTGCGGGTAGGAGCAAATTCTCCCAATTTGTGCCCGACCATGTTTTCGGTCACGTAAACGGGAACGAATTTGTTTCCGTTGTGTACGGCAATGGTCAATCCAACGAAATCAGGAGAAATCATCGAAGCCCTTGACCATGTCTTGATGGTGCCTTTCTTCTTGCTTTCAGCAGCAGCAAGAACTTTCTTCTCCAGCTTATAGTGGATATATGGACCCTTTTTTATTGAACGGCTCATCTTTCTTTACGTTTTTTTAATTACTTCTTCCTTCTTTCAATGATGTACTGGTTCGAAGGATTCTTCCTGCGACGAGTCTTGTAACCCTTTGCAGGAAGGCCCTTGCGCGAACGCGGATGACCTCCGGAAGCGCGTCCTTCACCACCACCCATCGGGTGATCTACAGGGTTCATAACAACACCCCGGTTGCGCGGTCTGCGTCCCAACCAGCGGCTGCGGCCCGCCTTACCGGAGGACTCCAAGTTGTGGTCGGGATTGGATGTCGTTCCAATCGTGGCCTTGCAAGCTTGGAGGATTTTCCTCGTTTCACCGGAAGGTAATTTGATGATAGCGTATTTGCCGTCACGGGAGAGCAATTGGGCATAAGTTCCGGCACTGCGGACAATCTTCCCGCCTTGACCGGGACGAAGCTCGATGTTATGGATCAAGGTACCCAGAGGTATTTCGCTCAAGAAAAGGGCGTTTCCCAAATCAGGTGCGATATCCTTACCGGAGATTACTTTTTGGCCTACTTGCAGTCCTTGCGGGGCCAAAATGTATCTCTTTTCACCATCCGCATACGCCAAGAGCGCGATACGGGCGCTACGGTTCGGATCGTACTCGATAGTTTTTACAGTGGCAGGTATCTGGTCTTTTTCACGTTTGAAATCGATGATACGGTAACGTCTTTTGTGACCGCCACCGATATAACGCATCGTCCTGCGACCTTGGTTGTTGCGACCCCCGGTTTTGTGTATGAAAGTGAGCAAGGACTTTTCAGGCTTCGTGGCCGTGATTTCCTCGAACGTGCTGGTAGTCCTAAAGCGCTGACCCGCCGAAGTGGGTTTGTATTTCTTTAAAGCCATCTCTCTTAAATGTTACTAAAAAAATCGATAGTGTCGCCTTGAGCCAAGGTCACCAATGCTTTCTTGTATGCGTTCGTCCGGCCGGAAATGAACCCGGCTTTCGTGTAGCGGGATTTCCGCTTGCCATCATAATTGATGGTGTTCACTCGGGTGACTTTAACCCCGTACTTGTCTTCCACCGCTTTCTTTATTTCAATCTTGTTGGCCGTCTTGTCAACGATGAAACCGACACGGTTGAATTTTTCCGCCACCTTGTTCATTTTTTCGGTGACGATAGGTTTAATTATCACGTTCATTGTTCTTTATTTAAGCGGTCCTTACTCAGCCGGTGCAAAAATCTCGTCCAGCTTCTTTGCCGAAGATTCCACGAAAAGCAGATTTTTCGCGTTGAGGATTTCGTAAGTGTTTAAATCTGAAACTCTTACAACCTTAATCTGCGGCAGATTTCGGGAGGACAAAAATACAAAATTATTTGATTCCGCAAGTACTATAAGTGATTTTTTTTCTGACAGATTCAGGTTCTTCAGAAGTTCAATCATCTTCTTCGTCTTGGGGGCTTCGAAGCTGAAATCTTCAACCACCGTCACGTTGTTTTCCTTGAACTTGTAAGCCAAGGCCGACAACCGGGCAAGTTTTTTGACCTTTTTGTTTAATTTGAAATTGTAGTCGCGCGGGCGAGGACCGAAGACACGGGCACCACCGTGCAACAGGGGCGAGTTGATGTCCCCGCGACGGGCGCCACCGCCACCCTTTTGTTTTCCCAATTTCTTGGTACTACCCGACATTTCAGACCTCTCCTTACTCTTGTGCGTACCTTGGCGACGGTTGGCCATGTATTGCTTCACATCCAAGTAAATGGCGTGGTCGTTCGGTTCGGCATTTGCAATGCTGTCGGAAACCTGCACCTTCTTTCCGGTATCCTTTCCGGCTGTGCTATAAACTATTAACTCCATCTCTCTAATTTTAAAAATGAACCTTTAGGACCGGGTACGGAACCTTTAACTAAAACCAAATTCTTTTCAGGAACGATTTTGACAATCTCCAAGTTGATGCTTTTCCTTCTTACGTGGCCGGTTTGTCCTGCCATGCGGAGTCCTTTGAACAAACGGGAAGGATAGGAAGAAGCTCCAACGGAACCGGGGGCTCTGAGGCGGTTGTGCTGACCGTGAGTCTTTTGACCAACGCCGCCGAAACCATGCCGGCCTACGACGCCTTGGAAGCCGTGCCCTTTGGTCACGCCTGCCACGTCAATGAATTCACCCTCGGCGAATACTTCAACGGTAAGGGTTTCGCCGAAGTTCTTGCGATGGCCTTCTTCAAAACGGCTGAACTCCATGCTCACTTGTTTGGGCGTGGTGTTGGCTTTCGCGAAATGGCCTTTGAGGGATTTCGAGGTATGTTTTTCTTTCCTTTCCCCGAAAGAAAGTTGAATGGCATCGTAGCCGTCCTTCTCTTTTGTTTTTACTTGCGTTACCACACAAGGACCAGCTTCTATCACTGTGCACGGTATGTTCCGACCGGAGGCATCCCAGATGCTAGTCATTCCGATTTTTCTTCCAATTAATCCGGACATTACTTTTCTTGTTAATGGTTATTGAACTCTTTTGACTCGTTTGGCAAGAGACCCGTCTCCGGGTTTCGCTTGTTTTGCCCTGTAGTAGTACTTAGTCCTTCCTCAGACTTTGATTTCCACTTCCACGCCGCTGGGCAATTCCAGTTTCATCAAGGCATCGATGGTCTTGGAGCTGCTGCTGTGGATGTCCAACAGACGTTTGTACGAGGACAACTCGAACTGTTCCCTTGATTTCTTGTTGACGAAAGTGGAACGGTTCACGGTGAAGATTTTCTTGTCGGTGGGCAGGGGTATGGGGCCGCTGACCATGGCACCGGTCATCTTCACGGTCTTGACGATTTTCTCAGCGGACTTGTCCACCAAGTTGTAGTCGTAAGACTTCAGTTTGATTCGAATTTTTTGTTGACTCACGGTTTTTTCTTTTTTATGCCAATGTCCACGGTCATATCCTCTCGGATTGCCGTGGACATCGGAAAATGAATTTCACTATTTCGAGGCTTGTTTGATAACTTCGGCGGTGATGTTGGCCGGGGCTTCGGCATGGTGCGAATACTCCATCGTGGAGCTGGCACGTCCCGAGGTAAGGGTACGCAAAGCCGTCACGTAACCGAACATCTCGGCCAAAGGAACCTTTGCGCGGATAGCTTGTCCGCCGGGTTTCGCTTCGATACCTTCCATGATACCGCGGCGACGGTTCAAGTCGCTCGAAACATCCCCCACGTTCTGGTCGGGAGTTTCGATTTCCACGGACATGATTGGTTCGAGCAAAATCGACTTGGCTTTCCGGCAAGCTTCGCGGAAGCCCATCTTGGCGCAGACTTCGAAAGAAAGGGCATCGGAGTCCACCGGGTGGAACGAACCATCCAACACGCGGACTTTGAGGCTTTCCACAGGATATCCTGCCAGGACACCGTTTTCCATCGAGGCTTTGAAACCTTTTTCGATGGCAGGGATGAATTCCTTGGGAATATTCCCGCCTTTGACTTCGTTGATGAACTGCAGTCCTTTGACACCTTCGTCTGCCGGAGAGATTTCAAACAGGATATCGGCGAATTTACCACGACCCCCGGTTTGCTTTTTGTAAACTTCGCGGTGTTGAACCGTGGAGCAGATGGCTTCCTTGTAGGCAACTTGGGGACGGCCTTGGTTGCATTCCACTTTGAACTCGCGTTTGAGGCGGTCCAAAAGGATATCCAAGTGCAATTCGCCCATACCGCTGATGACAGTTTGGCCCGAATTTTCATCGCTCTTGACACGGAAAGTGGGGTCTTCTTCGGCCAATTTCATCAAACCGTTGGAAAGTTTGTCCACGTCTTGTTGCGAAACAGGCTCGATGGCGATACTGATTACCGGTTCGGGGAAAGTCATGGATTCCAAGATGATGGGGTTCTTTTCATCGCAAAGCGTGTTCCCCGTCTTGATTTCTTTGAAACCCACAGCGGCTCCGATATCCCCGGCTTCGATGCGGTCCAGAGGCTGCTGCTTGTTAGCGTGCATCTGGAGGATACGGGAAATACGTTCTTTTTTACCGGTTGAAGCATTGAGCACGTAGGAACCGGAATCCAAGGCACCCGAATACACACGGAAGAAAGCGATACGTCCCACGAACGGGTCGGTGGCGATTTTGAAAGCCAAGGCGCAGAAGGGTTCGTTCACGTCTACTTTGCGCTCGCATTCTTCTCCGGTTTCAGGATTCGTTCCTACGACAGCTTCCACGTCCAGCGGGCTGGGCAGGTAACGGATAATGGCGTCCAACAAGGGTTGTACCGCCTTGTTCTTGATGGCGGAACCGCAGAGAACGGGGTTGATGTGCATGGCAATCGTACCCTTGCGGATGGCACCGACAATCTCTTCTTCGGTAAGGGAAGCGGGGTCTTCAAAGAATTTTTCCATCAAGGCTTCGTCCTCCTCGGCAGCGGTTTCGACCAATTTGTTGTGGTATTCTTCCACTTGGTCGACCATGTCGGCAGGGATTTCGATTTCATCGAACTCGGTACCCTTTTCATCTTCCCACTTATAAGCCTTCTTGGTAATCAAGTCTACGACCCCGATGAAGGAATCCTCTTGTCCGATAGGCAATTCCATGACTACCGGCTTGGCATGGAGGCGTTCGCTGATTTGATTGACGACATTGTAGAAATCGGCACCCGTACGGTCCATTTTGTTGACGAAACAGATACGGGGGACTTTGTATTTGTTGGCTTGGCGCCAAACGGTTTCGGATTGGGGTTGGACACCGCCCACGGCGCAGAACAAGGCTACAGCTCCGTCCAACACGCGGAGAGAGCGTTCCACTTCTACCGTGAAGTCAACGTGGCCCGGAGTATCAATCAAGTTAATCTTGTAATTGTTGTTTTGATACTTCCAGAAAACGGTAGTGGCCGCCGAGGTGATGGTGATGCCTCGTTCCTGTTCCTGGGCCATCCAGTCCATCGTGGCGGTACCCTCGTGGGTTTCACCAATCTTGTGGGTCTTCCCTGTATAAAACAAGATACGCTCGGAACATGTCGTTTTCCCGGCGTCGATATGGGCCATGATCCCGATGTTCCGGGTTTTGGATAAATCGTGTGCCATTGTTTCTTTTAGAATTTAAAGTGCGAGAAGGCTTTATTGGCTTCGGCCATCCTATGAATATCTTCCTTGCGCTTGAAAGCGGCGCCTTCTTCCTTGTACGCGGCCATGATTTCCGCAGCCAGTTTGTGGGCCATCGACTTTTCGTTGCGCTTGCGGGCGTATGAAATCAGGGACTTCATGCCGATGGATTGTTTCCTCTCCGGACGGATTTCGGACGGGATTTGGAAAGTGGCACCACCTACACGGCGGCTTCTTACTTCCACCGAAGGTGTAACGTTGGCCAATGCTTTCTTCCAAACTTCCAACCCGTTTTCCTTGGTCTTGGCAGAAACTTCCTCAATGGCATCGTAGAAGATTTCATGCGCGATACTCTTCTTCCCTTCCAACATGATGTTGTTGATGAACTTGGTCACCAACACGTCGTTGTACTTGGGGTCGGGAAGTATGATTCTCTTTTTTGGTGTTGTCTTTCTCATGACTCGGACTTGTTTACCTCTTTACAAAACGATGTTATTTCTTCTTGGGACGTTTTGTTCCGTACTTGGAGCGACGCTGGTTGCGGCCTTCTACGCCGGAAGTGTCCAATGCCCCCCGGATGATGTGGTACCTTACACCAGGAAGGTCCTTCACACGGCCACCCCGGATCATGACGATGGAGTGTTCCTGCAAGTTGTGGCCTTCTCCAGGGATGTAAGCGTTCACTTCCTTTTGGTTGGTCAAACGCACACGGGCCACTTTACGCATGGCCGAGTTGGGCTTTTTGGGCGTGGTGGTATAAACACGCACGCATACGCCTCGGCGTTGCGGACAGGAGTCCAGCGCCGGGGACTTGCTCTTGTCTGTCAATTTCTGCCGTCCCTTGCGAACTAACTGTTGGATTGTAGGCATATTGCTGTTTTTGTATTAGTTATACTATCTAAACTAAAGTCCAAAATGGAGCGCAAAGATATAACATGTTTTTTGAAAAAACAATGAAATGCTTGAAAATCTTTGAAAAGCTTTTTGTCGACTTGCTGTACGGGCTTGTTTCCTGATCCCGTTTCCGGCATGGTGGCGGCCATCGGATGCCGTTGGCGTATGGCATATTTCGTCGGTCCGGGGCGGGTCCGGTGCGGTGTTTCCGGAGACGGGGCGGCGGAATTCTCCGGTTTGATGGAAATTGATTACCTTTGCAATTTTATGAAAGTATCTGGTGCCCTTGGGCCGGTCCGCCCGGTTCCGGGGCTGCGGAAGGAGAAAATGCGATTAATATAATAATAGGTATGAAAATTACGATCGTCGGTTCCGGGTATGTGGGTTTGGTGACCGGGACTTGCTTTGCAGAGATGGGGACGGAAGTATGTTGTGTGGACGTGGATGAGGCGAAAATCGCTAGTTTGAAGAAAGGGGTTCCTCCTATTTACGAGCAGGGGCTGGAAGATATGTTGCAGAACAACCTCGCCAAGGGAAGGATATCTTTCACGACTTCCTTGGCCGAGGGTATGAAGGGTTCCGAAGTGGTTTTCTCCGCGGTAGGGACCCCTCCCGATGAAGACGGGAGCGCGGACTTGCACTATGTCCTGGAGGTGGCCCGGGAAGTGGGACGCAACATGGATTCCTATGTCTTGATGGTGACCAAGAGCACGGTTCCTGTCGGGACGGCCGGGAAGGTCCGTGCGGCGATTTCGGAGGAATTGCGCAAGCGGGGAGTGGACATACCTTTCGATGTGGCTTCCAATCCCGAATTCCTCAAGGAAGGTTCGGCCGTCAAGGATTTCATGTATCCCGAGCGTATCGTGGTCGGGGTTTCCAGCCAGAGGGCGAAGGAAATCATGGCCCGCTTGTATAAGCCGTTTACCTTGAACGGGCATCCTGTTTTGTTCATGGACATACCTTCGGCCGAGATGACCAAATATGCGGCCAATTCGATGTTGGCGACCCGGATTAGCTTCATGAACGACATCGCCAACCTTTGTGAATTGGTGGGTGCCGACGTGAACAGTGTCCGCATGGGGATTGGCAGTGATTCCCGTATCGGTTCCAAGTTCCTGTACCCGGGGATCGGCTATGGAGGCTCTTGCTTCCCGAAGGATGTCAAGGCTTTGGTAAAGACGGCAGAGAAGAAGGGTTACCAGATGCGGGTGCTCCAGGCGGTCGAAGCGGTGAATGCTTCCCAGAAATCCTTGATGTTCAGAAAATTTTTGAAACGTTTTGGCGGAAAGGTGGATGGAATGACTGTGGCTTTCTGGGGCTTGGCGTTCAAACCGGGGACCGATGACATGCGCGAGGCTCCGTCCTTGGTCATGATTGAGGAATTGTTGAAAGCGGGTTGCAAGGTCAAGGCCCATGATCCGATTTCCATGACCGAATGCCGTCGCCGGATAGGGGACAGCATCACGTATTGCGACAACATGTATGAGACGATACAGGGGGCGGATGTCCTTTTCCTGGTGACAGAGTGGACGGAATTCCGGATTCCGGATTGGGCTCGGGTAAAGGCTTCGTTGCGCTATCCGGTGTTGTTCGATGGCCGGAATTTGTACGATGCGGAAGAAGTCAGGAAGGCGGGTTTCGAATATCATGGTGTCGGTATCACCGGAACCAATTAGCGAAAGAGGAAAAGACATGAAGACGGTTTTAGTGACTGGCGGGGCCGGATTCATCGGTTCCCATCTTTGCGAGCGTTTGCTGCAGGAAGGGCATACCGTGATATGCTTGGACAACTTCTTTACCGGACAAAAGAAGAACATCGCCCATCTGGTAGGTCATCCTTATTTTGAATTGGTCCGCCATGATGTGACCCAGCCCTATTATGCCGAAGTCGATGAAATTTACAATTTGGCTTGTCCGGCATCCCCGGTCCATTACCAGTATAATCCTATAAAGACCTCCAAGACTTCGGTCATGGGAGCCATTAATATGCTGGGTTTGGCAAAACGTGTGCGCTGCAAAATGTTGCAGGCTTCCACAAGCGAGGTTTACGGGGATCCGAAAATCCACCCCCAGGTGGAAACCTACTGGGGCAACGTGAATCCGATAGGCTTGCGTTCTTGCTACGATGAAGGGAAACGTTGTGCGGAAACCTTGTGCATGGATTATAACAGGCAAAACGGTGTAAGGGTGAAGATTATCCGGATTTTCAACACTTACGGACCGAGGATGTTCATGCACGATGGGCGGGTGGTGTCCAATTTCATCGTCCAGGCTTTGCAGGACCAAGACATCACGGTTTACGGGGACGGGACCCAGACGCGGAGCTTCCAGTATGTGGACGATTTGGTGGAAGGGATGTTGCGGATGATGGAAACGGAGGATTCTTGTGTGGGGCCGGTCAATATCGGCAATCCCGGGGAGTTTACAATTTTGGAATTGGCTGAAAAGGTGATAGGGATGACGGGTAGCAAATCGAAAATCATCCATAAGCCTTTGCCTGCCGATGATCCGGTCCAGCGACGGCCGGACATTGGATTGGCCCGGCGGATGCTGGATTGGGAACCTGTAATCGATTTGGAAGAGGGTCTGAAGAAGACGATTGCATATTTTGAGGAAGAATTGAGGCAGGCAAATGTTTGCAAGGAAAATAACCGGGGGAAAGATGGCAGATAGATTGACCGTGTTGATTACGGGAAGCGACGGGCAATTGGGAACGGAATTGCGGAAGCTCGTCAGGAAGGGGGATTGTCATGTGGGCCGCTTCCTGTTTGTGGATATCGATGTCTTGGATATCTGCAACCGGGCGGATGTGCACCATTATTTCAAGACGAACCATATCGACGTGGTGGTCAATTGTGCCGCGTACACGGCGGTGGACAAGGCCGAGTCGGATGCGGATGCGGCTTTTGCCGTGAATCGCGACGGGGTGGCCATCCTGGCGGAATGTTGCGTGGAGGAAGGGGCATACATGATCCATGTGTCGACGGATTACGTTTTTGACGGAAGAGGCAGCATCCCTTATAAAGAAAGTGATGCTGTAAATCCCACAGGCGTTTACGGGCAGTCCAAATGGGAAGGGGAGGAAAAGATGCGGGAGAAAGGTGTGGATGGTATGGTGATACGGACGGCTTGGCTGTATTCCGCTTTCGGACACAATTTTGTCAAGACCATGTTGCGTTTGGGGGCGGAACGGGAACAAATTTCCGTGGTGGCCGACCAGCATGGGACTCCCACCTGGGCCGAAGATTTGGCCCGGGCGATTTTGAGCATCATGCAAAAATGCGATTTCAAGACCCGCCATGGGTTGGAAATCTACCATTACACGAATGAAGGGGAGTGTACTTGGTATGAGTTCGCTTCGGCTATCATGCAGATGGCGGGCAAGACTTGCCAGGTGATGCCGATAAGCAGCGACGAATACCCTGCCTCTTGCCGGAGACCGGCTTACAGTGTGTTGGACAAGAGCAAGATAAAAGAAGAGTTCGGCTTGGATATCCCTTTGTGGGACGATTCCTTGCAGAAGATGTTGGACGAGCTCAAGGGAATGAATGAACCAAATTCGAAAGAGTCATGGCGCTGAGGGGAAAGGATGGACGGTTTGTCGCCCGGAGGAGGTCCGGGACTGACGAGTCGGTCGTGGAAGCCATGGTCGATGCCATGTTGGAGAAGAAAGGAGAGAGGGTAGTAGGCTTGGATTTGCGGCATGTGCAGGGGGCTTCTTTCGATTTTTTCGTGGTGTGCGATGCTTCTTCGGCACCTCAGGTGAGGGCGATAGCCGATGCGATAGAAGAAACCTTGTATGTCCGTTTCGGCTTGCAAGCTTTGCATGTGGAAGGTTATTCCCATGCCGAGTGGGTTCTTTTGGACTATGGCGGTGTCGTAGCCCATGTGTTTTTGGAGGAAGTCCGCCGGCATTACCGTTTGGAAGAATTGTGGGGGGATGCCCGGAGGCAGGAATATAACGACAAGGAACAAATTTGATGGAGAGACAACAGCAGAACCAGCAACCGCCACGGCGGCCGCAGATGCAAAGAGGAGGCAAGAAGAAGCATAGGTTCAATATATATTGGATTTATGGAGCGCTCTTGCTCGTTTTCCTGTACGTGCAGTTCTCTGCGGGAGGATTTGGCGGGAGCCGGAGTTTTGATACCACCTGGTACGAGGTGAAAAAGATGATTCAGCAGAAGGATGTGTCCAAGATATTGGTGGTCAACAATTCTTTTGCCGAAATCCATATCAAGACGGAAAGCCTTTACACGAAACCTGAATATGAAAAATTGCGGAATCCCGATGGGAAAAGCAACAGCAGTTTTTATGTTTACAAGTTTTTGACCTTGGAAAAGTTCCAGGAAAACCTGGAAGCCGCCCAATGGGAGGCCAAGCTGGCCGATACCGTTGGCAAAAGTCCGAGGGTAAAGGAGCAGATAATGGAAGCTCCCGTTGTGGAACCGGTTCCAGTGACCCGGAAGAGTTTTTGGGAAGACGGCGGTTTTTCGATGCTGTTGTGGATACTGTTTTCGATTCTGATGATGGTATTCCTCTTCCGGATGTTCAACCGTGGTCCCATGGGGGGGGGCGGTGGCAATTCGGTTTTCAGCTTCGGGAAATCGAAGGCCCAACTTTACGACAAGGATACGAGGGTGAACGTCACTTTCAAGGATGTGGCCGGTTTGGACGAAGCCAAGGAGGAAGTGATGGAAATCGTGGACTTCCTCAAGCATCCCAAGCGTTACACGAGTTTGGGAGGGAAGATTCCCAAGGGGGCTTTGTTGGTAGGGCCTCCGGGTACAGGAAAAACCTTGCTGGCCAAAGCCGTGGCCGGGGAGGCCCAGGTGCCTTTCTTTTCCATGTCAGGTTCCGATTTCGTGGAAATGTTCGTTGGTGTAGGAGCTTCCCGGGTGCGGGATTTGTTCCGGAACGCGAAGGAGAAAGCGCCTTGCATCATCTTTATTGACGAAATCGATGCCATCGGGCGTGCGCGGGGGAAGAATGCTTTCACCGGGGCCAATGACGAGCGGGAGAACACCTTGAACCAGCTATTGACGGAGATGGATGGTTTCGGGAGCAATAGCGGGGTCATCATCCTGGCGGCGACCAACCGGGCGGAAATCCTCGACAAAGCCTTGTTGCGTGCCGGGCGTTTCGACCGCCAAATCAGTGTGGATTTGCCGGAAATGGAGGAACGCAAGGCTATTTTCAACGTGCATTTGAAACCTTTGAAACTTGCCAAGGATGTGGATGTGGTATTTTTGGCCAAACAGACACCCGGATTTTCGGGTGCCGATATTGCCAATGTCTGCAACGAGTCGGCTTTGATTGCGGCCCGGAGGAACAAGAAAGAGGTGGAAATGAAAGATTTCCTGGATGCCATCGACCGTATCGTGGGGGGGCTGGAACGCCGGAACAAGATTATCTCCCCCCAGGAAAAGAAAGTCATCGCTTATCATGAGTCGGGGCATGCGGCCGTGAGCTGGATGCTGCGTTACGCCAATCCTTTGGTGAAGGTGACGATTGTACCCCGGGGCAAATCCTTGGGTGCGGCATGGTACTTGCCGGAAGAGCGTCAAATCACGACCGTGGAGCAAATGCACGATGAAATGGTGGCGACTTTGGGCGGAAGGGCCGCCGAGGAAGTCGTGTTCGGGAAGATTTCCACCGGCGCCTTGAACGATTTGGAAAAAGTGACCAAGCAGGCATATGCGATGGTGGCATATTATGGGATGAACAAGGAAGTGGGGACTTTGAGCTATTACGATTCCACCGGGGAACAGGAGTACTCTTTCGGGAAACCTTATAGTGAAAAGACTTCGGAAATCATCGATAGCGAAGTGCGGAAGATGATAGAAGAGGCCTATGCGGAAGCCAAGGAAATCTTGCGTGTGAACCGGGAGAAGCTGGACAAGTTGGCCGCTTTGTTGATGGACAAGGAGGTGATGTTCCGTGAGGATTTGGTGGAAGTCTTCGGCCCCCGGCCTTTTGAAGAAGAGGCAAAGGCCCCTGAAGAAGGGAAAGAGGCGGAGGCAAGCCCGGAATCTGTGGATGAAAAGTCATCAGAAGCGGAAATCCTGTCCCGACCGGAGGATGGGGCTTCGATTCCGGAAAAATAGCCAAGGATGGATGCGACAACGCCGAAAGAAAACATACTGAAACGGATAAGGGATGCTTTGGTTGCCGTCCCGGTCGGTGTTCCGACGACGGTGGATTTGGAAAGTTCCGTGTATCCGGAGCCTGAAGGGGATATGGTTGTGGTATTTGCGGAAAATTTCGTGGCGGGAGGTGGTAATTTGATTTATTGTGAAGATGCCGCCACGACATTGGACTCCTTGCAAGGACTCATTGCCAGGAACCATTGGGAAGGTCAACTGTATTGCGGGGATGGGGATGTCCAGGCTTTGTTGGATGCAGCTTGTGTGGAATACGTTTGCAAACCGGTGGATGCTGTTTTGAAGAAGGTCGGATGCAGTGCCTGCCGGGCTTTGGTCGCGGGAGGAGGAAGCATCGTTTTCGATAGCAGACCGGGTGGCAGGAAGATGTTCGCCCAAGCGGAAACCTTGCTTTTTTTTGCCACGGTGGACCAAGTTGTCCCGGATTTGCATACCGCCATGAAAACAATCCGGAAAAATCCGGGGGCGTCGATGGTTTCGATTTGGACGGGTTTGTCCCGTTTCCGGGATATCGATGGCATTTCGATACCCGCATGGGGACCGGAGAAAGTTTATTTGTTCCTGATTGACGATATACCGTAAGGAAAGCTATGAGGGATTTGATGAAAAGGGCATTGACGGGCAGCTTTGTCGTTTTATTGACCGTCCTGGCTGTTTATGCAGGGGGTGGATACGTGGTGTGCTTGTTTGCCGTGGTGATGAACATAGGCTTGCATGAATGGCAGGGCCTGTGTAAAAGATTAGGATATGGAATCTCCCCGTTTTGGCTGTTTCTTTTGGGAAATCTCGCTTATGCGGATGTTGTCTCATGTTTGTATGCCAAGGGAGGATTTCTGGATCCGGTTTGGCCAAGCGTCCTCTCTTGGGGTATTGTCTTGGTCGTGGCGGCCTTGTTTGTTTCTACTATTTTCCAAAGGGAGGATGCCAAGCATGGGAAAGTTTGGTTGAGAATCGGTTTGCTTCTTGGCGGGGTTTTGTACATAGGTGTTTCCCTGGCATTGCTGAATGCGCTGTCGGGCTCTTTCCACGAAGATGGTCCCCACGTGCTGATGGGTTTTTTCCTGTTGATATGGGCCGGTGATGTTTTTGCCTATCTGGTTGGTTCGATGCTGGGGCGTCATAAGTTGTGCGAACGTCTTTCTCCGTCCAAGACTTGGGAAGGGGCGGCGGGTGGTTTTTTGTTTGCCATGTCGGCCGGCCTGCTTTGGGGCATTTTTGTCTTGGAAAAGACACCTTTGGGCTTGTGGATGGGCATGTCGGTCTTGCTTGTCCTTTGCGGCATGCTGGGTGACCTGGTGGAGTCAAAAATAAAGCGGGAAGCCGGGGTCAAGGATTCCGGGACGATACTTCCGGGGCATGGAGGTGTCTTGGACCGTTTCGATAGTGTATTGGTTGCCGCACCTGTGGCGGTATCCTTCTGGCAGCTTGCCAGTATGATTTAACTTGAAGGAAAGTGCTTAAGTATTCTATACATAGGGAGGGGGGACCCAGTATCGCCTGGGTTAGCCTTCTGTTGATTTTGATTGCCTTGGTTGTCTTGTTGTCCGGATCGGGCAGGTGGTTCCTTTGGCTTCTTTTGATTGGGTGCTTTTGTTTGTGGGTGGTCGTGGTCTCTTTTTTCCGTATTCCCCACAGGACGTATCCGGATGTGGACGGATGTTCCATTCTCGCGCCGGCGGACGGGACCGTTGTGGATATTTCGGTGATGGAGGAACCGGAATATTTCAAGGATACATGTGAAAGGATATCCATTTTCATGTCAGCGACCAATGTCCATGTTAACCGTTACCCCATTGGAGGACGGATTGTTTACAGCTGTTACCATCCGGGCAAGTTCTTGGTCGCATGGCATGAAAAATCTTCAATTTCAAACGAGCATAACACGGTGGTCATCCGGACGGAAACAGGGGTGGATGTGCTGGTCCGGCAGATAGCCGGGGCTGTGGCCCGGAGAATCGTTTCTTACGCCAATGTCGGAGACGAGGTGGACGCGATTGAGGAACTAGGGTTCATCAAATTCGGGTCAAGGGTGGATGTGTTTTTCCCTTTGGGTACCAGGGTGAATGTGGAAATAGGGCAAAAAGTACGAAGTGGTATCGATATCTTGGGGGAAATTACGTCTTGAGAGGTTTTCCATATTTATTTTATTGGGTATGATTTCTTTGTAGTCCTGTTCTCCGATAAATCCGGAAATAAGTGTTTTTATTGGTAAAAGACACTTATGATAGCAAAGACCTATGGAGGAGCTTTGGTCGGAATCGATGCTCTGACCATCCGGGTGGAGACCAGCATGGATTCCGGCGTGAATTTCATGTTGGTGGGATTGCCGGACAGCGCGGTCAAGGAAAGCCATTACCGGATAGCGACGGCATTGCGGCACTGTGGTTATAAGATTCCTATCCGGAGGATTGTCATAAACATGGCTCCGGCGGATTTGAAAAAGGAAGGTTCTGCCTATGATTTGACCTTGGCTATGGGCATATTGGCCGCTTCCGGGCAGATTGAGGAAAAACCGGGTTCCCCTTGTCTGCAAAGGTATATGCTCATGGGTGAATTGTCTTTGGATGGTCGTCTGCAACCTTTGAAAGGAGTTTTGCCTTTGGCTCTTGAGGCTGGCAAGCAAGGTTTTGCAGGCTTCATACTTCCCGCCCAAAATGCTCCGGAAGCCGCTTTGGTGGAAAAATTGCCGGTTTATGGAGTGGAGAATTTGCGGCAAGTCGTCGATTTTTTCCGAGGAAAAGTCAAATTGGAACCTTTTGAGCAGGAACCTTTGTCCTTCCATGCCGGACTATCCGTGGAGGAACCGGATTTTTCCGAAGTGAAGGGACAAAGCTTTTGCAAAAGGGCCTTGGAAATAACGGCTGCCGGCGGGCACAACATTTTGCTGGTGGGTCCTCCAGGGTCAGGGAAGACCATGTTGGCACGGCGGTTGGCTGGCATTTTGCCTCCGTTGACTTTGGACGAAGCCTTGGAAACGACCAAGATTTATTCGGTTGCCGGGAAAATGGTGGCACATCGACGTTTGGTCGAAACCAGGCCTTTCCGGGACCCGCATCATACCGTCAGTTACGCAGCTTTGGTCGGAGGAGGAAGCTATCCCCAACCTGGTGAGATTTCGTTGGCCCATAACGGGGTCTTGTTCTTGGATGAATTGCCGGAATTCACTCGTTCCACCTTGGAAGTCTTGCGGCAACCGCTTGAGGATCGGAAAATCAGTATTTGCAGGGCCAAGATGAGGGTGGAATATCCCGCCGGTTTCATGTTAGTGGCATCCATGAATCCTTGCCCTTGTGGTTATTATAATTCCCCGGATAAAGAGTGTACTTGCAAGCCTTCGGATATCAGCCGGTATTTGAGCAAGATTTCCGGACCGCTTTTGGACCGGATGGATTTGCATGTGCAGGTTTTGCCTGTACCATACCAGGATTTGGCTTCGGAGGGGGTTGCGGAAACGAGTGCTTCCATCCGGAAAAGAGTCATGGCTGCCCGGAAATTGCAGTTGGAGCGTTTTTCCGGTACGAAGCTTTTTTGCAATGCCCAGATGCAATCCCGGCATATCAACCGTTACTGTCGTTTAGGGAAGGATGCGGCAGTTTTGCTCAAGGACGCCATGTCTCATTACGGAATGTCTGCGCGAACCTATCATCGGATACTCAAGGTGGCCCGGACAATTGCCGACATGGATGCGGTTGCCGATATCCAACCCGATCATGTGGCAGAGGCTTTGCAATATCGTTGTGTGGACAAGGCGGATTGGGGAAAACGTTGAGGGGTGAACCCATTCTATCATGCGCACCGCATGAATGCTCCGGCTCTTGGACCGGTTTTCCTCAGGATTTTTCATGGAGTCCGGTGCCAGGCTGTTTTATGTGTTGAAATTGTTTTTCCTGGTATGTTGGATGTCTCCCTTGTCAAGGGAAAACGTGCTTCGGCCTAAGGCTTGCCGGAAACCTTGATAAAGATGGCATTGGAAACATCCAGGGATGTTCCGTAGAAACGGCTTCTCCAATACGGATTGAATATCTTTTGTATCTTCGTTCGCCCGGAAGCAACAAGTCCGGACAAAGACAAATGTTCAACAGTCTGTTCCATAAGGAATGCGAATAGACGTAGATTGGAAAAGAAACAGATGGAAGATTTTGTGGTTTCGGCCCGGAAATACAGGCCGGATACGTTTGAATCGGTGGTGGGTCAGGAAGCTATCACGACGACACTGAAGAATGCAATCAAGAACGGGCATCTGGCCCAGTCGTTTTTGTTTTGCGGTCCTCGTGGCGTAGGGAAAACGACTTGTGCCCGTATTTTGGCAAGGACCATCAATTGTACCAATTTAGGACCTGATATGGAACCTTGCGGGACTTGCGAATCCTGCCGGGGTTTTTTGAACAACGCCTCCCAGAATATATACGAACTGGATGCGGCTTCCAACCGGACGGTGGACTCGATGCGATCCTTGATCGAACATGTCCGGATTCCTCCCCAAGTAGGCAAGTACAAGGTGTATATCATCGACGAAGTACATATGCTGACCACGGAGGCTTTCAATACATTTCTCAAAACCTTGGAGGAACCACCGGCTTATGCGAAATTCATCTTGGCCACCACAGAGAAGAACAAAATCATCCCGACCATTTTGAGCCGATGCCAGATTTTTGAATTCAAACGGATTGGGGTGGATGATATTGTCAAGCATCTGGCGTATATCTGTGGGAAGGAGGGGTTTTCGTACGAGGAAGAGGCTTTGCGCGTGATTGCCCAGAAAGCTGATGGCGGTTTGCGTGATGCTCTTTCGATGTTCGACCAAATTGTGAGTTTTTCCGGGAACAGCATTTCGTACCAGCAGGTCATCTCCATGCTCAATATCTTGGATTACGAGACCTATTTCGAGATGGCGGGTTATTTTCTGGAAGGTAATGTCCCGGCAAGTTTGGACCTCTTCAACCGGATTTTGGAGAATGGCTTTGACGGACAGTTGTTTGTGAACGGTTTGAGCTCTCATTTCCGTTCGCTTTTGTTGATGCAAGACGAACGGACCATACCTTTGATGGAAGCGTCCGGGCATTTGCAGGCCCGTTACAGGGAACAATCCGTCCGGTGCCCGATAGGGCTTTTGTTGCAAGCTTTGGAATTGTGCAACCAATGTGATTTACAGTACAGGAATAGCAGTAGCAAGCGTTTGTTAGTGGAAATCCTGTTGTTGCAATTAGTTCGTTTGTTTGCGCCCTCCTCCATGGGCGGTACGAGGGAGGAGGCTCAGGTCTCCGGCCAGGGGGAGTCCGCCGGTCAGGCCGGGCCTGACCAGCCTGCCGGGCAAAGCCCTATTTCAGGAACGTTCCCCCGGATGGTACAGGCTTCGCCTTCCCCGCAGGTTCCACCTATCGTTTCTTCGAGACAGGAAACTCCCGTCGGACAAGCCACTGTCCAGTCTCGACCGCAGAGGGGAGGGAATCCGCTTGTTCCCAATACGATTCCGCAAGCCGCTGCTCATCCCCAGGCCGTTCCTGTTGTGAGTCCTACAGTCCCTTCTGTCCCTTCTGCTCCGCTTCCTCTCCGGAATGGAGGCCAAAACACCGGGGCGGATAAGGCTGGGAACACAATGTCCGTGGAAAATATTCCCAGTGTTTTGCGTCCAGGGGCGGGCTTGCGCAGCAAGGCTTCACTTGCGGGAGGGGTATCTCCTGTCCCGACGACACCCAGTGTGGCGGTCTTGGAAGGAAAGGAAACTCCGTTTACCCAGGAACAGCTTGAAGCGGCATGGTCGCGTTACATGGCTTCGATAGAAAAAGAGCAACCCAGCTTGTATAGCATATTGGCCAAGGCTCAACCCCGCTTGAAAGAGAACCATGCTGTGAGCTTGTCTGTCCCGAACCGCTTTGCGGCGGACGATTTGGTGGCAGGAAACAAAGAGAAGGAAATTTTGGACTTTTTGCGTAAGGAGTTGCAGAACCATTCCATTCACTTTGTCGTCAATGTGGATGAAAGTATGGAACCTACAAAGACTATTTATACGCCTTTGGAAAAGTTCCAGGAAATGCAAAGGAACAATCCGGAGCTGAAAAATTTCAGGGATTCTTTGAATCTGGATTTGGAATTGTAGCGATATGCAGTCTTGCGCTCGTAGTTAGTGGTTTGACAGGATGGAATGGGACGGTTTCCGCTTGTCCTGGATGCCGGGGCAAGCAACGGAAGCCTAAACCGGGAAATCTGTCCGGTTAGCCAGGGAGCGGCCCAAGGTGATTTCATCCGTGTATTCCAAATCGTCACCGATAGCGATGCCTTTGGCCAGGGTTGAAATCTTGATGCCTGAAACCTTGGCCTGTTTAGCGATATAGAAGGCGGTCGTATCGCCCTCCGGTGTGGCAGGCAGGGCCAAAATCAGTTCTTGGAGGGATTCCTGGCCAATCCTTTCGATAAGGTGGGAGATGGTCAGTTGGGAAGGTCCGATTCCGGCCAGGGGATTAACCAATCCGCCCAAGACATGGTAAACCCCGGTGTATATGCCTGTGTTTTCGATGGCCATGACATCCCGGATGTCACTTACCACGCAGACTGTGTGCTTGTCCCGTCGGGGAGATGCGCAGACCGGACAGGTTTCAGACTCGGAAAGGTTATGGCAAATATGGCAATGTTGGATGTTTTTCCTGAAATCAATCAAGGTGTTGCCGAATTTTTCCACCATTTCTTCCGGCTGGGACAATAAGAAAAGCGCCAAGCGGAGTGCCGTTTTCCTTCCGATACCTGGCAAACGATGCAATTCCTCTACGGCTTTGTCCAGGAGCTGGATTGAAATAGGGTTCTCCATGGCTGTTCCCCTTTCTTAGTTGTTGACCCTCGAACCCAAGATGGTGACCGTACCGCTTTGGACTTTTTTCCGGCCGTACATGTCCTTATAGGATACCATATAATAATAGGCGCCGTCCGGTAGCGGACGGTTGCCGTTGTTCAGGCAGCCGTTCCAGCTGAAATCTTCGGCGCGTTTTACTTTTTCCTTGAGCACGACTTGTCCCCAGCGTGAAACAATCCGGATTTCCACATCCTCGCAATATTTCAGCTCTTGGAAAGTGAGGTCGTCGTTGAGGCCGTCCCCGTTGGGCGTAATGACATCCGGAATCTGGAGACTCGGCTTGCATTCCTCCGGATCCAGTTGCACGTTGATTTCGGTGGCGTTGACACAACCCATGGAGTCGATGAGTAAAAGATTATAGACTCCTTCCTCTTCAATGGTGTAGACAGGATTCGGATCGAACAAGGTATCGGTGGGCAAGCTACCGTCTTCGGGAAGCGATCCGGTCCGCCATTGGTAGAGGGTGGAGGCAAAGGGAACCGTCGCGTCCAGTTCCAATTCCAAATCAGGACAGATGGTGGTGTCGGTACGTATCGTGGGTGGAAGATTGGTCAAAGCCGTGTCTACCTGGAGAAGCGTAATGGTATCCAGTGCAGGCGTAAAACCGCAATGGTTCAGGCTGTCTTTGAGTTGGAAGCTGACCGTATAGATTCCTCCAAGGTTGGTTTCAAGTTCGGGGTCGCTGGAATTGTCGCTCCAAAGGACTTGGTAAAAACTTTCATGGACCAAGGCGTAATCCGGTTGGATCAAGACTTCTTCGTTCCGGCAAATCAGGCTTGAATCCATTTCGATTTCCACGGTAGGTTGGATAAGCGGGTAGATTTGGATCCGGTCGAACCTCTCCTGGGTGGAGTCTTGGTGCCGGTATTTGAGCAAATAGGCAACCGGGTAGCGGGCATCGGCACCTCCACCTAAACCATCGTCACCCCGGTTCCCTTGGAATTCGTAACGGTTTGTATTCTCCCCGTCCGGCAAAACCGTGCTGTCGCTCGCAAGCCAGGAACAAACGTATTCGGCAGGAATTTCAAACACAATCGAGCCGTTGGCGCAAAGCACGGTGTCGGCAGGAAGGAAACGGTTTACCAAATCAGGATTTCCTTGCTCCTGCGCATGGGACGAACCTATGCCGAGTAGCAGGCAGAATAGTCCGGCAACGTTCTTGCAAACAAAATTTCTTATTGTCATTTTCGTCGTTTATCGTGTTTTGGAAAATTGCCATTGAACGGCAAAAACGTGACAAAGATAGTGCAAGCCGAGCGCAAAGCCAAACGAAGTTTGAGCTTTGCCGAGGCGCAGCCTATCTTCGCGGCGAAGCAGCAACAGTACGCTCCTTCGTTCTCGCTCTCAGCGCCTTGCATCTTACTCACTCTGACACGCCGCCTGGGGGTGATTTCAAATGCCTATTTTGATACACCCTCAGGAATGTGAGCGCAAAGCCAAACGGAGTTTGAGTTTGGCCGAACCGTATCCTAATCTTCGGCGCAGCCAGGGATAGCGAAAGCCGGTTGCCATGGCAAGTGTTTCTTTCATTTGCTGATGACCGAGGCGAGGGGGTTAGGGAACTTATACCTTGTATATCTGGTACAAACAGCCTATCTTCGCAGCCGTTTCGCAAGGGGAGGGTTTCCTTTTCTGGGATATTTTATTAACAATTAAATAATTAGAAGTTTATGGCCTCTGTTAAGGTTCTGACGGTGAACCCCGGCTCCACCTCCACCAAGATTGCAGTCTTCGTGGACGAGCAAAACATTTTTCAGAAAAACATCAAACACAGCGTAGAAGAATTGGCCCCGTTTGCCAAAGTGGCCGACCAGTTCGAGTTCCGTCGCGACATGATTTTGCAAGTCCTGACGGAAGAAGCCAAGATGGATATCAAGGATTTCGATTACATTGTAGGACGTGGTGGTTTGATCAAGCCTGTGGCATCGGGTATTTACGAAGTCAACGAGGCCTTGAAACACGATTTGCAGATTGGTGTCCAAGGCGAACACGCCAGCAATCTGGGCGGTTTGATTGCTTCGGACTTGGCTCGTTTGAACGGCAAGGCCAAGGCATATATCGCCGACCCGGTCGTGGTAGACGAATTGGATGATGTGGCCCGTATTACGGGGCATCCCGCTTTTGAAAGGGTCTCCATTTTCCACGCTTTGAACCAGAAAGCCATTGCCCGGACCTATGCCAAAGAACACGGGTTGAAATATGAAGACCTGAACCTGATTGTGGTTCATCTGGGGGGGGGTATCAGCGTGGGAGCCCATCGTCAGGGGCGTGTAGTGGATGTGGACAATTGCTTGGACGGAAATGGGCCTTTCAGTCCGGAACGGAGCGGCAGCCTTCCTTCCGGCGCCTTGGTGGACGCTTGCTTTAGCGGAAAGTACACCAAAGCCCAGTTGAAGAAGATGATATGCGGCCAAGGCGGGTATGTGGCCTATTTGGGAACCAACGATGCCTATGTGGTGGAATTGCGCGTGAAGGACGGGGATGAAAAAGCCGCTTTGATCGAGCAGGCTATGATATACCAGGTTTCCAAGGAAGTAGGAGCCCAGGCAACAGTTTTGAAAGGGAAAGTGGATGCCATTTTGATTACCGGCGGCATTGCCCGTGGAAAGGCGTTCGTGGATGATATCAAGGAAAGGGTTTCGTTCATCGCGCCCGTGTTCGTTTATCCGGGAGAAGATGAAATGAAAGCTTTGGCCATGAATGCCTATATGTTGCATCGTGGGGAAATCGAAGCAAAGGTGTACGCATAAGTATTAATAGGAATGCAGGAGCCGGAAGCATGGCTTCGAACGGACCGGATGCCGGGCTTGTTTTTCCAAGCCGGTATCCGGTTTTTTGGTAAATTTGCGCCCGTGCGAACCGGGTTCGCACAGGAAAGGAAAAATTCAAAAACATGATAGCAGAACAATTATTCAAACCCAAGTCGATTGTTGTGGTCGGCGCCTCCAACGACATTTCCAAGCCGGGAGGAAAAATCGTGAAACACATCGTGGACGGGAAGTTCAACGGACCGGTTTATGCAGTCAATCCCAAGGAAGACACGATTCAAGGGATTCCTTGCTTCCGGAACGTGCACGATTTGCCCCAAGTTGATTTGGCGGTTATTGCCGTGGCTGCCAAGTTCGCGCCGGAAGCAGTCGAAGTTTTGACCCAGGAGAAAGGCACGCGGGCCGTCATTGTGATTTCCGCCGGTTTCGGGGAAGAGGGACATGAAGGCAAAGTGTTGGAAGACAGGATTGTGAAAGCTTGCGATGCCGTCGGGGCAGCTTTGATAGGTCCTAACTGTACGGGTATCCTGACCCCATGGCACCACAGTATCTTCTCGGGGCCCATGCCGGAATTGGATCCCCAAGGATGCGATTTCATTACAGGCAGCGGTGCCACGGGCGTGTTCATTCTGGAAGCTTCGATTCCGGCGGGACTGCGTTTTGCCAATGTGTTCACCGTGGGGAACTCGGCCCAGCTCGGGGTTGAGGAAATCCTGGAACACTTGGATGAAACCTTTGACCCGGAAACGAGTTCGAAAGTGAAGTTGTTGTATATCGAGAATATCCGCAATCCCCGTAAATTGCTCAAGCATGCCCAGTCCTTGATCAAGAAGGGATGCCGGATAGCCGCAATCAAGGCCGGTTCTTCCGAAGCCGGGTCCCGGGCCGCTTCTTCGCATACCGGAGCTTTGGCATCTTCGGACGTGGCGGTCGATGCCTTGTTCCGCAAGGCCGGTATCGTGCGTTGCTACGGTCGTCAGGATTTGCTGACGGTGGCCTCCATTTTCCAGCATCCGCAGCTGCAAGGCAAGAATATCGCCATCATTACCCATGCGGGTGGTCCGGCAGTCATGCTTACCGATGCTTTGTCCAAGGCCGGTTTGAACGTTCCGAAAATCGATCCGGAAAAGGCCGCGCCCTTGAAAGAACAATTGTATAACGGTTCCTCGGTGGCCAACCCCATTGACTTCCTAGCTACGGGAACAGCCGAGCAGTTAGGCAAGATTATCGATGCCTGCAACAACGATTTCGATGAAATCGATGCGATGGTGGTGATTTTCGGTACGCCCGGTCTGGTCCGCATCTTCGATGTATATCGTTTGCTGGACGAAAAGATGAAAACGACCAAGAAGCCTATCTTCCCCGTTTTGCCGGCTGTGGTGACGGCCCGGGAAGAATTGGAAGAGTTTTTGGGCAAGAACCATGTGAATTTCCCCGACGAAGTGGTGTTCGGTTCGGCTTTGGGCCGGGTCTTCTATACTCCGGAACCGGATATGGACGAAGTAAGTCTGGAAGGCGTGGACCAGGCTGCAATCCGGAAAGTCATCGAAAACAATCCGGATGGGTATTTGGCTCCTGACCAAATCCAGATATTGCTCGATTCCTGCGGGGTACCTCGTGCCGGTGAAGCCGTGGTCAACACGGTGGACGATGCCGCCGCAGCGGCTGCCAAGTTGGGCTATCCTTTGGTAATGAAAGTGGTGGGACCCGTTCATAAATCGGATGTCGGTGGGGTTGTCCTCAATGTGAAGGATGAAGCTACGGTGCGTGCCGAGTTCGAACGCATGATGAAAATCAAAGATACGACCGCCATTTTGATGCAACCCATGCTTTCGGGGATGGAAATTTTCGCCGGGGTGAAGTACGAACCCAAATTCGGACACATGATTCTTTGCGGTCTGGGTGGTATCTTCATCGAAGTGCTCAAGGACGTGCAGTCGGGCTTGGCTCCTGTGACCGCCAAGGCTGCCAAGGGCATGATTGAACGTTTGAAAGGCTATAAGATGCTGCAAGGCGTGCGTGGCCAAGAAGGCGTCAATATCGATGCCTTTGCTCAAGTCGTGGAATCCCTTTCCAAATTGGTCGCCGTGGCTCCGGAAATCCAGGAAATGGATATCAACCCGCTTTTGGGTAATTCCAAGCAGGTAGTTGCCGTGGATGCCCGTATCCGGATAGAGAAAAAGAAGTAAGACGTTGAAGTCTTTTTGAGGGAAGTCCCGCAGGATGGCCGTTTTCAGGTCTCTCCTGCGGGATTTTCGTTTTATAAGGGATTCCGCTTGTAGGGATTTTTGCGTCTGGACGAAGGTTTTCACAATTTTTTTGTCGTTTTTGGCCGGAAAAGGCCGCTGTCCTTGCTTTTTTGGGGGGGATTTTTCCGGATGTCCGGCAAGTTTGCAGGAAAAATGCGATTTTGAGGGATACGGAGGGAGGAAAACATGCGCCGATTTGAAATTTTCGAGCCGGTTTGAAAATTTTTTTGTGGGATTTTGGGGTGATGGAGGCGTGTTTTATGATGTGATTTGGCGTTTGTTTTCTTGTTAATATTTTCATTTTCAGTTGTTTGTCTTATTTTTCTGTTGTTGGTTTGCGGGTAAATTTTCTTTATTTTGGTGGTTTACAGCGGGTTGAGTTGATTTGCCGAACCGGGAGGGTTCCGGGTTTGGGGAGCTGCCGGGTATGGAGGGCGGGGCGAAAGCGGGGGGAAAGGGCCGATCCCGGGCCCTTGCCGCGGGAAGACGGCCCTTTGGGTAAAAATTTTTTCGAGGTGGAAGACAGGCGGTTAGTCTGATTTTGGTGTTGGTTCACGAAAAATTCTTGGGAAAAAATTTGGCGGAATGGGAAAAAGCAGTACTTTTGCAACCCTGTTCGGGCGACGGACAGGGCGCCGGGGAGAGGGGACGAAAAAAAGAGGGGCTAAGATTTGGCGGATTGAAAAAAAAGACATACCTTTGCGCCCCCAAACGGGAACGAGAGGGGCGGGGCTGACCCGGGAGGCCGGGGGTCTTTGACGGAGCCGGAGGGCCGGGCCGCGAGCCGGCGGGCCGGAAGGCGGGAGAGTTCGATGACATACTGCGTGAGCAA
>CALUNB010000002.1 GCA_944321885.1 uncultured Bacteroidales bacterium | reverse complement strand
CAGTCAGCGTAGGCGGCCATGGCCGCCTACGCTGACCCAACAAACCCCAACTTGACACAGTTCAGTTTACACTGCCGTTCAAAACTCTGTGATGGGGACTACCTCGATTCTGTACCCGTCTTTCTCGATGGTACGCTTATCTTGATAAGTCACTATGACAAGGTTGTTGCATTTCAACTCTTCTGCACATTCGATGATACTGTCTACCTCCCGCTTCTCCGTTTTGGGGCTGCTCATATCATAACACACCTGGACAAGGCGTAATATGCGCACTCCTTCCCGGAGGACAAAATCGATTTCTTTGTCGTTTCGTGAACGATAGTAGAACATGCTCCTTTCAACATCGTATCCCCGGCGTATGAGTTCTATGAAAACTTGGTTTTCAAGCAATCGTCCCAGATTTTCGCTCAAAGAAAATGCCTTGGATGCAACAAAACCGTTGTCAACGACATATACTTTTCTCGGGGCTTTTTTCATTAACTTGAACTTGTTGTAGCGCGACAAATAGTAGAAAAGGTATGGTTCACGGAGGTAATCCATATATTTCTTGGTCGTATTGACACTGGAGAAACCAAGTTCCGTTGTCAGTTCATTGGCGCTGACCGGATTGCAAAAGTTCGAGACAAGATACATGGCAAGATTATTTAAATCTGTCACATTCCGGACATTATGACGTTTGGCCACGTCTTTCCATATAATGGAATCAAACAAGGTGTCAAGATAGCTGCGAGTCAACCGGCGAGAGGCGACTACTTCCGGATAACCCCCGTTCCTCAAATAGTCGTCTGTCAACACGAGGGATTCTGTTTTCTGCTCCGGTTCCAGCTTATGCAAGTCAAGTTTGTTCCAGTCAAAAAACTCTTCCAAACTAAATGGCAGCATTTCCACCTGGAGGTATTTGCCTGTCAAAACCGTAGCCATTTCGCTGCTAAGCATTTTGGCATTGCTGCCTGCTATGACAAGGTTCTTTCCCATCCTGTATAGTTCGCTGACCCACAAATCCCAGGCATCAAGGTTCTGGACCTCATCCAACAGGATATATTCATACCCCGGATAGACATCATCCAGCATCCGCATGACAAGGTTCGCATCCCAGGCTTCCAGCAATGGATAGTTGTCGAAGTTCAAGTATGCAAAATTCTTGTCCCGTAGCATCAACAATGCCTGGGTGGATTTACCTACCCGCCGGGGACCTGTTATCAACTTGATTAGGTTGCTGTTCAATAACAAGTCCGTATCTTGGACGTTTCGGCGTAACAAATACGGACGAGACATCAGTTCGTCTCGTTCTTTGCGCTGTTTCAGGAGGATATTTTTCATTTTCCGCACGCTTGTTGGGATGCAATATTACTATTTTTATTCAAATCGAACACTGTACTGCATAAAAAAGCATATATTTTATGCAATACGGTGTTGTTATCGGGCGAAGCCATTTTCCCGTAAAACTCGTACTTTTGCCCTTCCCCGTCTTCCGGAATCCCGGACAGGAGCTTTCGGGCTTTTGGTGGGGCCGCACTCCGGGCGCTGATCCCCGATGATAAATGGACATGGAATCGCGAAATCCCTCTTTTTTTGAACAAACCTTGCCGGACTTCCCGGCCTTGCTGTCTGGAAACCCCTCTCCGGAGGAAGTGGAAGCCTGTTTGCAGCTCCGGGGCGAAAAAGCGGAAGCTTTGCGCCGGGCTGCCCATGAGACCAAAATGAAGACGGTGGGCGACAAGGTGTATCTGCGGGCCTTGGTCGAATATTCCAATATTTGCCGGAAAAATTGCTTCTATTGCGGCATCCGGAGCGGGAACCCGGAGGTGCGGCGCTATGCGGTAGGCAGGAAGGAAGTGCTTGAAGCCGCCCGTTTCGCCCATCAGGCCGGTTTCGGTTCCATGGTTTTGCAGTCCGGGGAACGCCAGGACGAAGCCTTTGTTGCGGAAATCGAAAGCTTGGTCGAAGCCATCGTGCAGCAGAGCGGGGGAGAACTCGGCATCACCCTTTCGTTGGGCGAACAAAAGGCGGAAACCTATGCCCGTTGGAGAAAAGCCGGGGCGCTTCGTTATTTGCTGCGCATAGAAACTTCATCCACGGAACTTTACGCCCGTTTGCACCCGGTGGACCACGACTTCCGGACCCGCTTGGATTGCTTGAAAGCCTTGCGCGACACCGGCTACCAAGTCGGTTCGGGTATCATGATCGGGTTGCCGTTCCAAACCACCTTGCAGATAGCCAAGGACTTGCTTTTCCTCCGGGAATTGGATGTGGACATGGTGGGCATGGGACCCTATATCGAACATCCCAAGACCCCGCTGTGGGCATACCGTGGTCAAATCCCTTCCTGGCAAGGACGCTACGATTTGAGCATGAACGCCTGGGCGGTCCTTCGCCTGTTGATGCCCGATATCAATATCGCGTCCACGACTGCCATCGGCAGCCTTCATCCCAAAGGCCGGGAAGAAGCCCTTTATGTGGCCGCCAACGTCATCATGCCCAACCTGACTCCCTTTTCCGAACGCAAGGAATATTTCCTGTACGAACACAAATTGTGCATCGAGGAAAGCCATGAAGACAGCCGGGAAAATATCGAACGTATCATCCGGGCGGCCGGATGTCGTCCCGGATATTTCGAGCAAGGCAATTCCCTCCGTTTCAGGAACCGTTGAGAAGCTGTTTAGAAGCTGTTTAAAATTTCTTGCAATCCTGAAAAGACTGAATTTTCAGGAACCGGTTTCAGGATTTTGTTTGCCCATCGGGGGCTATTTCGGGGCTGGCTTGCCTTTTTCACGTCAGATAGCTCGGCTATCCTCCTTTGAAAAACGCCGCGCCATCCCTCCAAATCCCCTCCCGATGGCCTAAACAAATAAATTTAAACAGCTTCTTAAAATTTCTTACAATCCTGAAAAGGCTGAATTTTCAGGGACCGGTTTCAGGATTTTGTTTGCCCATCGGGGGCTATTTCGGCTCTGGGTTGAGCGATGCTCGAAGATAGCTTGGTCTCGGAGAAATCAAAGCAATCTTTGATTCCCCGCTCGACTTTCGCTACGTTTGCGTTTTTCCCGTCCGATAGCTTGGCTATCCTCCTTTGAAAAACGCCACGCCATCCCGCGAAATCCCCTCCCGATGGCCTGAACAAATAAATTTAAACAGCTTCTGAATATTTTTGTGCCGTTTTTCTGTTGTTGTGCCGTCTTTCGCCGGTAAGGGAAAAGAGGGGCGGGGCAGGAAGTCCGGCTTCCTTTAAGGAGTTCGGATATTTTGTCGCCCTGTCAGGACCGTGTCAGCCCCGGTTTCCCTCCGCATCGTTTTTTTGATTACTTTCGCTGTTTGGAAATGCTTTGGGAAGCATCAAGGAAAAGGAAAAAAACATGTCGGAACTATCTTCCAAATACAACCCTCATCAGATTGAGGACAAGTGGTACGCCTATTGGCTCGAACACGATTTCTTCCATTCGGAACCCGATGGACGGGAACCCTATTGCGTGGTCATCCCGCCTCCCAATGTGACAGGAATCCTGCATATGGGGCATATGCTCAACAATACTTTGCAAGATGTTTTGGTCCGCCGGGCCCGCATGCAAGGCAAGAACGCCTGCTGGGTGCCGGGTATGGACCATGCTTCGATTGCCACCGAAGCCAAGGTGGTGGCCTTCCTCAAGGAAAAAGGCATCGACAAGAAGAGCCTGGGCCGGGAAGAGTTCCTCGAATACGCCTGGGAATGGAAAGAAAAATACGGCGGTATCATCTTGCAGCAGCTCCGTAAGTTAGGTGCCAGTTGCGATTGGGCGCGTACCCGTTTCACGATGGACGAGGTATGTTCCGAATCGGTTCTGGAAGTTTTCGTGGATTTGTATAAGCGCGGCTTGATTTACCGGGGCGTGCGAATGGTCAACTGGGACCCAAAGGCCAAGACCGCCCTTTCGGACGAGGAAGTGGTTTACAAGGAAATGGCCGGCAAGCTCTATTACTTGCGTTACCACGTCAAGGAAGAACCGGGACGTTACATGGTGGTGGCCACGACCCGGCCCGAAACCATCATGGGGGATGTGGCGGTTTGCGTGAATCCCGAAGACGAGCGTTACCATTGGCTGCGGGGCAAACACGTGGTGGTACCCTTGGTCGGGCGCGAGGTTCCCGTCATCGAGGATGCCTATGTGGACAAGGAATTCGGGACCGGATGCTTGAAGATTACCCCCGCCCACGATATCAACGACTACAATATCGGTTTGAAATACAAACTGGAAAGCTTCGATATCTTCAATGACGACGGCACCCTGAACGAATGGGGGGGCAAATATGCCGGCATGGACCGTTTCGCGGTCCGCAAACAAATCGTGATCGACCTCAAACAGGCGGACTTGCTGGAAAAAGAGGAAGAGTACACCAACAATGTGGGCTTTTCCGAACGGACGGACGTGGCCATCGAGCCCAAGCTTTCCATGCAGTGGTTCCTCAAAATGGAAGACCTGGCCAAACCGGCCCTGAAAGTGGTCATGGACGATGAAATCTGTTTTATCCCGGCCAAGTTCAAAAATACGTACCGGCATTGGATGGAGAACCTGAAGGACTGGTGCATCTCGCGCCAGCTCTGGTGGGGACACCGCATTCCGGCCTATTACTTGCCCAACGGGGAAGTGGAAGTGGCCAAATCCGCCCAGGAAGCCTTGGAACAGGCTCAAGCCAAATATCCTGAAGCCGCTTCCTGGACCTTGGCAAACCTCAGACAGGACGAAGACGTGCTGGATACCTGGTTCTCGTCTTGGCTCTGGCCTTTGGAAGTCTTCGATGGAATCCGCAAGCCGGACAATGCCGAAATCGCTTATTATTACCCGACTTCCGACCTGGTGACGGCACCCGACATCATTTTCTTCTGGGTGGCCCGTATGATTATGGCCGGTCTGGATTTCCGCAAACAGATACCTTTCAAACACGTTTATTTCACCGGAACCGTACGCGACAAATTGGGTCGCAAGATGTCCAAGTCCTTGGGCAATTCGCCCGACCCGCTCGCCCTGATGGAAAAATACGGGACCGACGGGGTACGCGTGGGTATGCTTCTGACCTCCCCGGCGGGCAACGACCTGCCTTTCGATGAAAGCCTTTGCGAACAAGGACGTAATTTCTGCAACAAGATTTGGAACGCCCTGCGTTTGATCAAGGGGTGGAGCCGGGACGAAAAGCTCGAACAGCCCGAACCGGCCCGCCTGGCTTGCGAATGGTTCGAAGCCAAGCTTTACCAGACCTTGCAGGAAGCCGGGGAAAACATGGAGAAATACCGGATCAGCGAGGCTTTGATGCAGTTGTACAAGCTGGTCTGGGATGATTTCTGCTCCTGGTTCCTCGAAATGTTGAAACCGGCCTACGGCCAACCCCTCGATGCCTTGTCCCAAGACCGGGCCATCGGCTTCATGGAAGTGTTGATGCAGGCCTTGCATCCTTTCATGCCCTTCATCACCGAGGAAGTTTGGCATGCCTTGGGCGAACGCCAGGAAGGGGAAAGCGTGATGTTCCAGGCTTTGCCCGATACGCGGCTTACCGATGCCCAGCGGGAGATTCTGGACGGGTTCGCCCATGCCGAGGAAATCATCATGGGCATCCGTGCCTTGCGCAACGAAAAGAACATTCCCAACAAGACCCCGCTCGAACTCAAAATCAAGGCCGGGGAAAAAGACCGCTTCGACAGCATCGTTGCCAAGCTTTGCAATTTGGAAAGCATTGAATACGTGGATGCCGTGGTGGAAGGTGCCATGAGTTTCATGGCCGGGAAGACCGAGTGTTTCGTGCCTTTCGGGGGCAATTTGGACGTGGAAGCCGAAAAGGAACGCATCGGTAAGGAGCTGACTTATATGCGCGGTTTCCTGCAATCGGTGCTCAAAAAATTGGAAAACCAACGTTTCGTGTCTTCCGCGCCGGTCCACGTGGTGGAAGCCGAACGCAAGAAACAGGCCGATGCCGAACAGAAAATATCGGCTTTGGAAGCCCAGTTGAAACAGTTGACAAGATAAAGCTTTTCCGGATGGACGACGAAGCTGTGTCAAAACAAAACTTTTGACAGCGTTTTCGGTGGACTGACTGTCGGAATGGGTGGGATGCAAGGTCGCGGATTACCCATTTTGGCACATCCCGGTCTGCCTGTTCTTCCGCAAGCCAAGCAACCCCTATGAAGTGGAGACTGCCTCTCATCGGACTTTTGTCGTTTTTTTTCCTCTTGGGAAGCCCGGACGGTTTGCAGGCGCAATGGAAACGTCCGCGCAGCAGCCGGGGCTTGGAGTCCTCCCAATTGACAGGCGGGAGGGTGTTGGCCTTTGTCAAGGCACCGGGCAAGCGGAACATCTACGCGATCGGGTCCCCCATGAAGGTGAAACTGATTGACGGGCGGAAGGTGGAAGGCCGTTTGTTTGCCATTTACGACACGGCTTTTGTTTTAGGAACCCAAAAAATAACATACGATTCGCTGGAAGCCTATTATGTGCCGATGAGGGTTTGCCTGATTACCGGTTCGGCCTTGTGCATCGCTGGGGGGGGGTATCTGGTCTTGGACGCGTTCAACGGACTGACCAACCAGAAGAAACCCTTCTTCCACGTGGAGGCTTTGGCTACGGGAATCCCGCTTTTGGCAGCCGGGGCGGCCATCCTGCCTTTCAAGGAAGTGAAGCGCAAGGTCAAGGTTTGGCGGCCTTTGCCGATGGATTTGTGGTGAGGCGGGAATCCGGTAAAATAGATTGTATATGAAAAAGATAGATAAATTCGTCCTCAAGTCTTTCGTGGGGCCTCTGGTCCTCACTTTTTTCATTTCCACCTTTGTCCTGTTGTTGCAGTTCATTTGGCGGTATATGGATGATTTGGTTGGAAAAGGTTTGGCCCTGAGCGATATCGCTGAGTTCCTCTGGTATGCTTGCTGGACTTTCGTTCCCATGGCCTTGCCTATGTCCGTCTTGTTGTCTTCCTTGATGGTCTTCGGCAACTTGGGCGAGCATTACGAACTGGTGGCCATGAAATCGGCGGGTATCCCCTTGCGCCGCGTCTTGCGTTCCACCGTTTTTGCCAGCTTGGTTATCAGCGGCGTGGCTTTCTTTTTCGCCAACAACGCGGTTCCCAAGGCTTACAAGCTGCACCGGCAGAAATACGAGGAAATGCAGACGACCCGTCCGGCAGTCAATGTACAGGAAGGCATTTATTATTACGGGATTCCCGACTATGTGATCCGGGTAGGGCAGAAGGAAGACGATGGTTTGTACCTGGAAGACGTGCAGATTTACGACCATTCGGAAAAGAAGGGGAACCGGGCCGTGACCATGTCGAACACGGGCAGCATGTTCACGCGTGACAATGGCCGCTACCTCGTTTTCAACCTCTACGATGGTTTTTCCTACGGTGAAGATGTGGAACAGGCCAAGTTCGGTGGCAGCAAAAGCGGTTCGGATAATTCTTTCACGCGTATCAAGTTCGATACCCAGACCTTGATTATCGACCTGTCGGAATACGAAGGCCCGGAAGTGGACGACGATATGTATGGACGGCATCAGAAATCCTTGGGTCTTAAGGCCTTGGGGTTCCAGATCGATACGCTCAAGATGCGGGCCGGTAAACGGGTGGCCGATTTGGTCATGAGTCTGAACGGGCGTAATTATTATTTGGAAAGCCTGATTGGCCATGATTCGGCTTGCTTGCATAGAATGGACGAATTGGTGGCCCGGTCCGGTTTCAGTCCGGCCTACACCTTGCCCCAGCCTACCGCCAAGGAACTTTCCGATGCGGCCAAGACCGCCGATGCGATGGCCAACGACATGTCCTATTACAAAAAAGATATCCAGTACCAGCAGGAAAGGCTCAATTCCTACCGCGTGGAAGAGCATAAGAAATTCAGCCTTTCGGTCGGTTGCTTGATTTTGTTCTTTATCGGGGCGCCTTTGGGAGCCTTGATCCGCAAGGGCGGCATGGGGATGCCTTTGGTCGTTTCCGTGCTTTTGTTCATCATTTACTACACTTTGTCGGTAATCGGGGAGAAAGCGGCCATCGAAGGTTCGATGAGTTGCACCCTGGGTTCGTGGCTGGCGACCCTGATTTTCTTGCCTTTCGGTCTTTTCTTGACTGTGCAGGCCACGGTGGATTCTTCCTTGGTGGATGCTGACACTTGGCGTAAGATCTTTAAAAAGAAAAAATAACGGAAGAAACCGATAATGGGCGAAGCCGGTTCCTTGGGAACGGAAGGTTCGGGAATCCGAGGTTTGAGCCGCCGGTTTGTGTGGGCTGGTTTGGGCTTGCTGCTTGGGGCTTCGGGGAAAGGGAAGCCGGGGGATTTGCCCGGATGAGGGCTTGTGATGCAAGGGTTTTTAATTCAAAGAATTGGGAAACAGATGGATGGGGCCGCAGAAATGGATGCCAAGGAAAAAGAGGCCAAAGGAAAAATAGAGTCCTTGACAAGCTTCCTCGAAGCCTGCAACCGGGCTTATTATGTGGAAGACAGTCCCCTGATTAGCGACTATGAGTTCGATATGCGGCTCAAGGAGCTGGAGGCTTTGGAAAAGGCTTATCCAGCCTATGCTTCCCCGTTTTCTCCTACCCGGCGCGTGGGCGGGGAACCGGTCAAGGATTTTCCTACCGTGCGGCATTCCATCCCCATGCTTTCGTTGGGCAATACCTATTCGAGGGAGGAAATCGCCGAGTTCGATGCCCGTTTGCGCAAATTGAGCCCGGAGCCCTTCGATTATGTTTGCGAGCTGAAATACGACGGTCTTTCCATTTCCCTGAGTTACGAGGAGGGGCAGTTGGTGCAGGCCGTGACCCGGGGCGACGGGATTCAAGGCGACGATGTGACCGGGAATGTCCGGACTATCCGGAGCGTACCTTTGCGGATTCTCCCGTCTTCGGACTCTGGTGCCGCTTATCCACGGAAATTTGAAATCCGGGGCGAAATCCTCATGCCCCGCAAGTCTTTCTTGGAACTCAACGCCCAGCGGGAGGAAATCGGGGAAAGCCCTTTCGCCAATCCCCGCAATGCCGCTTCGGGGAGTTTGAAATTGCAGGACCCTGCCGAAGTTTCCCGGCGCAAATTGGATTGTTTCCTTTATTTCCTTTTGGAAAACAAGGGGGATGCCGGTTCGGAAACCCAGCCGGATTCCCGTCCGGAATCCGGACCGGGAGCTGCCCGGAACCCGGAAACCGCCCGGAACGAGGCCGGATTGCCCGATTTGCATTCGGAACGTCTGGAATGCATCCGTTCCTGGGGCTTCAAGACGGGCCGTTATTACCGTCGTTGCGCTACTTTGCAGGATGTTTTCGACTATATCGATGAATGGGACAAGGAGAGGGAGAACCTGCCTTTTGATATCGACGGTATCGTCATCAAGGTGAACCAGACCCATTTGTGGCCGGTTTTGGGGAATACCGCCAAGTCGCCGCGTTGGGCCATCGCCTACAAGTTCAAGGCCGAACGGGTTTGTACCCGTTTGGAAAGCATCAGTTTCCAGGTCGGCCGGACGGGGGCGGTGACCCCGGTCGCCAATCTCGAAGCGGTGGCTTTGGGGGGTACCACGGTCAAGCGGGCTTCCCTGCACAATGCCGACATCATCGGCAAGATGGATGTGCGGATAGGGGATTATGTGTACGTGGAAAAGGGCGGGGAAGTGATTCCCAAAATCGTGGGGGTGGATTTGGAGCGGCGGGAACCCGGTTTGCAGCCTTTCGAGTTCATCCATGATTGTCCCGAATGCGGGACCCCTTTGGTCAAGAAAGAGGGCGAAGCCGGGCATTATTGCCCGAACGAGGAAGGTTGCCCGCCCCAGATCAAGGGGAAGCTGGAGCATTTCATTTCGCGCAAAGCGATGGATATCGTTTCTTTGGGCGAAGGCAAGGTGGAATTGCTTTACGACAAGGGCCTGGTGCGGAACGTGGCCGATTTCTACGATTTGCGTTACGAGGATTTGTACAATCTCAGCAAGGAGATAGAAGGCAAGGACGGTTCGGTCCGTTCGCTGTCGTTCAAGAAAAAAACAGTCCAGAACATATTGCAGGGCGTTGCCGCTTCCAAGGAACGTCCGTTCGAACGGGTGTTGTACGCCTTGGGAATCCGTTATGTGGGCGAGGCGACCGCGAAGGTCTTGGCCCGGCATTTCAAGGATGTGCAGACGTTGATGTCGGCTTCGACGGAAGATTTGCTCGAGGTGGGGGAAATCGGCGAGGTGATAGCCCGGAGCGTATCCGATTTCTTTTCCCGGGACAAGGAACGGGCCATCGTGGAGCGTCTTGCCTTGCATGGTTTGCAGCTGAGTTACAAGGCAGAAAACCTGTCTTCGGTCTTGAACGGCACTTCCTGGGTCATCAGCGGCACTTTTTCCCGTCCCCGGGAGGAAATGAAGGCTTTGGTGGAACGCCATGGCGGGAAAATGGTTTCGGCCATTTCGTCCAAGACCGACTTCATCTTGGCCGGTGGGAAAATGGGTCCGGAGAAGAAGAAAAAGGCGGAACGTTTGGGCATCCCGCTTGTCGGGGAAGAAGAATTTTTCAGGCGTATCGCCGGGAGCGGGGAGGTGTTGACCTCCGTTTCGGAGCCTGCTTCCATGCCCGGGAATCCCGTCGTTGCGGATTCCGTGGAACCGGTCACGACGGTCCCGGATTCCGGGGAAAAAACTTCGGATTCCGTTTCACATCCGGGATTATCCCCGGTTTCCGGTTCCGAGGCAAGTCCTGCCGCCCCCCGGCCCATGCAAGGGGAATTGTTTTAGACTTCCGGTTTTTCTACCAACTGGGGCCGATGGGGGCTTCCCAGATTTCCCCGCGTCTGCGCATGCGTTCCCGCTTCCGTGCCGCCTTTTGTTTTTTCCGCAAGGCGCTTTGCTTTTTCAGCTTCTGGGGGTCCAGTTCGAAATTGTAATGGTATCCTGCCACGATATGCAGCTCTTTCCCGATGCCGGTTCCGGAAGAGGAAAAGCGGAGCCGGGTATGGATTTGGAGGTCGAACACATGGACTTTTTGCAGCGTGTAGCTGCCCCGCAGGCGCAGTCCCGCCACACTTCCCTGGTTTTGTTTCCCTTGCATGTCCCAATAATAGTTCAGCCCTCCGGAGGTCCGCAGGCTTTTCTTGAAGAACGATTTGGAAACCACCACGGAGGGGCCGAGGCTGTAATTCGTGGAAGCCGGTCCGGCCGCGGTCCGGTCGATGCCGGTGCTGAAATTCAAGGCTGATTGCAATTGGTACTCCCCGGCTATGAGGATGCCGTGCTGCAAGCTCGCGTAGATGTAATCGTTGAAAGTTTGTTGGCTTTGTTCCCTTGAACTCTGGTAGGAAATATCGATGCCGGCCTGCTGGGGATGCAGGGCTTGCGAGGATGTGTTGAACGCGAAGCCGAACTGGGCCTGTTGGGCGATTTGCCGGAATGCCATCGTGTCGGGGTCTTGGAGCCAAGGCTCGTCGGGCCGGGTCAGGTCGATGGGTTTGAGCCGGGTATAAGTCGTGAAATTGGAATAAGAGGCGGAAATCCGGAAGCGTTCGTCAATTTGGTAATTGAGATAGGCAGAACCCACCAAACGGTCCATCCGGCTTGCTTTTTCCTTGGAAAGGTCGTCCCTTTGCCAGCCGATGTCGGCTTTCACATCCCATTTGTTGAAATTCCGGGCAAAGGAGAGCACCACGTTTTCGAAGTCGCGGTTGAAATAATAGGCGCCCAGGGTTTCGTATCCGGGGCTGATTCTTTCGTAGGCGAGGCTGAAACCTTTGAATCCGAGCCCGATTTTATAGGCGGTATGGAGGGATGTGGAGGCCCTTTGGGCCAAGAAGGGCCGCATGATACCAGCCAGGATGCCGCGCTTCTTTTCCTTGGCTTCGAGAAGGTTGGATGTATGGGAACTCAAACCGGCCTGTCCGCTCAGGCGCAAGTCCTTGTAGAGTTTGAACGAGAAATCCAAGGCCCAGACGGCATTGGCTTGGGGGCTTGCATAGGATTGGAAGGCGGGGGCGAGGCTCTTCGCATGGTCGCTGGCCCGGAAGAAATGCAGGGCGAATTGCTGGCCTTTGTGGTTGAAGTCGACTTTGAAGGCATAAGCGGTCCGCTTGTAGGAGGGTAGATTGGATTCGGCATACCCGTGGGGGGAGGCAAGCAAGGCCGTATCGCCTTGGCGGGCTTTCTCCAATCGTCCGTACATGGCCGAAAAATGGAGAGGGAAGTCGGGACTGAGCGTGATACCGGCTCCGTCGAACGGGTGTCCGGACAAGCCGTAAGGGTGCATTTCCATCGAGGTCCGGCCTAAATGGAGTTGTACCCATTTGTAAGAGGGCGAGAAGGAAAGCTGGGAAAGAGGTTGGGTAAAGGAAAACCGGCTGTCGGCGAAGTGGAAGGAAAAGGGAAGGGAAATCCCGTAGATGGAAGGATTGAGCCGCAGGGAAATCGAGTAGGAGAAGGGATCTTGCATCTCGTTCCAATCCGAAAAGCGGCTGGAACCTTGCAAGTCCAAGCTTCCGGAAAGATGGAAGGCTTTCCGTTTTCCGATATTGGTAAAATCCTGTCCTATAGCGGGAGACAGTAGGAAAAATCCGGTGCAGGCAAGGAAGAACGGCCGGATCCGAGGGGAGAAACCGGGAAAGGGGACCCGGGACCGGCGGCTGGGATCCGGGTTTTGCCAGAGTGTTTTCGTCCTGTTCATGGAGGCTGTTTTCATGGATAAACGCAGAAAAAAAATTTTATCGGCTTCCGGATTTGTAAAAAGTGTTAAAATTTTTCCTACCTTTGCAGGCCTTCTGGAACGAAGGTCTTCCGTTTCCGGTTCCCATGGCTTCGCCCCGAAGCAGGAGCGGTGGGCGGAAAGCGGTAAAGGAAAGATGGGTGAGTGGCTGAAACCAACAGTTTGCTAAACTGTCGTAGGGGTATTCCCTACCGGGGGTTCGAATCCCCCTCTTTCCGCGTTCATGATGGCCTTTCCGAGACTTCCACCGTCTTGAGGCGGAGGGAAGTTCTGCGGATAAGGATGGCCGATTAAAAAAAACACCATGGAACTGAAAAAATCCCCACAAGCGGACCTTGAAAACAAGAAAGGTCTGTACGGCTCTTTGGGTTTGGTTCTCGCTTTGGCTATTGTCTTGGTGGCTTTCGAGTGGAAGTCTTACGACAATGAAAAAATCGAGGTTGCGGCGAGGACAGCCATAGAGACGGAAGAGGAAATGATTATCCAGACGGAACAGAATCTGCCGCCTCCTCCACCGCCACCTCCTGCCCAGGTTTCCGACCAGATTGAGATTGTAGAGGACGATGTGGAAATCGAAACCGAGGTGAGGATTGACGCGGAAGCCACGGAAACCACGGTAGTGGAAGATTATGTGGCACCTCCGGTCGTGGTGGAAGAAGAAGAGGTTGCGGAAGAAGAGATTTTCCAAATCGTGGAAGAGATGCCTTCCTATCCTGGAGGTATGCAGTCTCTTTACGAATATCTGAGTGAAAATATCCGTTACCCGGTCGTGGCCATGGAAAGTGGCATCCAAGGACGTGTGTATGTGACGTTCGTGGTTGAAAAGGATGGTAGCATTTCGGATGTGAAAGTCCTGCGTGGTATCGGGGGCGGTTGCGACGAGGAAGCTGTCCGGGTTATCAAGGCGATGCCCAAATGGCATCCGGGGAAACAACGTGGACGTGCCGTACGTGTGCTTTACAATGTGCCGGTAAACTTCACCCTGAACTAAGATTTTCTTGAAAAGAAAAGAAAACCGCTTGTATCTTGCAGGCGGTTTTTTTTTATACATATTCATTTTCATTCCGATTGTGAAATGGACGAAATCCGTTATGCCGTTTGCGCTTTTTCCCATATCCCGGTGAGGAAAACCGTTTCGGACGCCTCGGAAATGGTGACGGAACTGCTTTTCGGGGATTTGTGTGTTGTCATCGACCGCTACAAGAACTGGTTGAAGATAGAAAACCATTTGGATGGATATACAGGCTGGATTGACAGCAAGCAGGTGCTTGCTTTGGAAGAAGAGGCGTTTTTGGCGCATGCTTCCGATACCACCCGTTTTTTCACGACCGGTTTCCAAGGCGAGGTGGAACGTCTGTCGGACCAGGCCGTTTTCCGTATCGGTATGGGCTGCCGTCTGCCTTTTTACAATCCGGGGAACCGTGAGTTCCGTTTGGGGGGTGTCCAGTACCGATGCCGGACCGAGGCGGAAGACACCCGGGTTCTGGCCCGGTCTGGAGCTACCGGTTTGCTGGAAAGGGCTGGGTCGCTTTTGAACACGCCGTATTTATGGGGCGGGAAATCTTGTTTCGCTTTGGATTGTTCCGGTTTCACCCAGCTGCTCTACCGGATGTACGGTTTTGAATTGCCCCGCGACGCTTCCCAGCAAGCGGCTTTGGGGACGGATGTTCCCATGTTGGAGGAAGCCCGGGCCGGGGATTTGCTGTTTTTCGATAATCCGGACGGGAATATCGTCCATGTGGGGATTTACATGGGAAATGGGCGGATAATCCACAGCAGCGGTTTTGTGCGGATGGATTCGGTGGATCATGAAGGAATCTGGGCTTCAGGCCGGTATTCGCATCATTTGCGTTTGCTGAAGGACGTGGGCTTGCATTGAATTGGTTCCGGTCAGCAGCGGGCCGGATTTCCGGGGCGGTGGGAGGATTCCAATTCCAAGAGGAATGTCTTGACATCCAAACCGCCTGCGTACCCTCCAAGTTTGCCTCCGCTCTGGACGACCCGGTGGCAAGGGATTAGGATTGGAATAGGGTTGTAGTGGTTGGCCTGTCCCACGGCCCGGGCACCTAAGGGACATCCGGCTTGGATGGCCACTTGTTTGTAGGTCCATGTTTCCCCGTAAGGAATCGAGCGCAGGATGTTCCAGACCTTTTCCTGGAACGGGCTGCCTTGGGGGCGGAGAGGTATCGAAAATTCGCGCAAATCCTTTTTGAAATAGGCTTGCAGTTCTTGCCGGCAGTTTTCCAGCAGAGGTGTGCTGTCCCCGGTGTTTATGTGTTCCGGCTTGGTGGATTCCCAGGCTTGCCCGAGGAAGTCGATCCGGACAAGGGAGTCCTTTTCCTGGACCAATCTCAGCCCGCCCACGGGCGAGGGGATGCAAATTTGGAAAATGTCGTTCTGCGGCATGGTGGGAGTTTTTACGGCAGGCGTGGGAAACGTAAGAAAAGGCTTGGAAAGAGGGGCAAACAAAATCCGGAAACGGTTTGGGAATCCGCTTTTCCGGGATTACAGGGAATTCCAAACCGTTTCCTAATCGTCAATCCTTTGGATTTTGGCTCCCAAGTGGTTGAGCCGTTCGTCGATGTTCTCGTAACCCCGGTCTATTTGTTCGATATTGTGGATGGTGCTGGTTCCTTCGGCTGACATGGCGGCAATCAGCAAGGCGACCCCGGCACGGATATCGGGTGAGACCATGGAGATGCTGTGCAGAGGAGATTCCCGGTCCAGCCCGATGACGGTGGCCCGGTGCGGGTCGCACAAGATGACTTTGGCGCCCATGCTGATCAGGTTGTCGACGAAATAAAGGCGGCTTTCGAACATCTTCTGGTGGATGAGGACGCTGCCTCGGGCCTGGGTGGCCGTTACCAAGGCGATGCTGATCAGGTCGGGCGTGAAGCCGGGCCAAGGTGCGTCGGCGATGGTCAGGATGGAGCCGTCGCGGGAACTTTCTATGGTGTAGTGGTCTTGGACGGGGATGTACAAATCATTGCCCCGGCATTCGGTGTGGATTCCCAGATGCTTGAATACAAGGGGGATGTTCCCCAAATATTGGATTTCCACGTCTTGGATGGTGATTTCCGAACGGGTCATGGCAGCCATCCCGATAAAGCTGCCCACTTCGATCATGTCGGGCAGCAGGGTGTGTTCGGTTCCATGCAGTTCTTTGACACCTTCGATTTGCAAGAGGTTGGAACCGACTCCGATGATTTTGGCGCCCATCCTGTTGAGCATGCGGCACAATTGCAAGACATAGGGTTCGCAGGCCGCATTGAAAATCGTGGTCGTGCCTTGTGCCAAGACAGCGGCCATCACGATATTGGCTGTCCCTGTCACGGAGGCTTCGTCCAAGAGCATGTAACGTCCTTCGAGCTGCTTGGCTTCCACCGAGAACGAATGCTCCTTGGCATCGTAAGCGACATGGGCTCCTAAGTTTTCGAAACCGGTGAAATGGGTGTCGAGCTTGCGTCTTCCGATTTTGTCTCCTCCCGGCTGGGGAACCAAGGTCTTGCCGGTTCGTGCCAGAAGCGGACCAGCCGTCATGACCGAGCCCCGCAGGCTCCCTGCTTTGGATTTGAAATCTTCGCTGTGGAGGTAACCGGTATGTATTTCTTTGGCTTGGAAGGAGAAACTATGCGGGCCGATTTGTGCAACCTCTACGCCTAGGCATTGGAGCAACTCCATCAGTTTCAATACATCCCGAATCAAGGGGACGTTGTGTAAAACCACTTTGTCCCGGGTCAGCAGGCTGGCGCAGATAACCTGCAAGGCTTCGTTTTTGGCTCCTTGCGGTTTCAGGCAACCGCTCAAGCGGCAACCTCCGGTAATGGAAAAAGCACTCAAAACGGTCTCCTCTTTTTGAAACGGGAAGTCCCAGGGGTGAAATTGTGGTTGTCATCCCGGTTGTTGGTATGGAACCTGTGGTTGTTCCCGTTGTTATAGTTGTTACGGTTATTGGAATTGTTGTTATTGTTGTGGTTGTTACTGAAGTTCCGTCGGGCGGAATTGTCGTAAGCGTTGACGTTGATGTACTTGTTTTTCCGTTCCAGGCTGGGCTTGTTGTAAAAGGCCGAGTAAACTTCCCCTTTCATGGCATCGGTATATTGCAATTTGCCGTTCGAGAGGATGCTCAGATGCTCGGCCACCAGCTCGTCGCTCAGGATGTCGTCGTTCCAAAGATAGTAGGACTTCTTCATCTGCACGGTAATCAGGTTCAGGATGGCATCCTTTTCCTTGCCGTCCGGCATCTCGGCGGCTTTGCGGATCATGGCTTCCAGGGTCTTTCCGTAATAGCGGAAGCGGATTTGCGTGGAGGGGTAGCTGAAAACGTGTTTCTTGCGGTTCTCATCTTCTTCCCGGACAGGTGCCGGATAGGGGTTGTCGATGTCCAATTTGTAATCGGACATGATGATGAGCTGGTCGTAAAGCTTGTGCATGTAATCGTCCAGTTCCTTGACCTGGGGGTTGAGCACTTGCATGAACTTCAAGATGGTTTGGGCTGCCCGGTTCCGGGCTACTTTGCTGGGAATATTGACGGTGAAATCAACCATCTCCTGGATGCCCCGTCCGTATTCGGAATAAACCAAGGGGCGTCTTTGCGTGTTATATTTCATACGATTGGGAATAATGTCCGTGTTGTATTTCCCTTGCCGGGAGAGCAAGGCAACATTTATCCGGCCGGTTCCTTTTCCGGTAAGAGGGTTTGAAAAAGACTCCGTTTTTCAGAAAATGCAGGAATCAAAGGGCTCTCGGCCCGACACGAATCGACCTATGTCTTGCATGCAAAGATATAAAGAAATTTGTAATTTCGCCCTTTCCTGAATGGAGCCTTTGCCCTATGCCGGTTTTTGTCGATGTATTGCTGCCTTTGCCCTTGCGGGCCCTTTTCACTTATGCCGTTCCGGAAGAATTGCAAGCTTCCGTGAAGCCCGGACTGCGGGTATGCGTGCCGTTTGGCAAAGGAAAGATTTATGCCGGTTTGGTGAAACGGGTACATGGCGACAAGCCGGACCATGCGCTCAAGGAGGTGCTTTCCGTCTTGGACGAGGAAGCGGTGGTCAACCCGGAGCAATTCCGCTTTTGGGAATGGATGGCTTCGTATTATTTATGTACGGAAGGAGAAGTGATGGCGGCGGCTTTGCCTTCCGGTTTCAAGTTGGATAGCGAAACCAAAATCATTTTGAATCCGGACTTCGACGGGGATGTGTCCGGATTGAATGAAAAGCAACTCGATATCGTCGACGCCTTGGTCCGGAAAAAAGAATTGGACTTGGACGAGGCCGCCATGGCCGCTTCCCAGGCGAAAGTCTTTCCTTTGATCCGGGGGCTTAGGGAAAGGGGTATCATTTGGGTCAAGGAAGAGTTCAGCGAACGCTACCGCCCGCTTTCGGAAGAATATGTGCGTTGGGGAGACGCCTACCGGGAAAATCCCCAGGCGCAGCAGGAAGTGTTCGACCAATTGGAAAAACGTTCTTTCAAGCAGCTGGAGGCCTTGATGGCGTATATGTCCCTTTACCCCCAGGCAGAGGACGGTTGGGTCAAGAAATCCTTGGTCTCTGGCAAATTGGACAAAGGGGGCGCGGCCTTGCAGGTTTTGTTGAAGAAGGGCATCCTGGAGAGCCGCAAACAGCATAAGAGCCGTTTGGAAATCCTGTCCGGGCAAGAGGACGAAAGCCGGGAGGTGGTGCTTTCCCCGGCCCAGCAGGAAGCGTTCGAGGCAGTGAAAGAAGGCTTGCGCCAAAAACCGGTTTGTTTGTTGCACGGGGTCACTTCGAGCGGGAAGACGGAAATCTATATCCAATTGATGCGGGAAGTGTTGGCCCAAGGTAAACAGGTCTTGTTCCTGCTTCCCGAAATCGCCCTGTCTGCCCAGATGATCGGGCGGCTCCGGAAATATTTCGGGGCGGCGGTAGGAGTCTACCATTCCCGTTATAACGAACCGGAAAAAGTGGAGATTTGGAAGAACACGGGCAGCCGTTACCGGGTCATCCTGGGGGCACGTTCGGCTTTGTTTTTGCCTTTCAGGAAGTTGGGTTTGATTATCGTGGACGAGGAACACGATAGTTCCTACAAGCAGCAGGACCCTTCCCCCCGCTACCATGCCCGGGATGCCGCTGTTTTCCTGGGGCATTTGCATGGGGCCAAGGTGGTTCTGGGGTCGGCCACGCCTTCCTTGGAGTCCTATTTCAACGCTTTGCATGGCAAATACGCCTTGGCCACCTTGTTTACCCGTTACGGCGGGGTCGAACTTCCCGGCATCCTGGTTTCCAATTTGAAGGAAGAAAAGCGTCTCAAGACGATGCAGGGGCCTTTTTCCTCGCTTTTGATATCTAAAATCCGGGGCGCTTTGGAGCAAGGGAAGCAAGCGATTTTGTTCCAGAACCGCAGGGGCTTTTCCGCCCGTTTGGAATGCGATGCCTGCGGTTATGTCCCTGTTTGCGAGAACTGCGACGTGACCTTGACCTACCACAAGCAAAGGGGGGTGTTGCTTTGCCATTATTGCGGTTACACGATACCTCAGCTGCATGTCTGCCCCCAATGCGGGAGTCCCCGGATGCAATTGAAAGGGGTCGGGACCGAACGGATAGAAGAGGATTTGGCTTTGCTGTTTCCCGAAGCCCGCGTGGGACGCATGGATTTGGACAGTACGCGTAACAAGGGGGCCTACCACAAGATTATCGAGGATTTCCAGGATCGGAAAATCGACATTTTGGTAGGAACCCAGATGGTGACAAAAGGACTTGACTTTGACAATGTAGCGGTTGTGGGTATCGTGGATGCCGACAGCTTGATTTCTTTCCCGGATTTCCGGGCCTATGAACGCAGTTTCCAGTTGATGACCCAGGTAAGCGGGCGTGCCGGACGGAAAAACGGGGGAGGGGAGGTGGTCATTCAGACCTACCGGCCCGATTACCAAGTAATCCGGGATGTCATGAACAGTGACTATGCGTCCATGTTCCAGAGCCAGATGCAAGATCGGTTGGTTTTCAAATATCCGCCTTACTACCGACTGGTCCGTTTGAGCGTGAGGCATAAGGATGAAGCCTTGACCTGCCAGGCTTCCGGTTTCCTGGCTTCTGTTCTCCGGCAGATTTACGGGGAACGGGTCTTGGGTCCCGAATATCCTCTTGTGAGCCGGGTCAATACTTATTATATACGGGATATCCTGATTAAAATCGAACGGACGCCTTTGGTGGAAAAAATGAAGCAACGGCTGTTGCAGTGTTTGGAAGATTTCTGGAAAGATACGCGTTTCCGCAAGGTCCGCGTGGTGGTAGATGTGGACCCCGTCTGAGTCCGGACCGGTTTCCGACGGCCATGGCAAGGATGCAGTTTACCTGTTATCGGCGTACCGCTTCTATGCGCCGGTTTTCTTCAATTTGTTGGTCCTGAAAATGAAAATGGCCAAGAAAACCAATCCGGCCAAGCTCACGAGGGTCCATTCCGGTCCGAGGCTTTGGCCAAGCAGGTCCGGGTCGATTTTGGCGTAACCCTTGAAATAGAGGAAGGCCATCAGGCAGGAGACCCCGTTGTTGAGGGTATGCAGGATGACGGGAACCCAGATGCAGCCCGAATAGGCATAGGTATAGCCCAGGATGGCGCCCAGCAGGCAACGGGGTAGGAAACCGGCCAAATCCAGATGGAAGGCGCTGAAGAGTATGGAAGCGACCCAGATGGCCACGTGCTTGTTTTTGAACCATTCGGCCAAGAGGTTTTGCAGTCCGCCCCGGAAAAGGAACTCCTCGCAAATCCCCGCTACCACGGCGATGACGAAGAAAGAGCAAAGGAAAACACCCCAACTTTCCACGTGCAGTAGCTTGTCCACTATCATTCCGGATTGCAGGGACTTTTGCTGGAAGTAACTTCCAAGGCTGCCTCCGAGGGCGTTTTGCCAGTTTTCGCCCCAACCTTGCAGGGCGGAAACCAGCGGTGTGGCCAGGATGAGGAACGCGATGCCGGCCAGGACAGGAACCATGCCCGCCTCCGTGCGTATGTGCAGGTAGTCGGGCTGTCCCGCCTTTTTCATCCATGCCAGCCACAGGGCCGGTAGCAGGAATCCTCCTATGGAAGAGAGAGTTTGGACAAAGAGCAGGGAACCTATGCTTTGCAGGCTTTCTTCTCCTCCGGCCAGGATGACAAGCAGGCTGGCTATGCCGTTGCTGACGGTCAGGCATCCGATGCAGATGGCGGCAAAATAGAGGATTTGCAGGAAGACAGGATATTGGTGGAAAACTTCGCGTTGGCGCATTTTTTTGTCTTTCTAAGAAGCTGTTTTAAATTTATTTGTTTAGACCATCGGGAGGGGATTTGGAGGGATGGCGCGGCGTTTTTCAAAGGAGGATAGCCGAGCTATCTGACGTGAAAAACGCAAACGATAGCGAAAGTCGAGCGGGGAATCAAAGCTTGCTTTGATTTCTCCGAGACCAAGCTATCATCGAGCATCGCTCAACCCAGAGCCGAAATAGCCCCCGATGGGCAAACAAAATCCTGAACCCGGTCCCTGGAAATTCAGTCTTTTCAGGATTGCAAGAAATTTTAAACAGCTTCTATGTCAGGGGGGGCGGTTTGTATAACGGGCAAATGTAAACAGAAAATCCGTAACTTTGTAGATTGCATATAAAAACCTAAGCTGGCTTCATGAAATCGCGTTCTTTCATATTCAAATTGTTGTTCCTTAACGGGTTGTTCTTTTCTTTCCTGGCCGGACTTCCGGCACAGGGTGTGGCGGTGGGGCATTGGCGGACCCATTTCGCGCCTTCCGCCATTCTTGGAATGGCGCAGCGGGATGTGGATGTCTTCGGATTGATGGAAACGGGTTTGGTATATGTGGATACGCGGGACGACATCCTCTACGAGTTCAACCGTAACCAAGGTTTGAGTAGTGTGGGACTTTCCTCTTTGGCTTACGGCCCTTTGTACGATGCTTTGGTGGTCGGTTATTCGGACGGGATGTTGGATTTGGTGTTCGGTTCGGACGTGGTATCCATTCCTTATATCCGGGATGCGGATTTGGACGGAAGCAAGTCGATCAACGACATTGTGGTCGATGGGCGCTATGCTTACTTGGGTACGGGTTTCGGCGTGGTGACGGTGGATTTGCGCAACGAGGAAATCCGCGAAACCTACTATATCGGGGAGAACAATAGCCGGGAATCGGTCTCGGGAATTGCTTTGGACGATACTTGCATCTATGCTGCCACGGCATCGGGCTTGAAATATGCCAAGAGGGATGCGCCTAATCTGAACGATTTTTCTGCATGGGGGTACGATAGTACTTTCGAGGGAACCGCCGTTGCTGGTGTCGGCATGGCTGGGGACCGCGTGGTGTTGAATACGGGAAACCGGGTCTTTGCCGGGAATGCCGGTGGGAGCTGGACGGAAGTCCCGCTTTCGGGGGCTTCTTCCGTGTCGGTTTTGTCCGGAAGGGGGGAGAGCTTGGTGGTCGCTTATTACGATACGCTTTCCGGTTGGAGGGCGGATGTTTTCAATGCGGGTTTGGAATTGGATTTCACGACCCGTGGCACGACGCCCAACGCGATAGGCAGTGCCTTGTTGGATGGCCGGGGAAATTTGTGGATAGGATTTGAGACAGGGGAAATGCGTTGCATCGACATGGACACGCGGGAATACCGTTCGTTCGAGGGTGACGGCCCGGCTTCCGACCGTTGCTTCGATTTGTCCATGACAGGAAAGGCTTTGACGGTTGCGGGCGGTGGTTACGGGAACGACTTTGCCCCTTCTGCCATTCCCTTCGAGGCCAGCATGTTCCAGGACGAGGAATGGACGGTTTACGATGCGGAAAGCATACGTGCGGCGGGAGTGCCCTCTACGGTGCGTTCCGTGACCCAGGTTGTGGAAGACCCCTTGCAGGACGGGCATTTCTTTGTAGCCACGAGTGCTTACGGTTTGGTGGAAATCCTGCCTGACGGGCGCATGAATTACTATACACCGGAAAATTCCACGCTCGAATACAACAACGTGGACCATGCTTCCTGCCGTGTTTTCGGTCTGGCTTTCGATGACGATGGGAATTTATGGGTACTCAACAATTTGAGCGACATGGCCTTGCATCGCCGGGACAGGGATGGGAACTGGCAGGCTTACGACTTGCGTGCTTCGGGTTTGAGGCCGGACCGGGTCAACAACCTCATCGTGGATTACTGGCAGCACCAATGGGTGGTATTCAATAACGAACATCTGGCCGTGTATGAGACTGACGGCAGCCGCATCGAAGGTTTGCAAGTGGACATGAACAACGGGAACGACTTGCAGACCAACCGGGTCTTTTGTTTGGTGGAAGATGATCTGGGGCATATCTGGATCGGGACCGACCGAGGGGTCAAAGTGGTTGACCAGCATGCCCGCATGTTCGAGAATCCCAACGGGAATTTTACTTCCGTGCCGGTCAATACCGTCCGGGTTCCCCGGGAGGGGTATTTGATTAATCTTTTGGATGACAACCAGGTGATATCCATCGCTGTGGATGGGGGAAACCGGAAATGGTTGGGTACCAATTCGGATGGGGTCTATTTGGTTTCCTCGGACGGAATGGACGAGATAGAGCATTTCACGACGGCCAATTCCCCGCTTTTGTCGAATCGGGTGGAGGATATTGAGGTCGATGACCGGACGGGCGAGGTTTTCTTTGCTACCGACCAGGGTTTGGTCTCCTACAGGGGAACTGCTACCCGCACGGAAGGGGAGCCGAAGGATGTGGTGAGGGTATTCCCTAATCCTGTCAGGCCTGGGTACCAGGGGCTTATCAATATCAAGGGCTTGCCCCAGAACGCGATTGTCAAGATTACCGATGCCAGCGGGACTTTGATTTACCAAGGCCGCGCCACGGGCGGGCAACTTTCGTGGGATGGTTACGGGATGCAGGGGAGGCGGCCCGACAGCGGGGTCTTGTTCGTGTTCGCTTCCACGGAGGAAGGAGAGCAGAGCTTGGCTTGCAAAATCTTTTTTGTCCGATGAGGCAGGTTTCCGAAGGCATCGTGTTGACCCAGACCAAGTATGGAGACAACGGCTTGGTTGTGAACATCTATACCCGGAATGCCGGTAAGCAGGGTTTTATGGTACGGATGCCCAGGAAGGCGGGGGGAAAGCTCCGGCCTTCTTATTTTTTCCCGTTGAACCAGGTTGAGATTGTGTTCGAACCGGCCCGGGCCGGTTCGGAACTGGCCCGTTTGCACGAAATCCGGCTTGCGGTTTGCTACCGGGATATCCATGCGGATTTCCGTAAGGCCAGTGTGGCTTGCTTTCTGGCGGAGGTAATGGGAAAGTGCATCAGTCAGGCGGATGCCGATACGTTTTTTTATGACACGGTGGCCCGTGCCTTGCGGGATTTTGACGGACGGCAGCAGGATTTTGCCGAGTTCCACCTTTTTTTCTTGTTATGCCTGGCCGAGTTCATGGGCTTCTACCCGCAGGCCCGGCAACGGGCTTCCGACCAGTATTTTGATTTGCGGGAGGGCGGTTTCGTTTCGATGCGTCCGCCTCATGGGGATTTTCTGGAAAATGTACCCGCTTCCGATTTGGATTTGTTGATGCGGGTCCGGATGCAGAGCCCGGACGGATTTCCCGCCCGGACTCTTTTTCCGTTGGAACGGCGTCAAGCCTTGCTGAGGGCATTGGCCGATTATTGCCGGATTCAAGCCGGAATCGGAGCGGATTTCCGCTCCATGGAAGTTTTCCGGGATGTGTTCGAGGGTGCCTAGTTCGTCCCGATCAGTTGGAACAGTTCGTCCAAATCCGGGGCCAGGATGATTTCCGTACGCCGGTTCTTGGCGCGGTTCTCCGCTGTTTCGTTCGGGACCAAGGGCACGTATTCGCTACGGCCGCATGCCGATACACGGGCGGGATTGATGTCCTTGTTTTCGAGCAGGAGCCGTACGATGGAAGTGGCCCGCTTGGCGCTTAAATCCCAATTGTCCTTGATATCACCTTTGCCGCGCAAGGGCACATCGTCGGTATGGCCTTCCACCATGATCCGGATATCGGGATTCTGGGCCATCACGTCGGCAAGTTCATGGATGGCTTCGCGTCCTTGGGGGCTTACCGTCCAGCTCCCCGAGGCGAAGAGGAGTTTTTCGTCCATGGATACATAAACTTTGCCGTTCTTCATCTGGATGCTCAGGCCTTTGTCTTGGAAACCCAGCAAGGCTTTGCTTACCTTTTCCCTGAGTTCGTTTATTTGTTGGTCCTTTTTGTCAAGGATTGATTGGAGCTCGGCCAGCCGGGCCGCCTGGGTGTTCAGCAGGCTCTCCTTTTCGGCCAGTTCGGCTTCTTTCAACCCGAGTTGTTCGACCAATTCGTCCTTCCCCGAAACAGAACTTTTATATTCGTTATCGATTTTTTTGTAATTTTCTTGGAGTTCGGCCAGGTCGGCGGCCATCAGGATGTAGTTGCGCCGCAGGGTATCTATTTCGGTCCGGGCGTTTTCCAAGTCTTTTTCCATCCGTTTGTTCAAGGCCTGGCTTTCGACCAGATGGGCATGGCAATCCTGGTTTTCTTTTTTCAATTCGCGGTTCTCCGAAGTGCTGAGACTCTGTTTCTCAAGCAATTCGTTGTATTTTTTTGAAGATACGCAGGACATGGTGCCAAGTCCGATGCAGAGGCCGAGGCCCCATCCGAGAATGCGGGTTGTCCGTTCCATGGGAAAAGTTTTTTGGAGTTAGTCTTTGTTTAAAAGGCAAGTTCGATGCCGGAAGGGCAGTGGTCCGAATGGACGGCTTCCGGCAAAATGAAAGCGTTTTCCAGTTTTGGAACCAAATTATTGGTAATCATCAGGTAATCAATGCGCCATCCCAGATTCTTGGCGCGGGCTCCCGCCCGGAAGCTCCACCAGGTGTACTGCTTTTCCAGTCCGGGATGGAGATGGCGGAAGCTATCGGTGTAGCCTTGGGCCAAGAAGCGGCTCATCCATTCCCGTTCTTCGGGCAGGAAGCCGGAATGGGTCGCGTTGCGGACCGGGTCGTGGATGTCGATGGCTTCGTGGCAGATGTTGTAGTCTCCGGCCAGGACCAAGAAAGGGCGGGTTTTGCGGAGTTCCGCCACATAGTCTTGGAAATCGGCCAACCATTTCATTTTGAAAGCTTGGCGTTCATCACCCGAAGTGCCGGAGGGATGGTAGACGCTTACCACGCTCAAGTCGCCGAAATCGGCCCGGATGAACCGGCCTTCGTTGTCGTAAGCGGGAATCCCCATTCCCTTTTCGATATGGTCGGGTTCCTGTTTGCAAAGGAGGGCCACGCCGCTATATCCTTTTTTCTGGGCCGAGAGGCTGTATGTGGTGTATCCGGCACCGGCGATTTCCATGGTGGGAATCTGTTCGGGTTGGGCTTTGGTCTCTTGCAGGCAGACGATATCCGCTCCGCAATCCTGCAACCAGTCGATGAAACCTTTGTTCACCGCCGAACGGATTCCGTTCACATTGTAGGTGATGATTTTTTTCTTGTTCACGTTCCAGGCTTTTTTCATGAGGAGGCAACACGCTTTTGCGTGCTGTGCCGTTCCAGACCAAGGATTGCCGCTATACCTCCGCTTGCAAAAGTAGGAAATCTCCTGGAAATCCGTGGGGGTACTCCCGGGAACGGACTTTTTTTGCTAAATTTGCAAGATGGGGGAGGTTACCCTTCATCCGGGCTTGGACCCGTTTGGAATCCTGTGTTTGTAAAATGCGCGAAATGAAGATAGGGAAAGACACGATGGTCACATTGGAATACACGCTTCGTTACGATGGACCACAAGGAGAAATCATAGAACGTTACACGGAAGACGACCCGATGGAAATCCTGGTTGGACATGGCTTGCTGCTGGATGTCTTGGAAACGAACCTGCAGGGTATGGAGGCAGGGGAAGGGTTCGATTTCCTGATAGGCGAGGAACAAGGCTATGGCCCTTACGATGAAGAAAAGGTCGTACAATTCCCTGAATCTGACTTATTGGCAGAGGTTCCTGAAAATGAGAATATAGAGTTGAAGCCAGGCGAATTCATCCCTATCCGGGATATGGATGGGAAGTATTACGAGGCCTTGGTTGTGGACAGGCAGGATGGTCTGGTGACCTTGGACTTCAACGAACCTTTGGCAGGGGAAACCCTGCATTTCAGGGGGCGGGTGCTGGATGTGAGAAAAGCCACCGATGCCGAAATCAAGGCGGCCGAAGAGGAAATGTGACCCTTGTGTCCCTTAGGGGCTGCCGGACCTATCGGGATGTGCAAAGGAAGTACATGCCCGGTAGGAACGGGTCCGGGACTTCCTTGCCGAAAGATGGACCGGGCTTTGTAAGGATTTGAAAAGATTCAAAAAGCGAGATTATGCAAGAATTACCTGTTTTTCTTTGGATTGTATTGGCTGTGAGTGTTCTTTTGGTTCTTGTGGCCGTGTTTTTGTTCGTTCGTGTCCGTAAGGAAAAGAGGGCTTCTTATGCTGATGAAGTTTTCCGCCGTCTCGATGATGCGGGTTCGGGAAGTACCCCGGATTTTTCCGACGGGATTCCCGAAGAAAGGATGGAGGCTCCGGAAAAGGCGAATGCCGTGCCGCCTTATACCAGTTGGGACAAGGAGGAAGTCGTTTTTGGAGGCTTCGTCCAAGGGGGGGACGGGGCTGTGGGAACAGAAGAGGACCGGGACGTCCCCGATCCGGAAGAAGGGCATCCCGGACCGAAGACGCCGGAATCGGAGCAACGACCGGAACCGGAGCCAAAGGAAGAAACACCCGCAGGAGAGGGAAAGATGGGGGAAAAGACAGAAAAGCGGGAGGGAAACGGACGTTCGGGATTGGATGCGGCGCAAGCTTTGTTGATGTTCAAAAGCCACGAACTCTTGCTCACCTTGACAGACGGTTTGAGAAAGTTGGCCGTGGCCAAGACCGACGAAATCCGGAAAGAGCGGCTGGGAGAGTTGCAAACCGCTTTGAAATTGTTGGATGCAAAGAGCGAATGGGAGCGATACCGGGCATGCTTCGAGCAAATGTATCCCGGATTCTGGCCCAAGGTGGAGGCGGAAGCCTCCGAAGAGATGACTCCTTACGAACTCCGTTTGTGTGCCTTGCTCTCTTTGGGCATGGGAACCAAGGAGATTGCCGATTTGACGAATCGTTCGGTCCGGACAGTGGAGACATCCATTTATAAAATCCGCAAGAAACTGGGGATGGGACCGGACGAGAAGACATCCGAGTTTTTCAGGCGGTTCCTGCAAGATTAGAGGTATTCAAGATTTTCCTATATCCTGGGACCCTGGTTTTCTATCAAGGGTTCCAGGATTTTTTGTTTCCTGGTCATCCGGAGTGGTTCCGGACAGGAATCTGGTTCCCCCGGCGCTATTTGGTCTTGGCCAACAGGCCGCAAGCCGCCTCGATATCTTCTCCTCTTGACTTTCTTTGGGTGCAGATGATGTGCTTTTGTTGCAGGATTTGCTGGAAATGGTCCATGCGTTCCTGGCTGGTCTTTTGGAAAGGTTTCCCCGGCACGTGGTGGCAGGGAATCAGGTTGACCCGGCATTCCAGCCCTTGGAGCAGTCGGGCTGTGGCCAAGGCATGGGAGGGGCTGTCGTTGAAGTCTTTGATGAGGACATACTCGAAAGAAAGCCTGCGTTGGTGATGCCAAGGATAACGGTGCAGGTGTTCTATGGTGTCCACGATAGGGAAGGCTTTTTCCGCCGGCATCAATCGAGCCCTTTCCTCGTGGAAAGGCGTATGCAGGCTGATGGCAAGGTGGCAGGAGCTTTCGGCAAGGAAACGTTCCAGGGCAGGCAGGATTCCCACGCTGGAAAGGGTTATCCGGTAAGGGCTCCAGGCGAATCCCCAATCCGCGTTCATCACTTGCAAGGCTTTGAGCACATGGTCCGTGTTGTCCAAGGGTTCGCCCATGCCCATCAAGACCATGTTGCTCAGCTCCCAGGTCTCGGGAATGCTGTAAAACTGGTTCAGGATTTCATGGGTTTGCAAATGGTGGTTGAAGCCTTGGCTGCCCGTGGCGCAGAAAGCGCAGTTCATCCGGCAGCCCGATTGGGAAGAAACGCAAAGGGTTGCCCGTTCGTTTTCCGGAATGAAGACGGCTTCTATGCGGGCCTCTTTCCCGTCTTCTCCGCTTGGAGGAAAAGGCGTTTGGAAAAGGTATTTCCGTGTCCCGTCCTGGGAAGTCCGGGCAAGCAAGGGAACGTGGCATCCGATTTCGGTCCTTTCTGCCAGTATTTGGCGGTTTTTGAGGGAAATATTGCTCATTTGTTCCCAGGTCCGGACTCTTTTCTTATAAATCCATCCGGCAATCTGCCGGGCGGTGAATTTGGGGAAACCGAGTTCTTGACAGAGGGTTTCCAGTTCGGAAAGTGTTTTCCCTAATAAGATTTCTTTGGTCATGGAGTGCGGTTTGCAGTTTGGGGCAAGGAGGCCCTGGAAAGGGGGAGTCTTGTCCGGAGTTTGGAATTGCGGCGGGGCCGCCTTTGGGGGGGGGCTTTTGCTGCTGGAATCCGTTTGCAAAGGTAAGAAGAGGAGGAAAATGTTTGGCAATTGTCCATGCGGTTCGGCAATGCAAGCTCAAGCAGGCTTGGATTGCTTGGCGCTCGACTTTCACTATATTGGTCCTGGCGGACCGATATAGCTTGGTCTTGGCCGAGCTCGAACTTCGTTCGGCTTGGCGCTCGACTTTCGCTATATTGGTCCTGGCGGACCGATATAGCTTGGTCTCGGCCGAGCTCGAACTTCGTTCGGCTTGGCGCTCGACTTTCGCTATATTTGCAATATGATAGAGGAATTGGAGTCGGTCGAATGGATATTGGCACCCATGGACGGGGTGACGGATTACCCGTACCGGAATGCCTGGATGGAAGTTTTCGGGGCTTATTCCCGGATGAGGAAGGCAGTCAGTCCTTTCGTGAGCTTGGTGCCGGGAGCCCGGGTCCGGCTTTCGCTTTTGAAGGATTTGTTCCCGGAAAACAATCGCATGGAGGTGGAACCCCAGTTCTTGGGAAACGAAGCCGGTTATTTTTTGCCGATGGCCGAGGCCTTGCATTCGATGGGGTATTCCACGCTTGATTGGAACTTGGGCTGCCCGGTGCGGAATGTGGCCCGGAAGCAGAGGGGGAGTGGGTTGTTACCGCATCCGGACCGGATTGCGAGCTTTTTGGAAAAGGTGTTGCCTTCTTCCCCGGTGGCGCTTTCGGTCAAGTTGCGCTTGGGCTATGCTTCGGATTCCGAGATTTATCCTGTCATGGATGTCTTGAACGCTTTTCCTCTTGCTTATGTGGCGGTCCATCCCCGGATTGGCCTCCAGCTTTACGGAGGAAAGGCCGATTGGGACAAGTTTGAAAGGATTTTACCGGTTATGCGTCATCCTTGCGTTTACAGCGGGGACATCGACAGTGTGGAAACAGCTTTGGTATTTGCCCGCCGCTTTCCTTCCGTCCGGCGTGTCATGTTAGGGCGGGCCGTCATTGCCAATCCTTTTTTGCCATGTTATTTGAGTGGTTTCCATTTCACGGAAAAGGAGCAAACGCGTTTGTTCGCCCGCTTCTTGGCGGCTTTGTTCCGGAACTACCGTGATTCCGGCTTGTCCGGAGCAACGGTTTTGCAGCGGCAGAAGTTGTTTTGGAGTAAATTTGCAGGCCGTTTTGTGCCGGAAAGTGCTTTTGAACGGATTAAACATTTTACGGAAGAGGGGGAATACCTATGCTTTTGCCGGGAAACGTTCGGGGAAGAATGGCCGGAAGGGATGTGCTGATTCTTTCCGGTCCGGGAAATTTGGCGGACCGAATCCGGTCGGGCTGCGGGTCCTATAGGGGATAGCAAGCCTTTGTGCGGGTACGAAAAGGATTGCAAGAAAAAATAACGGGAATCAAGGATTCCGGAAAGAAATAAGACATGGAAGAATTTAAATTGCAGTTGAGCAAGCCGCTTTGTGTTTTTGACTTGGAAACCACCGGCCTGAAATTGGGTTCGGACAGGATTATCGAAATCGCGATTATCAAGGCTTTGCCGGATGGGAAGACGGAAGAGTTTTACCAACGGGTGAACCCTGGAATTCCGATACCTCCCGAATCTTCCGCCGTGCACCATATTTACGATGCCGATGTGGCTTTGGAACCCACATTCAAGGAAATTGCTCCACGTTTGCTTCAGTTCCTCGGTAACAGCGACCTGGGAGGCTTCAATTCCAACAAGTTCGATGTGCCGATGCTGGTGGAGGAATTTTTGAGGGTGGGATGTCCTTTCAAGATGGAAGGGCGCCGCATGATTGATGTGCAGAATATTTTCCACAAGATGGAACCCCGGAATTTGGCGGCAGCCGTGAAATTCTATTTGGGCAAGGATCTGGAAGGCGCCCATGCGGCCATGAACGATACACGGGCCACTTTTGAAATCTTGAAGGCCCAGGTCCAGCGCTACGAACATGTCCCTTACCAGGAAAAGAACGGGCAGTTGAGTTATCCGGTGGAAAACAACGTGGAGGCGCTTTCGGCTTTTTCGACCATGCATCCCAGCGCGGATTTGGCCGGGTTCATCTTGTATGACGAGAAGGGGGAGGAAGTTTTCGGATTCGGGAAACACAAAGGAAAGAAGGTGGCGGATGTCTTGCAGGCGGAACCTTCGTATTACGACTGGGTCCAAAAGGCCGATTTTCCACTTTATACCAAGCAGGTCTTGACGGAGATACGTCTCAGGACGAAGTTTCGGAGATAAGTTGTCGCCTTTTTTACGGAGGATGAGGAAACAAAAAAGCCGGGGATTTTCCCGGCTTTTTTGTTTCCCCATGGGGTTTCAATGAAAGCTTAGAAGCTGTTTAAAATTTCTTGCAATCCTGAAAAGAATGAATTTTCAGGGACCGGATTCAGGATTTTGTTTGCCCATCGGGGGCTATTCCGGGTCTAGGTTGAGCGAAGCTCGAAGATAGCTTGGTCTCGGAGAAATCAAAGCAAGCTTTGATTCCCCGCTCGACTTTCGCTATCGTTGCGTTTTTCACGTCCGATAGCTGGGCTATCCTCCTTTGAAAAACGCGGCGCCATCCCGCGAAATCCCCTCCCGATGGCCTAAACAAATAAATTTAAACAGCTTCTTACAATTTGACGAACTTTTTCTTGATGGTCCCCATGTTGGTGCGGAGTTCCAGCACGTAGGTTCCTTCGCTCAGGAAGCTGGCATTCATTTGGAAATCATTTTGGTTGTTGCCATCCATTTCTTTGAGTTTACGGCCTTGGAGGTCGAAAACCGAGAGGGTCTCGATGGCAGCAGGGCTGTTGATTTCCAAGATTTCCCGTACGGGATTGGGGGCAAGACGGGTTTCTTCGGCCAAGAGTTCTTCGTTGGCAGAAGGATCGACTGCGAAGATGGCATCGATGCTTACATTTTCCCTTACGACTACTTCATAATAGTCCCGTGTCGAAAGCACGCCACCTTGGCCGTACCAATGGCGGAAAACATATCCGCTGTCGGGATAAGCCCGTAAGGCTGCACGGGCGTTTTCCGCATAGCGGCCGGCTCCGGTAACCGTACCCGCGTTTCTCGGCGTGCAGAAGACTTCGACGGTGTAGATGTTGGGGATATCTTCCTGTGCTTCCTTGCGGATGGAGGTATAACCATCGGAATAGTTCACGGATACCATATAGGTGGTCATGCCACCCTCGATCGTGGTGTCGATATAGGAAGTGTTTTCCGCGCTCCACATGGAATCCAAAAGTACCCCGTTCTTGTAAATGTTGTAGCTGAGGATGTCGTGGGTGTTGCCGGAGGGAGCATCCCAATCCAGCCAGAGGGAGTCAAGGGTGTAATCGGTAACGGTCAGGTTCTGGACAGGGGCATCGTATTTGCGTCCTTGGACGGCTTGCAAAGCGGCAGCGGCATCGATGGTACCTGCCAGCGGTGTGAAATACTGGGAGTTGGAGCTTACATGGCTCGAGGTGTTTTGAAGGATGTCCTTGATCTCACCCGGTGTCAGGGTGGAATCGTAGGACAGCATCAAGGCGCATAAGCTAGCTACCAGAGGCGTGGCCATCGAGGTCCCGCTCATTTCGTCATAGTACTCGCCTGCGAACGGATCTCCCAGGCCGGAGTGGTAGAGCCGGGTGTATTGGTTTTGGCAGAAAGTGGTGCTGAAAATGGCGGCATAGTTGTTTTCCCTGCTGGCCGTTCCTCCAGGGGCTGTGATGTGTACCCAGTTCCCGTAGTTGGAAAAGGAGGATTTGCCACCGTCTTCATCCACCGAACCCACGCTGATGACATGCGGGGATGTGGCCGGGGCATGGGGTGAGGAGATATTGTCGTTCCCCGCTGCGGCTACGACCACGATATTGCTGTCGTAGCATTCTTTGAGGATTGCTTCCTCTGTGCGGCTAGGAAGGGAGGTGGAACCCCAGGAGCAGCTGATGACCCTGGCACCGTGTTCGGCGGCCCAGACAATACCGTTGTCACCGCCTACGACCGCTTCCGAATATTGCGGAAGATGTGCGGCAACGGCCAAGAGGGTGACACCCGAAGCCAAGGATGCAATGCCTTCCCCGTTGTTTTTAGTGGCCCCTACCACCCCGGCACAGTGTGTCCCATGCGACCAGGAATAGGAAGGACAAGGATCCACATCGGGGTTTTCGCTGTAGAGCGCATCACAGGTTTCGTTTTGTGTTACGGTAGAGGGAGGGTTCGAGTTTCCTTCCGTACCTGTGCCGGCGTTGTGTTGCCGTTCCGTGGGAATGTTGAGCTCGGGATGTTCAGCCCAGATGGCACCATCCACCACGGCGGCGATGATGTTGGGTGAACCCGAAGCTTGGATATCCCATGCGCCCTCGGCGTTGACTTGCTTCAGGTACCATTGGAAGTCGACCTCCCCGACAGGTTGGTAATAAGGGTCGTCGGGTACGGCTTTCGTCCCTTCCTTGTGTTCGGGGAGGATACCGTAGGTTTCATAAATACGCACCCTTTCCACATATTCCACGTTCGGATCGTTTTCCAAGGCGCGGATGAGCTTGTCGATTTGGGTGGTGCTGTCGAAGCTGATGCTGAAGGTCTTGTCCAGTACCGGGTTGTTGAACAAGCTCATGGAGCGGGCTTCTTGGTGGAGACCGAATTTATTGTTTTTGGCCTGGGTGATTTTGAGTCCCAAGGAAGAAAGGGGGACGGTTTTGCGTCCCATGCTTTTGGCGCTCACGGGCGAACTCTCCTTGAGTTTTACATAAAGGGCATTGTCGAGGTACTGCTGGGCTTGAAGGCTTGCGCCGAACAAACCTCCCAAGCACAGGATCGAAAGTTTTTTTAAAGCATTCATGGGTGAAAAAAATGTTTTAGTATTTTTTTTCGTTTTGTTTTCTGTTTGTCTGGATTCCCGTTTCACCGCAGCATCCGGGCCGCTTTGCCGACAGCTTCCACCAATCGGTCCACTTCTTGCCGCGTGTTGTAGACGGCGAAACTGCAACGGACCGAACCGGGAATGCCGAGGAAGTCCATCAAGGGTTGGGCACAGTGGTGTCCGGTGCGGACCGCGATGCCCATCTGGTCCAAGATGACTCCTACATCATAGTGGTATGCGCCTTTTACGTTGAAAGAAACCAACCCGCATCTGTCTTGGTCTGAACCGTAAATCTCCATGCCAGGGATTTCCATGAGCCGTGCAAAGGCGTATCGACAGAGGTCTTGCCCGTGTTGCATGAGGGACTCGAAACCTATTCCTTTTATATACTGGAGGGCCGTTTTCATGGCTAAGGCTTCCGCGATGGGAGGCGTTCCGGCTTCGAATTTGAATGGCAGCGGGGCGAATGTGGTCTTTTCCACCGTGACTTCTTCAATCATTTCCCCGCCGAACTGGTAAGGGGGAAGTTTTTCCAACCAGCTTGTCTTGGCGCAAAGGACCCCGATGCCTGTCGGTCCGTAGGCTTTATGGCCCGACCAGCAATAAAAATCGGCATTTAAATCGCTGACGGAAACCGGCAGATGGGCGATGGCTTGCGCTCCGTCGACCAAGACGGCAGTCCCGTGACAGTGGGCCATGCGGATAATTTCCTTGACCGGGTTGATTCTTCCGATGACATTGGAAATGTGGGGCAGGACCAGGATTTTGGGTTCCAAGGTCAAGAGCCGTCCAAGCTGTTCCAAGTCGAGACCGCCATCGGGTAACAGGGGCAGGGCATGGAAAAGGGCCCCGCTGTACAGGCAGGCTTGTTGCCAGGGTACGAAGTTGGAATGATGGTCGGACAGGGTCGCGACCACATGGTCCCTGGCCTTCAATAAGGAACGGAACCCGTTGGCGACCAAATTAATCGATTCGGTCGTGCCTTTGGTGAACAACACCGTATGGTTTGAATCCGCACCCATGAAACCTGCCACGTAAGAGCGGGCGTCTTCATAGGCGTCCGTGGCTTCCTGGCTGAGGTGGTGGACCCCCCGGTGGATGTTGCTGTTTTCCGACTTATAATAGGAAAGGAGCCTTTCCAGGACTTGGACGGGCTTCTGCGTGGTCGCCGCATTGTCCAAATAAACCAACGGGTAGCCGTTGACCTTTTGGTCCAGGATGGGGAAGTCCTTTCTTATTTGCTTGGTTTCCATGTTTATGGGTGTATTTTGCCCCTTCCGGGCAAGTGGTCCTGGCAGAGTGCCGGACACGATCCCTGTTTGAAACAGGGCGCCAAATATAGGAAAAAATGTAGAATTTGTTTGGGAAGCCCTTGAAAATTTGTTGCAATCTTCTTTTTTTCGCGCAAATTTCAAGGCGGAATGCTTACTTTTGCAGACGAGATCCAATCCAAGTGAGTTACTTGGGGAAAAAAGGTTGAATCCGGTTAACTTGAATCGAGAAATGAAAAACAAGTATTCCGACTTGATTGAACAAACCTTTGAATTTCCGCAAGAGGAGTTCAAGGTGGTCGACGGGGAGCTTTATTTCAATGATGTTCCCTTGATGGATGTTATCAAACAGTATGGGACCCCACTGAAGATTACGTATTTGCCCAAGATTTCCTCCCAGATACAATGGGCGAAGCGTCTCTTCAATGTGGCCATGGCCAAAGTGGATTACCAAGGGGATTACCATTATTGTTATTGTACCAAAAGTTCCCAGTTCGAATTTGTCTTGGAAGAAGTTCTGAAGAACGATGTCCATATCGAAACCTCTTCGGCCTTCGACATCAACTTGATTTTCGAGCTTTATGCGCAGGGATTGGTGGATAAGGACCACTATATAATATGTAATGGTTTCAAACGTCCCCAATATATCGAGAACATTGCCGAATTGGTGAACCAGGGTTTTTCCAAGACCACGCCGATTCTCGACAACAAGGAAGAGTTCGACTATTTGGACAAGTGCATCGAGAAGAATTGCCTTTTGGGTATCCGGATTGCCTCGGAAGAAGAACCGCAGTTCGATTTCTATACCTCCCGTCTGGGTATCCGTTACGACGAGATTGTGGATTTCTACAAGCAGCGGATTGCGAAGAACAAGAAGTTCCGTTTGAAGATGCTGCATTTTTTCATCAATACGGGAATCAAGGATTCTTCTTACTATTGGAATGAATTGGCGAAGAACGTGAGCTTGTATTGCGAACTCAAGAAACTTTGCCCCAGTTTGCAGGCCATCAATATCGGGGGTGGTTTCCCGATCAAGAACCGTCTGGATTGTGATTACGATTATGAATACATGGCAGAGGAAATCGTGGCGCAAATCAAGAATATCTGTGGTCAACATGGAATCCCGGACCCGGACATTTTCACCGAGTTCGGTTCCTTCACGGTGGGGGAAAGCGGCGCGTCCCTGTACTCTATCGTGAACCAGAAACAGCAGAACGATCGCGAACGTTGGTACATGATAGACAGTTCTTTCATGACCACGCTTCCGGATACCTGGGGCATCAACCAGCGTTTCATCCTGATGGCTATCAACCATTGGGATTACGAATACCAGAGGGTTTTCCTTGGAGGTCTGACTTGTGACAGCCAGGATTACTACAATAGCGAAGCTCATTCCAACGCGATTTTCTTGCCCAAGATGAAAGAAGGGGAACCCTTGTATATCGGTTTCTTCCATACGGGGGCTTACCAGGAAGCTTTGGCGGGTTACGGCGGCATACAGCATTGCTTGTTGCCGGCTCCCAAGCACATCATCATCGACCGGGATGAAAACGGGGAGTACACGACCAAGTTGTTTGCCAAGGAACAGAGCTATAAGTCCATGTTGAAGACCTTGGGCTATTAGCGGTGCGTGATAACGGGTATTTTGGCCGAGACGGAGGGGCTTCGGCGTAGCCCACCTTGCTTGGACTCTGCCGAGGTGCAGCCAGTCTTCGGCAAAGCCAAAGCCCCGAGTAAGTCGAGCGCCATGTCAAGCAGCGCTCCTTGCTTGAACATGGCCGAGACGGAGGGGCTTCGGCGAAGCCAGATTGCTCATTATGACACACCGCCATCTTCGAGCATCGCTCAAGCAAGACCCGGAATAGCCCCCGATGGGCAAACAAAATCCTGAACCCGGTCCCTGAAAATCCAGTCTTTTCAGGATTGCAAGAAATTTTAAACAGCTTCTTAGTCCAGCCATCGTTCCTCCAGGCGTGCAGCCTATGTATATTCGTAATAAGTCTTATCTTTGCCGTCCGCGCAAAACGACGAGGAAATGAACAAAGACTATTATGTGGTTATTATGGCTGGAGGCGTGGGGACGCGTTTCTGGCCGATGAGCACTTCCGCTTGTCCCAAGCAATTCATCGATGTGATGGGGACGGGTCGGACCATGCTCCAGCAAACCTTTGACCGTTTCAAGGATTTTTGTCCGGTGGAGAATGTGTTTGTCGTGACGGGTTTGGCTTATCGCGACTTGGTTTTGCGCCAACTTCCGGAATTGCCTCCTTCCCGGGTTTTGTGCGAACCGCACCGGAAGAATACGGCTCCTTGCATCGCTTATGCCAATTACCGTATCCATGCCTTGAATCCCGATGCGACCGTCGTGGTGGCGCCGGCGGACCATGTGGTCCTCAAACAGGATGTGTTCAACCGTGTAATCCATGAGGCGGCCGAGGCGGCAAGCAACCAGGATTGGCTCATCACCTTGGGAATCCGGCCTTCGTATCCGAACACGGGATACGGCTACATCCAGTTCGATTCCGACGAGGTCTGCGCCAGCAACCCTTTCATCAAGAAAGTGAAACTTTTTACCGAAAAGCCGGGATTGGAAATGGCACGGACTTTCGTGCAAAGCGGGGAGTTCCTTTGGAACGCAGGTATCTTCATTTGGTCGCTCCGTAGTTCGATGCGGGCCTTCAAGCTTTTCCTTCCGGAAATCGACGAATTGTTCGCCGGGGGTGTGGGCATGTACGGGACTCCTTTGGAAAAGGATTACATAGAAAAAGTGTATCTGGTTTGCAAGAGCATCTCGATTGATTACGGGGTCATGGAAAAGGCCAAGAACGTGTATGTGATGGCGGCTGATTTCGGATGGAGCGACGTGGGAACCTGGAATGCCTTGTACGAGTTCCGTCCCAAGGACAAGCACCATAACGCGGTGATAGGGAAGAATGTCATGCTTTACGATACCCGGAACTGCCTCGTGGATATGCCGAAAGAGAAATTGGTGGTGCTCCAGGGGTTGGAGGACTTCATCGTGGTCGAGAACCGGGATTGCCTCTTGGTTTGCCGCAGGGACCAGGAACAGCTGCTGCGTCAGATTGTCGGCGATATCGCCGCCGAAAAAGGAGAAAAATACGTATAGGTCCAAGCATAGGAATAAATAGGAAAAAACGAACAAGTATATGAAGAAAACTCTTGTAAGCTTGTGCGCGGCTTTGTGCGCACTTGTCCCTTTCAAGTTGAAAGCGGACGAAGGCATGTGGTTGCCTTTCCTAATCCAAAAGCTCAATATCGGGCAGATGCACGAATTGGGGTTGCAACTGTCCGCCCAGGACATCTACGACATCAACCATTCTTCGTTGAAGGATGCGATTGTCCAGTTCGGGGAAGGTTGCACGGGTGAAATCGTTTCCCCCGAAGGCCTTTTGTTCACCAACCACCATTGCGGCTACGGGCAGATCCAATACCATAGCTCTACCGAACACGATTACCTGACCAACGGTTTCTGGGCCAAATCCAAGGCGGAAGAATTGCCCTGCCCGGGTTTGACCGTGAAGTTCCTGGTCCGCATGGAAGACGTGAGCCAAAAAGTGCTGGCAGCTTTGAACGACGGTATGAGTGAAGCGGAACGTAACGAAGCCATTGACAAGGTCCGCAAGCAGTTGGTAGAAGAAGCCAGCGAGGATGGCCGTTACCTGGTTCACATGAAGAGCTATTTCGAAGGGAACGAGTTTTACCTTTTGGTGTATGAACAATACAAGGACGTCCGTCTGGTGGGGGCACCGCCCAGCTCCATCGGCAAGTACGGGGCTGATGCCGACAACTGGATGTGGCCGCGCCATACCTGCGACTTCTCGGTCTTCCGTGTCTATATGTCGCCCGACGGGAAACCTGCCGAGTACAGCGAAAAAAATGTGCCGTTGAAGCCCAAGCATTATTTGCCGGTTTCCATTGCCGGCGTACAGCAGGACGATTACGCGATGATCATGGGTTATCCCGGTTCCACCGAACGTTTCCTGCCGTCCTGGGGCGTGGAACAGATTATCGATTATATCGCCCCGGCGGTGGTGAAGACCCGTCAGGCCAAACTGGATATCTTGGACCAGCATATGGATGCCGACCCCACGGTACGTATCCAATACGCTTCCATCTATGCTTCGGTGGCCAACTATTGGAAATACTATATCGGCCAAGGCAAGCAGTTGAAGCGCAACCATGTGGTGGAAAAGAAACGGGCCATCGAGCGGGATTTCGCCGCCTGGGCTGCCGGCAAACCGGAGTACGCCAATGTGTTGAGCAATCTGGAAAAGGCTTACGGGGTTCTTTCCCCGGCCACGGCGACTTTGAACATCTATTTGCGTGAAGCTGTTTTCGGACCTCAAGTCTTGGCTTATACCCGTTACCTCCAGCCTTTGTATGCGGCTTTGGAAAGAGGGGATGCCGGGCAAGTGCAAACCTTGTCCGCTTCTTTGCTGGAACGTTTGCCCGCCTTGTACAAGGATTTCGATTTCGGGGTGAACCGGGATATGGTGTCTGCCATGTTGCGTATGTATCATCAAGACATCGACCAGGCTTACCAACCGGAATCCTTCTTGAAGATGGTTTCCAAGAAAAAAGGGGATTTCGATGCCATCAGCGATGAAATCATGAGCAAGTCCGTTTTGCGCGACAGTGCAAGCTTGGCCGCTTTCCTGCTCAAACCCGATTTGAAGAAGCTTCAGAAGGATCCGGCTTTCGCTTTGGTAGGGGGTATCTTGAGTTCTGCCTCCAGCTTGGCGCAGGAGCCGCAGATCAAAGAAGCCAACGAAAGTTTGGCCAAGAACATGCGTTTGTTCGTGAAGGGTATCCGCGAAATGAATCCTGGCAAGGCTTATGCCCCGGATGCCAACCTCACGATGCGGGTTTCTTACGGTCAAGTGAAGGATTACAAGCCGGCGGATGCGGTTCATTATGATTTCGCGACCACGATTGAAGGGGTCATGGAGAAGGAAGATCCCCAGAATCCCGACTTCATCGTTCCCCAAGGTTTGAAGGATTTGTACCTGAAGAAGGATTACGGCCAGTATGGGGACAGCACCTTGGTAACCTGCTTCTTGACCACCAACGACATTACAGGTGGTAATTCGGGAAGCCCGGTCATCAATGCCAAGGGTGAGCTTATCGGTCTGGCTTTCGACGGTAACTGGGAAGCCATGAGCGGGGACATCTATTTCGAACCCATGCTGCAACGTACCATCGTGGTGGATGCCCGTTACGTGCTTTTCATCATCGACAAGTATGCCGGTGCGACCAATTTGATCGATGAGTTGACTTTGGTCAAGGAAAGGCCGCAGGCTCCGGTGGAAGAGGTTCCGGAAACCGTCCTTCCGGAAGCAGCTTCCGAGGCTGCCGCTGTCCCGGCTGAATGATTTTGACAATGAAAAATGCCCGGGAACACGGGAAACTGGTTTTTCACCGGTTCCCGGGAAAGAAAAAAACAGGAGGACCAAGGAGCTGGGACCGGAAACGGAACTGTCCGCAATCCGGAGCCGCAGGAGATGATCCTCTGAAAATGGAAATCCCATGAACGATCAGAAAAACGAAAGCCCGGTATTGTCCGGGGAGACGGAAGTGGAAAACTTGGAAAAGAACGAAACGACCCTGGCTGCCGGGGTGGAAGAAGCTGGAATCGAGGCTTCTTCGGAAACGGCAGAAGAAAAGGTGAATTTGAACCAGTTGGAAAAGATTGCCGCCCGGCAACGCGAGGAAGCCGCCGAAGCGGAAGAAGAACGGGAGGCTGAGGAATCCCATTCGGACGCCGTGCTTCCGGAACCAAGCGGGAAGAACAAGGAATTGAGCGAGGAGGAAGTCCAGGAGCTTTCCCGTCTGGACAGGGAGCAAATCGTGGAACGCTTGGAGCAGCTTTATGCCAAGGAGGAATTGGAGGATTCCAAGAACATGGTGGCCTTGCTTCGCCTCAAATACAAGGAAAAGACGGGGGAAGTCAAGAAAGCGGCTTTGGACAAATTCCTGGCGGAAGGCGGCAATAAAATCGATTTTCGTTTTTCGGATACGTGGGAAGAACGTTTTGTGGCTGTAAGCCAGAAAATCCGGGACTACCACCAGCACAAGCGGGAAGAGTTGGAGAAGCTGATGGCGGCCAATTTGCAAAAAAAGCAGGCTTTGTTGGAGGAACTCAAGAAATTGATTGAGGAAGACAAGCCTCTGAAACAGACCTACGACGATTTCAACAAATTGACCGAAACTTGGAGGGAAATCAAGCCCATTGCCCGGGCCGAATCGAACAACCTTTGGCAGAGCTATCATTTCCTGGTCGAGAAGTTCTTTGACAAGGTCCGGATCAACAACGAATTGCGCGAACTGGACTACAAGAAGAACCTCGAAGAAAAGCTCCAGCTTTGCGAGAAGGCTGAAAGCCTCTTGATGGAAGAATCCATCAGCAAGGCTTCCAAGGAATTGCATGAGTTGCATGATCGTTGGAAAGAAATCGGGCCGGTGGTGGTCGAGAAGAAGGACGAAATCTGGGAGAGGTTCAAGGCCGCTTCGGATGCCATCGCCCAGAAACGCAAGGACTATTACGACAAGATGCAGGCCGAGCTCGAGCAGAATCTCCTGGCCAAGCAGGCCCTTTGCGGGAAGGCGGAAGCTTTGCTGGCCGAAACCCGGACGACAGCCAAGGCTTGGAACGACGGTACCGCCGAGGTGGAAGAGCTGATGAAGCTTTGGAAGAGCATAGGTCGGGCGCCCCGTGCGGACAACGATGCGATTTGGGAGCGTTTCCGGGCTAGTCTGAATGCTTTCTTCGAAGCCAAGAAGGATTTTTACCGCAAACTCAAGGATGAGCAGACCAACAACTTCAACTTGAAGGTGGATTTGTGCGCCCAGGCTGAGAACATTGCCCATCAACGTACCGATTACAAGGCGGCGACCGCCGATTTGCTCAAGCTGCAGCAGCAATGGAAGGAAATCGGGCCGGTACCCTACCGTTTGTCGGACAAGATTTGGAAACGTTTCCGGGCTGCGTGCGACGAGTTTTTCCAGAAAAAATCGGCTTATTACGATTCGTTGCGTAGCTCTGAATCGGCCAATCTGGCGGCCAAGGAGGCCTTGGTGGAAGAAGCGAAAGCCTTGGCGGTGGACAGCCGGGACGCTTTGTTGGAGGCCGTGAAAGATTTGCAGCGGAGATGGACCGGAATCGGCCATGTCCCGATGAAGGAAAAAGACCGGGTTTACGCCGATTTCCGTTCGGCCATCGATGAAAAATTCAAGGCCTTCGGTTCTTACCGGCATGAGGGCAGGAACCGAGACTTCGCTGATATCCAGACGCCGGAAGACGCTTCCCGCTTGTCGGGCAAGGATGTTTCGTCCCTGAACAACCGGATTGTCAAATTGCGGGCCGATATCAGCCTTTGGGAAAACAACATGGGCTTCATTTCTTCGGCCAAGAGCTCGGATGTCTTGCGGCGGGAGTTTGAACGCAAAATCCGGCAGGCCAAGGAAGATTTGGCCTTGTTGGAGGCCAAGCTCAAAATGGTGAAAGACGCCCCGAAAGAAAACCCGCAAGCGTGAGAATCGACATCATCAGCCTTTTTCCGGAAATGTTCGCGGGATTCCTGGAACATTCCATCCCGCAGCGTGCCCGGAAAAAGGGGCTTCTGGAATTGGAACTGCACAACCTGAGGGATTATGCGACCAACCGTTACAAATCGGTGGACGATTACCCTTACGGAGGAGGGGCGGGCATGGTGATGAGCATAGAGCCTATCGACCGTTGCATCTCGGCCTTGAAGGCCGAACGGGAGTACGACGAGGTCGTTTTCACCTCTCCGGACGCCCCGCGTTTGGACCAGCCGATGGCCAATTCCCTCTCGCTTTGCCGGAACCTGATTATTTTGTGCGGCCACTACAAGGGTGTGGACGAAAGGGTCCGGGAGCATTTGGTCACGCGGGAGATTTCCATCGGTGATTATGTGCTTTCAGGCGGGGAATTGGCGGCGGCGGTCATCACCGATGCCGTGGTCCGCTTGATTCCCGGGGTGTTGGGCGATGAGACCTCGGCCTTGAGCGATTCTTTCCAGGACGGTTTGCTCTCCCCCCCGGTGTATACGCGGCCTCCGGAATACAAAGGTTGGAAGGTACCGGAAGTGCTTTTGGGCGGGAACGACCGCTTGAAAGCCGAGTGGCGTTACGAAAAGGCTTTGGAACGAACCCGGCAAAGAAGGCCGGATTTGTTGGAAGGCACGGAGCTGGGCAAGGAATCATAAGGAGAGGCTGGCTGGAAAACAGAAGAAGGCTTGCCAGAGCCTCCATCCAGAGAGCGTACTTTGGCAATCCAAACCACATCCAGAAACTTTCAAATCGGAAAAAGAATTCCAAAAAAACGGAAAAATGGGAGCATTCAAAGCATATGATATCCGGGGTATTTACAACCAGGATTTCAATCAGGAAGATGTTTATAAAATCGGGTATTTCCTTCCGGAGCTCTTGGGAACCCGGAAGGTCTTGCTGGGACGGGATGTGCGTTTGTCTTCGCCCGAAATCCATGCGGCCTTTTGCAAGGGCGTGGAGGATGCCGGTGCGGATGTCTATGATTTGGGCATTTGCACGACCCCGATGGTGTACTGGGCTACCGCCGAGTTCGGGTTTGATGCTTCCGTTATGATTACGGCTTCGCATAATCCGAAGGAATACAATGGATTGAAGATTTCGAAAACGCAGGCTCTGCCCGTGGGCTATGATACGGGCTTGGGCGAGTTGGAACGCTGGCTCGCGGAAAGGGTGGTGGTCCCGGCTTCGACCAAGGGAAAGACTATATCCTTTGACAAGCGGGAAGATTACCTGCGCTACCAGAAACAGTGGATTTCGGACGACATGGCCGATTTACGTATCGTGATGGATTGCAGTAACGGCATGGCTTCGGTTTTCGTACATTCCTTGTATGGGGACCGGCCTGTTTATCTTTACGATACCTTGGACGGGACTTTTCCCAACCATGAAGCCAATCCCTTGGAACCGGCCAATATCGAGGACCTCCAGCACCATGTGCGGGAAAACAAGGCCGATATCGGGGTCATTTTCGACGGGGATGCCGACCGGGTCATGTTCGTGGACGAAAAATCCCGTTTCATTTCGCCCGATTTGATGATTGCCGTCTTGGGAGAATACTTCTTGAAGGAGAAGGGTTTGAAAGGCAAGGTTTTGCAAGATATAAGGACCTCGAAGGCTGTCCGCGCCCATGTGGAATCCTTGGGCGGGACGATGGAGATGTGGCGGGTCGGAAGGGCTTATGCCGCCTTGAAACTCCGGGAAATCGACGGGATTTACGGAGGCGAGTTGGCCGGGCATTATTATTTCCGCGATTTCAACTATTCCGATTCGGGCCTGATGGCATGCAGTTTGTTGTTGGGGATTTTCGGGCGCTTTAAGAAAGAAGGTAAGACGGTTTCGGAAGTCATCGACAGCATTGCGACGTATGCCAATTCCGGGGAGGTGAATTTCCGGATCGAGGATAAGCAGGCGGCCATGGAGCGGTTGCGGGAACATTTCACGCGCCAGGAAGAACCTCAGGCTTTCTATGACTTCGACGGTTACCGTATCGAGTTCAGCCATTGGTGGTTCAATGTACGGCCTTCCAATACCGAGCCTTATCTGCGCTTGATCATGGAAGCCGATTCCCGGCCCTTGCTGGAAAAGAAGCTGGCCGAAGCCAAAGAGTTGTTATTGCAATGAATTTTGAACAGCTTCCGGAAACGGAAGCCAAGAAGTTTGAACCATGCCTCGTTTGAAGTCGGAAGTACGCATAAAGAACAAGAAAGCCGAGTACCAGTTTTTCCTTATCGACCGCTATACGGCGGGTCTGGTGCTTTCCGGAAGCGAAATCAAGTCTATCCGGGAGGGGAAAGCCAGTGTGAACGAGGCTTTTTGCGTGTTCATCCAAGGCGAGTTGTTCATCAAGAACATGTACATCGCCGAATACAGCCATGGTTCGGCTTTCAACCACCAACCCCGCCGGGACCGCAAGCTGTTGTTGAACAAGAAGGAACTGCGGCGGTTGCAGGACAAGGTGAAGGAAAAAGGCTTGACTATCATTCCTGTGGTCCTTTTTATCGATGAGAACGGGCGGGCCAAGCTCGACATCGCTTTGGCCAAGGGCAAGAAGCTGTACGACAAGCGGGAAAGCTTGAAAGAGAAGGATTTCAAATTGCAAATGCGGAGACGGGGCGTGGATTGAGGCTTCCCGGGGAATCGAGGAGAAACCTTTTGGAGGCAGTTCCGGACCGGGAAAATCCGAAGGCCGGGAATGCTGGAAGGACTGTAAAAATGGCAGGTTCCGTGTTGCCGGGAGGCCCGTTTCCCCGAAGGCACGGGATTTGTTGTATCCGAAGGTCCGCATTTTTTTTCGGGCCGGAGGAGAAACGGGCTTCGGCCCTATCGGAAAGGAAAAATATGGAAACCAATACATCGGAAATACTTAAAACCATACTGAAATACAGTACGGAAGAAGCCATGCGTATGGGCAATGACTATGTGGGCGTGGAGCATGTGCTTTTGGGTATGTTGCGCCAGGAAGATAACAAGGCGGTGGAAATCATGATGCGTTTGGGTGTGGAACCCAAACTGTTGCGTCAAAAAATAGAAGAGGCGGTACGTCCTGCCCGCCGGGATTTCAGCGAGGCGGAAGACAAGGATCGGCATTTGCCGGTGAACGGACAACTTGACAGGATGCTCCGTTTGATGCAAGTGGAATGTTTCCGGCTAAAACAAGACCAGGTGGAACCGGAGCATGCTTTGTTGGCTATCTTGAAAAACGAAGCCAGTTTGGCCGGAAGCCTGCTCAATGCGGCGGGGGTCACCTATGATAATGTGAATGCCTATGTCCAGGCTTCGGTGGCGGCTTCTTCCAAGCTTTCGCCTGAGAATTCGGAAGAAGGCATCGGGATGCACGAGTACGGGGAGGATGAAGACCGGTCCCGCATGGGGAACATCCCGGCGGGTACCGACACCGTAAAGGCCGCCAACGCCAAGAGCGATACCCCGGTTCTGGATAATTTCGGCCGGGATTTGACCAAGGCCGCCCGCGGGCAACTGCTCGATCCCGTGGTAGGCAGGGAGAAGGAATTGGACCGGATTATCCAAATCCTGTGCCGCCGCAAGAAGAACAACCCGATTCTGATCGGGGACCCGGGCGTGGGCAAGTCGGCGATTGCCGAAGGCTTGGCACAGCGGATTGCGGACAAGAAGGTTCCCCGTTTGCTCAAGGACAAGCGGCTTATGACCTTGGATATCGCCTCGGTGGTGGCGGGGACCAAGTACCGGGGGCAGTTCGAGGAGAGGATGAAAGCCATCATCAACGAGTTGCAGAAGCATCCGGAGGTCATCATCTTCATCGACGAGATACATACGATTGTGGGGGCGGGGAACACCGCCGGGGCCTTGGATGCTTCCAACATGTTCAAACCGGCTTTGGCCAGGGGCGAAATCCAGTGCATCGGGGCGACGACCTTGGACGAATACCGCCAGAGCATCGAGAAGGACGGGGCCTTGGAGCGCCGTTTCCAAAAAGTTTTGGTGGAAGCCACTTCGCCCGAGGAGACTTTGGAAATCCTGCACAATATCCGGAGCAAGTACGAGGACCATCATGTGGTCAGGTATAGCGAGGAGGCCTTGAGAGCCTGCGTGGATTTGACCACACGCTATGTCACCGACCGGGTTCTGCCCGACAAGGCCATCGATGCTTTGGACGAGGCCGGTTCCAAGGTCCATTTGCGTCAAAGCGACGTGCCGCAATCCCTTTTGGAACTGGAAGCCAAGAGCGAGGCGACCAAGAAGGAGATGATGGAAGCCATCCGCCAGCAGGAGTTCGAGCGTGCGGCCCGCTTGCGCGACGAGATGGGTTCGCTCAAGGAAGAGGTGGAAAGGCTCAACCGGGAATGGGTCCAGGAAAGCGAGGAGAACCGGCCTTGGGTCACGGAAGAGGATATTACGGAAGTGGTCTCGATGATGTCGGGCGTGCCTTTGCAAAAGGTGGCCCAGGACGAGAAAGCCCAACTCTTGAAAATGGAAGAGGTCTTGGAATCCCAGGTAATCGGCCAGGACGAAGCTATCCATAAATTGGTCAGGGCGATTCGTCGGAACCGCACCGGTCTGAAGGATCCTTCGCGGCCCATCGGGAGCTTCATCTTTTTGGGACCGACCGGGGTGGGCAAGACCTACCTGACCAAGATTTTGGCCCGATACATGTTCAACTCTGACTCGGCTTTGATCCGGGTGGACATGAGCGAGTACATGGAAAAATTCGATGTGTCGCGTCTTATCGGTTCGCCTCCGGGTTATGTGGGCTATGAAGACGGCGGCCAGCTGACGGAAAAAGTCCGCCGCAAACCCTATTCCATCGTGTTGTTCGATGAAATCGAGAAAGCCCATCCCGATATTTTCAACCTGTTGTTGCAGGTGCTGGACGACGGGCAGTTGACCGACGGCTTGGGTCGCAAGGTGGATTTCAAGAATACGATTATCATCATGACCTCCAACCTGGGGTCGCGGCAACTCCGGGAATTCGGGCAAGGCGTGGGCTTCCAGACGGCAGCCAAGGACGCAGCCCGGGAGGAAATGGCACGGAGTATCATCGACAAGGCGCTCAAACGGCATTTCGCGCCGGAGTTCCTGAACCGTATCGACGATGTGATCGTGTTCAACAACCTGGGAAAGTCCGATATTTTCAAAATCATCGATATCGAGTTGCGCAAATTGCGGGAACGCCTCGACCGCATGGACATGGGGCTGGAGCTGACGGAGAAGGCCAAGGAGTTCTTGATGGAAAAAGGCTGGGACCCCGATTTGGGCGCCCGTCCCTTGCGCCGTTGCATCGAACATTACGTGGAAGACGAGTTGGCCGAAAGGATGGTCAAGGGTGAATTCCATGAAGGGGATACTTTGAACGTGGATGCCGACGGGGAGCTGAAGGTTTTGACCTTCACGGTGCTCCCCAAGGCGGAAGAAACGCAAGCGTTGCCGGGAACGGACACGCTTTGACGGGCTTTGCATGGATGGAAGGGCTTGAAAAAGACGAAAAACATTCCATTTCTTGGAATATGCGGGGAAAAATTGTAATTTCGCTGTTTGGAATAAATGCGAAAGCAACAGATTGATAGAAAGTTAAGCGAGAAATGGAAGAAATCGGAGAACACGGCAAAATCGTGAAGGTCGATATCGACAAGCAGATGCAATCGGCTTATATCGATTACTCGATGTCGGTTATCGTTTCGCGTGCCTTGCCCGATGTGAGGGACGGGATGAAGCCTGTGCAACGCCGTATATTATATGCCATGAACGAGGCCGGAATTTCGGCCTCGGGACCCTATAAGAAGTCGGCCAGGATTGTCGGGGAAGTCCTCGGTAAGTACCACCCCCATGGAGACAGCTCCATTTACGGGGCTTTGGTCCGCATGGCCCAGGATTGGTCGATGCGTTATCCCTTGGTGGACGGCCAAGGGAACTTCGGTTCGATAGACCAGGATCCGCCGGCAGCCATGCGTTATACGGAAGCCCGCATGCGCAAGATTTCGGAAGAATTGCTCGAGGATATCGACGAGGATACGGTGGACATGCAGCCCACTTTCGACGATTCGGGCAAGGAGCCTACCGTTTTGCCCAGCCGGATTCCCAACCTTCTGGTAAATGGCTCTTCGGGTATCGCCGTGGGGATGGCTACCAATATGGCCCCGCATAATCTGGCCGAGGTCTGCGACGGGGTGGTTGCCTATGTCGACAACCACGATATCAGCGTGGAGGAGCTGATGCAGTATGTCAAGGCGCCCGATTTTCCCACGGGAGGTGTCATTTACGGTTACGACGGGGTTCGTAATGCTTTCGCGACCGGGATGGGACGTGTGGTGATCCGGGGTGAAGCTGAAATCGAGACCACGGAGAGCGGCCGTAACCAGATTATCGTGCGTTCGATTCCCTACATGGTCAACAAGGCCGAGATGATCAAACGGATTGCCGAGTTGGTCAACGAGAAGAAGATTGACGGAATCGTGGATATCCGGGACGAATCCAACCGGGACGGCATCCGGGTCGTGTTCGACTTGCGCAACGATGCCGTGGCCAATGTCGTGCTCAACAAGCTTTACCAGCTTTCTGCTTTACAGACTTCGTTCAGCGTCAATAATATCGCCTTGGTCCACGGGAAACCTTGCCTGTTGAATCTCAGGGATTTGATTGCCAATTTCGTGGAACACCGCCACGAAATCGTCATCCGCCGGACCAAATTCCGTTTGGCCGCTGCCGAGGCCCGCGCCCATATTCTCGAAGGTTTGCTCAAGGCCTTGGATATCCTGGACGAAATCATCGCGTTGATACGGGCTTCCAAGACCATCGATGAAGCCAAGCGGGGCTTGATGGAGCAATACGCTTTCAGCGAGCTGCAGGCCAAGGCCATCGTGGAAATGCGTTTGGGGCAGTTGACCGGTTTGGAACGTGAAAAGCTCCAGAAGGAGTACGACGACTTGGAGCGCTTCATCGCCGAATGCCATGCCATCCTTTCCGATGAAGGCAAACGCATGGCTATCATCAAGGAAGAAATGCTGGACGTGAAGGCCAAGTACGGGGATGCCCGTAGGACCCGCATCGTCTATGATTCCGCCGAGTTCAATATCGAGGATGTGATTCCGGACGAGGACATGGTCATTACCATTTCCCGCATGGGGTATATCAAGCGGACACGTCTGGCCGAGTACCGCCGTCAGAACCGGGGCGGGAAGGGCATGAAGGGTTCGGATGTGCGGACCGAGGACTTCGTGGAACATTTGTTCGTGGCCTCGATGCACAACTACATGTTGTTCTTTACCGAACAGGGGAAATGTTTCTGGATGCGGGTGTTCGATATCCCGGAAGGTTCCCGGCAGTCGAAAGGCCGCGCTTTGCAGAATTTGATGAACATTGCTTCCGACGACAAGGTGAAGGCTTGCATCAATGTCAAGACCTTGAAGGACGAGCAATATATCACCAATAACTATATCGTGCTTTGCACCAAGAAGGGAATCATCAAGAAGACTTCGCTCGAAGCCTATTCCCGGCCCCGGCAGAACGGTATCTTGGCTATTACGGTGCGGGAGGGCGACCAATTGCTCGAAGCCCGTCTGACCAATGGCAAATCCGTGCTGATGATGGCTTTGCGTTCGGGCAAGGCGATTCGTTTCCCGGAAGAAACGGTCCGTCCGATGGGACGTGGCGCGTCCGGGGTCCGCGGGGTGACTTTGGCCGATGAACAGGACGAGGTGGTAGGCATGATTTGCGTAGATCCCACCGAAAACGAAAGCGATGTGCTGGTGGTTTCCGAGAAAGGCTTCGGGAAGCGTTCGAGCTTGGAAGATTATCGGGAAACCAACCGGGGCGGAAAAGGGGTCAAGACGCTCCAGATTACCGACAAGACCGGTGCCTTGATTGCCATCAAGGATGTGACGGACAAGGATGATTTGATGATTATCAACAAGTCGGGTATCATTCTCCGGATGGCCGTGAAGGATTTGCGGGTGGTTGGCCGTGCGACCCAGGGTGTCAAGCTGATTGAACTCAAGGGCAAGGATTCCATTGCTTCGGTGGCCAAGGTGGCCATGGAAGAGGAGGAAGAAGGTCCGGATTTGGAAGGGGAATCCGCTTCCCCGGAAGCGGAAATCCAGGCACCTGGTACGGAAACCGGGGAATCCCAGGAAGAAAATTTGTAAAATTTTAAACACGCATGAAAAATAGACTTTTTGTTTCCGGATTGCTCTGCCTGGGTTTGCTGGGGTCCGGAATGGCACAGGTGAAGAATGTCAACAAAGCCAAGCGTTTTCTGAACAAGGCGGAATTGTCCGAGGCGGCAACCTTGATTGATGAAGCGGTCAAGAACCCGGAAACGGCATCTTCTTTCGATGCCTGGATGACAAGGGGGAAAGTGTATCTGTCCATCGCGGGGAATCCCTTGGTTGCCAGGAACTATCCTGGAGCAGCCGACATTTCCAGGGAATCTTTCGAAAAGGCCATCCAATTGGATCCGGGCAAGACCCTGATGTTGCGTACGGATTTGAACAACTTGGCGGGTAATTATTATGACCGGGGAGCGGCAGCCTTCGAAGAAAAGGCTTATGCCGAGGCGGTTTCCGATTTCGAAAAGTCCTTCCAGGTCAGCCAGTTGAACGGGATTTATGATACGAATGCCGCATTCAATGTGGCTTTGTGCGCTTTCAACGAAGGAAGCATGATCGAGACTTCCATCAAGTATCTCAAAGAAGTGGTCGATGGAGGCTGGTTGAATTCCACGGCCTATATCTATCTGGCCGAAGCCTATCTGCAAAACAAGCAGGACGCCGAGGCCCAGGCTGTCATGGACAAGGGCCTTCAAATCTTTCCCGAAGACAGGAACTTGTACTTGTCGGCATCTTCGGTGTACATCCGTACCGGGGATAACGAAAAGGCTTCTTCCATTTTGAACGCCGCTTTGATCAAATGGGCGCAGGATGCCGACTTCCAGCGGTATCTGGGGGTTTCTTACCAGAATGAAGGCAAGGAAGCCGAAGCCGAAGCCGCATTCAAGAAAGCCATCGAACTGAACGCCGGTTATTTGGACGCCTATATCGATTTGGGTAACTTGTATTTGGAAAGAGGCAACCGCTTGAACACCGAGGCCAACCAGTTGCCGTTGGAAGCTGCGGACGAATATGAACAGCTGATGGCCCAGGCCAAGGAAGCTTTCAGTTTGTCCATCCCTTATTTGGAAAAGATTGTGGAAGTGCAGCCTGACAATATCAACGTATGGCAGATTTTGCGGGAGTTGTATGTACGTGTAGGCGATACGGCCAAGGCACAGGAAGCCAAGGCCAAGGTTGACGAATTGAGCGGGGCCGCCGAATAAGGCCGGTTTACCCGGAATTTCTTCAATCGGGATTAAAACATTTGCGGACCGGAACCGGGTGTTTCTTGCTTGGTTCCGGTCCGTTGTTTTTTCCCTCGGAGGCTTGTTTGCCAGGACGGGAGACCGGGGTCGAAGGGCTTCCAGCCGTTCCGCTTTTTTTTGTACTTTTACAATATGGAAGAAATGAATAGAAACCGTTTTCCGTGGATATTCGTGGCCCTGGTGTTCGCCATAGGGCTGTTGGCAGGTGCGTTCATGATGCAGCGGCGGGTCAAGACCCTTCCGCGCCAGGTCATTTCCTATACCCAAGGTTCCAAACTGGGGGTGGTCATGCAGCTTATCGAAGCCAATTACGTGGACACGGTCAATGAAGAGCAGTTGAACACCGAGGGGTTGACGGCTATCTTGCATAGCTTGGATCCCCATTCGGCTTATATGCCGCCCAAGGATTACGAGGCGGCCGAGGAAGAAATCCAAGGGAATTTCCAAGGAATCGGGGTCCAGTTCCGGGTCATCAACGATACGGTGACGGTCATCATGCCCATCAGTGGAGGACCTTCGGAGAGGGTCGGTGTATTAGCCGGGGACCGGATTATCATGGCAGGTCCGGATACGATTTCGGGAAAGAAATTGAACACGGATGACATCGTGAAGAAATTGAAGGGGCCCAAAGGTACCAAGGTGAAATTGGGTTTGAGCCGGACCGGCACGGAGGGTTTGGTCTGGGTGGAGGTGAAGAGGGACGTGATACCGACTTATAGCGTGGATGCCCATTTTGTGGTGGAACCAGGTTTGGGCTACGTGAAAGTGAGCAAGTTCGCCGCCAATACGGCTATCGAGTTCCATGCCGCTTTGGCGGATTTGGCCGAAGAGGGTGTGGAGAAATTGATTATCGACCTGCGTTCCAACGGTGGAGGTTTGCTGACCCCTTGCTTGGAAATGGCCGACATGTTGTTGGGTGAGGGGGATGTGATTGTTTATACCGAGGGAAGGAACCGGAGACGTTCCGAACTGCATGCCACGGGCCAGGGTCCTTACCAAGGCATGGAATTGGCGGTCTTGTTGGACGAGTGGTCTGCCTCAGCTTCCGAAATCCTGGCCGGTGCCATCCAGGACAACGACCGGGGCGTGATTCTGGGACGGCGTTCGTTCGGGAAAGGCTTGGTCCAGGAACAAATGGATTTGGGTGACGGGAGTGCTTTGCGTTTGACGGTGGCCCGGTATTACACGCCCAGCGGACGTTGCATCCAGAAGCCTTATGATGGTAGTTTCGAAGAGTACGAGGAAGATGTGATACGCCGTTACATGAGCGGGGAGATGACAGGGGAGGATACGACCCTGCATACCGACACGGTGGCCTATTACACCAAGAATGGCCGGGTGGTTTACGGGGGAGGGGGTATCGTGCCCGATGTGTTGCTGCCGTACAAGACCGATAGTCTTTTCGTGTATATGAACCAGTTGTCGAACCGGGGGTACAGCTACGATTATTCGTTCAATTACACGAACAAGCACCGGAAGGAATTGAAGAAAGCTTATCCTTCGGCGGAAGCTTTCACGCGGGATTTCGAGGTGGATGATGCCTTGTTCGAGGGCTTCATCCGGTATGCGGAATCCAAGGGCTTGGCGCGTGATACGGCCAGCATTGCCAAATACGGCCTGGAAATGCGCCTGACCTTGAAGGCTTTGATTGGGAGGGACTTGTACGATGATGCCGGTTTCTATCCCACCTATTTGCAAAAGGACGACGACTTCCTGGAAGCAGTCAAGGTCTTGAAGGGAGAACGGGAAGTGGAAGGCGTTTCGGGATTGTAAGAGATTTTAAACAGCTTCTAAACAAATCCGTCAAAAATCATTCGTAAATAGTTCAAAAGAAAAGAGAAATGAGTTTTGTTTCTACATTGAAAAAAGGAGTGCCGGTGGTTCTGCCGGCCCTGTTGTCCGTTGCTTGCGGTTCCAAGCAGGATGCCTTGTTGGATGCCCGTTTCAAGGGCGTGGACTCCGCCAATGTGTATATTTCGGCCAGCCCTCTTGCCATGGCCGATTCGGTTTTGTACGACACGGTCCGGATGACCGGAGGCAGGTTCTGTTGGAACCCCTCCTTGACTTCGCCGACCGAAGTGCATGTCGTGGTGGACAAGGATGTCCGGGTACGGAATGGCCGGGCTTCGGTACCGGCAAGCCATCAAGTGGTATTCCTGGCCATGCCGGGAGAGAAGATACGTTTGGATGCCCGTTACGAGGACGGGTTCTTGGCCTATGACTTGACGGGTTCAGGCGATTTGCAGACCCAGTCGGGTTTGCGCAATGCAGCCAAGAGCTTGTATGTCAAGAGTCAGATTCTGGCCGACCAGATTGCCGAGGAGTTGGAAGAGGGCTACGAGAACGCCGATGAGAAATATCTGGACAGTTTGTATGCTTTGCGGGCCGGGCTTTCCCAGTCCATACGTCAAGCCTCCTTGAGCTATGTCCAAGACAATCCGGACAACCTGATGTCGGCTTTCTTCCTGTTGCAAAATCCCGAACCAGACACATTCCTGGCTTATTACGACAAATTGGACGCTTCGGTCCGGGACGGTATCCTCAAGGAACGGCTGGACAAGATGAAAGCGGCTTCGGAACACCGTTTGCTGCTTCGCGCCAACGATGCCAAGCTGGTTCCCGGTTCCGTGGCTCCGGCTTTCAGCCTGACCGGTTTGGACGGGAAAGCCGTTTCCCTTGCGGATTACACCGACAAATATGTGGTTTTGGATTTCTGGGGAACCTGGTGTCCTTGGTGTGTCAAGGGAATTCCCCAAATGAAGGAATATTATGCCAAACATAAGGGCAAAGTGGTGTTCATCAGTATCGCCTGCCGCGACAAAGTGGAAAAAGTGCGGGCGATGGTAGAAAAGGAAGGTATTGCCTGGATTAATGTGATGAACGGGACGGCGGAAAACGATGTGGCTTTGTCTTACGGGGTCAGCGGTTTCCCGACCAAGGTGTTGTTGGAACCTGGTTTGCGGGTCAAAGCCAAGTATTTGGGAGAGGTTCCTGAATTTTATCGGGATTTGGACGCCCTTTAGTGGATGGTCGCCCCTCAATCCTGCTCCCGGTTCCATGAAGCTGTTTGAAATTTTTATAATCCTGAAAGGATTGAAGAATGGTTTAGACATTTTCTCAAAACATAGCCTATGAAAACGGAAAAGAAGACCCAAGGGACAGGCAAGGCCCCGCAAGCCTCCCGGAAAGGTAAAAGCCCTGCCAAGAAATTGCCTAAGATTTTTGTCTTGGACACCAATGTGCTTTTGCACGATTACCGGGCTTTGTACAAGTTCCAAGACAACGACATTGTGATTCCTTTGGTGGATTTGGAGGAAATCGACCACTTCAAGAAGGGGAACGATCAAATCAATTTCAATGCCAGGGAAATCATGCGTTCGCTCGACAAACTCTCCGGTCAGGGTTTGTTCGATGGCGGAGTCCCGTTAGGAAAGGGTATGGGCCGTCTGAGCGTGGAAATAGGGAAGGGTTTGCGCCCGGAAATGAAGGATGCGGCCATGGAAGATATTCCCGACCACCGTATCCTTGCCGTGGCTCTGGATTTGCAGGAAGAAAACCCGCAACGCCATGTTTGCCTGGTAACCAAGGATGTGAACCTGCGCATGAAGGCCAAGGCGTTCGGAATGCCTTCCCAGGATTACCTGAACGACAAGAGTCCGGACGAAGAGGAACTGAATAAACGCCGGGTCGGCCATGTGAAAGTGGACAATTCGTTGATAGCGAGCCTTTATGAAAAGCCCGAAGGCCTTAGTCCGAAGGCCTTGAAGGTGAAGCCGGTGGATAACGAGTATTTTGAAATAGGAAGTGCCGATACCCGGATGCCCGTGTTTTACAACGCCCGTACCAAATCGGTGGTCAAGGTGGAAGCCCGCACGGTTTCCGGTATTTCACCCCGCAATGACGAGCAAGCGTGCGCCTTGGATGCCTTGATGCGTCCGGACATACAGCTGGTGGCTTTGACCGGGGTGGCGGGAACCGGAAAGACCTTGTTGGCTTTGGCAGCGGCTTTGGCGCAGATGGATTCGTACAAATCCATTTTGCTGAGCCGTCCCGTCATCCCTTTGCAGAACCAGGACATGGGGTTCCTGCCGGGGGATGCCAACGAGAAACTGGCTCCCTACATGCTGCCGCTTTACGATAATTTGGCGGTCATCAAGAACAAGACCCGGATTTCTTCCAAGGAGTTCGCCCAGATAGAGGAAATGCAGAAGAGCGGGAATTTCCAGATTACGCCTTTGGCTTATATCCGTGGGCGGAGCTTGTCCGACACCTTCTTTATCGTGGACGAAGCCCAGAATTTGACCCCGCACGAGGTGAAGACGATTATCACGCGGGCCGGGGAAGGGACCAAGATGGTTTTTACCGGTGACTTGCACCAAATCGACTCCCCCTATCTGGATTCGCGTTCCAACGGGCTCAGCTACCTTTGCGACCGCATGTTCGGGGAAGAGTTGTTTGCCACGGTGAACCTGGTAAAAGGTGAAAGGAGCCCCTTGGCGGAAGTGGCGGGTCGTCTTTTGTAGATTTGTCGCATCATTCTCTTTTCCAGGATTCATTGGAACGGCTTGGGGACGGTTTTCCGGAACCAAGCCGTTTTCGATTCAAAGGTTCCCGAAACGTTTCCGGGCAAAATATTCAAAGCAGAAAAGGAAAAGGATGATTGCGAGGAGCCATGGACTTTCGAGGAATGGAAGATAAGTTTCCCGATAGGAAATTTCCGGCTTGAGTTCCCTGCGGTTCGAAATTTCTTGCTCCAGCTCTTCCCAGATTCCAGGTCGGGCTTCATAGGCGGAGCCCGCGTAGTACGATTTCCCCCCCGAAGAGAGAGCCAAGCTTTGCAACAATTCCAAACGGGTAGGCAGTTGCAGGTTCTCCCATTGCGAACGGACAATGCAGAGGCTGCCATCGGTTGCATAGGATTCTTCCCCGTTCCGGGCTTCGACCCGGTAGGTGTAGTTCCCGGCGGGCAGGAAACCGGCATCGAGGAAATATTCTTCGCCTTGGGGCAGGAACTCGAAAACGTATTCCTGCCCGTTTTCTTCCTGGCGCAGGTACATCCGCAGACGGGCGGACCGGACTTTCTCGAAATCTGGATTGTAAAGGCTGGCCGAGACATGGAGGGCCTCGGTGTTCCGGAGCAAGTCCGGGCAGCGGACAATCAGGTTTTCGTCCGGTTTCACCTCCGAAAGCAAAGCGGCGCAGTGGTCTATCAGCCGGTCGAAAATTCCGGTATTGCCTTCGTTCCGGTAGTCGGCCATGCGCCACCGCCACAGCCCGTGTCCGCAAAGGACCGCGCAGCTCCGGTTCGAAGGAGGGGAAATCCATAACAGCGGATTTTCTGTGTTGATTCCTAAAATATTTTGGTACAAAGGAATCCGACCGTTTCCGGCACTTTGGTAGTCGGCAAAAGGTGTCCAAAGGGGAGGCCATCGGCCGATGCTCCGGGCTTCCTCCGCTTCGATGGCGAACAAGCTGAAAGCGGGGTTTACGCTGGCTTGGGCTTCGTTCCAGGCTTCGCTTTTGGCTTGGATTTCCAGTCCTATCCTTGTCTTGCCGATGCGTTCCAAGGTTGTGGAAGGGCTTATCACATACCAGCAGGGCTTCGTTTCCAGCCATTCCCGGTATTCGTCCAAGGGGAAGGAACGGGAGGGCAGGCCGTGCAGGATGAACAAGTCGTAGGCTTGCAAGGCGGATGCTTGGGGAAATTTCCGGGGCAAATCCTTGGCCAAGACTACTTCGGCTTGGTATTTTTCCTGGAGGGACAAGCTTTGGTGCAGGCAGGAGAGGTCGGGATGCGGGTTGTTTCCTATAATCAGGATTTTTTGGTGGTTGTCCAAAACCCGGATGACGATTTCTTTTAGGTTGTTTTCCGTGTTTTTTTCTTGTCCGATGGTTTCCAAACGCAGGGTGTAACGGTGGATTCCGCTTTCCGTGGCTTCGAGTTCCCATTGGACAACGTTTTCCGTCTTGGAGAAATCGATGGTTTGTTGATGGAGGATTTTCCCGTTTTCGGAGAGGCTCAAGCGGCTCAGGGCTTTGGGCGCTTGTTGCTGGCCGAGCCGGATTTCAACAGGGAAACGGTTGTTTAGGAAGGTATAGGGATTGAAACGGCAGTCATCGATGTAGATGTCGGGATAGGAAATCGTGTCGCCAATGCCGACCGTGTAGAGTGGGAAGGGACAGGATCGGTATGCCGGAACCGGATTCCGGCCCCGGTTTGCTTGTCCGTCGGAGACCAGGATGCAGACGGCTTTCCGGTCCGGGTGTTTCCCCGCTATGAAATCGAAAGCTTGGGCGTAATCGCTGGCTTCCTGCTCGTAGTTCAAAGAAAGGGCTTCCGCGCCGCTCCGGATCTCTTGTCCGAAGCTGAGCCTTTCTATTTGGAAGTTGTCCGACAGATTCCGGGCGAGCCGGTCGATGTGGTTCTGGGTTTCTTGGGCGAAACCGGAAGGGATGAAAGCGAGGCTGTCATCGTCTTTTTGTTCCCGGTAACGGGGGTTGAGCGCGGCCCGCATGGAACGGGAATCGTCCACGGCGATGTAGCATACCGGCTTCTCGATGAATTCCTTTTCCCCTTTGGCCAAGGGGGACATCAGGAGAACGCAAAGCAAAAAGACGGACAGGAAACGGATGCTGGCCAAGATATGTCTCCAGACCCGGTCCAGCCCGTCTTTCTTGTTCTTGTGGTACAAGGCGGCAGTATAGGCGGCGGCGACCAGGGCAGCTATTCCTAAGTACCAATAGGGGACCGAGAATTGAATCATATCCGGAGCTTCTGAGATTGGGTTTTCCAAGCACGATGGGGTGCCGGAACCCTAGGGAATGGATGGCGGTGCGTGATAACGGGTAATCCCATTCTGATGCACCGCCGGTTCCATGAAAATTTTATTTTGACACAGCCTCTTCTTCTTAGAGGTTTGTGTTCAGAATAATCTTACATGTTCATCCCGCCGCATACATGCAGGACTTGTCCGCTCACGTAGGAGGAAAGTTCCGAGCCGAGGAACAAGCAGACATTGGCTACGTCTTCCGGGGTCCCGCCACGGTGCAAGGGAATCTTGCTGGCCCAATCCTTGCGGACTTCTTCCGAAAGCTGGGCGGTCATGTCGGTGATGATGAAGCCCGGGGCCACGGCGTTGGCGCGGATGCCCCGCTTGCCGAATTCCTTGGCTACCGACTTGGTGAAGCCGATGATACCGGCCTTGGAAGCCGAATAATTGGCTTGTCCGGCATTGCCCGAAACCCCTACCACGGAACTCATGCTGATGATGCTGCCGCTCCTTTGGCTGCTCATGATGGGGGCTACGGCCTTGGTGAAATTGAAGACCGATTTGAGGTTGACATTGAGGACGGCATCCCATTGTTCTTCGCTCATCCGGAGCAACAGGCCGTCTTTGGTGATACCGGCGTTGTTGACCAGGATGTCGATCCGGCCGAAATCGGCATGGACGGCGGCTACCGTCTTCGCGGTTTCTTCCGTGTTGGCCGCGTTGGATGCGTATCCTTTGGCTTTCACGCCCATGGCTTCCAGTTCCTTGACCAAGGCTGCCATGTTCTCGTCATCCTTGAGGTCGGTAAAAGCGATGGAAGCTCCTTCCGAAGCGAATTTGAGGGCAATCGCTTTCCCGATACCCCGGGAGGCACCGGTGATGAGTGCCACCTTGTCTTGTAAGAGTTTCATATTCGTGAATTTTAGATTGATAACTGATGCAATGGAGATGCGTTTGCCGCACTTCCTGTTATTCTTGGGCTTCCAACGGAAGTTCCGTCTTATGGGCGATGCCGAAATGGAATTTATTGTTGATTTTCCGGGAAACCAATTTCAAGACAACGAAATAAAGCGCCAAGCCGGCAAGGGCGCAAAGCCCCCAGATGCCTTGGTTGTCGGTGAACAGCGAGCCCAGGAAGAAGCCGATACCGGCGGCCACCAAGGAAAACACATAGGCATAGAGGACGGCTTTCATGCCCAGACCGGAGGTGAGGGACACATCGACCGTTTCTCCTACTTGGTAACTTTGGCTGTGTTTGGTCTTGACAACGACATCTTTGTCTGTTTTTTCGCTCATTTGGCATAGGCCTTTGGCGTGGCAAGACCCGCAGGCCGAGGTGGATTGGATTTTGACCGTGACGGAGCCGGGTTCGACATTCGTTACGATACCTTCATGTTTGATTATCTCTGCCATGATGCAATGGGACGCTTGGAAGCTGTTTTAAATTTCACGATTCAAGTTTGGTCGAACTGACGGAGCCTGAGCGTGTTCCCCGCAAGGCTCCGCCGATAATCAAGGGCAAAGATACGGAAAGGTGAGTGCAGAGACAAACGGAAACGCAGTTTCCAGTTTGGATCTGCCGAACCGTATCCTATCTTCGACAACAGTCAAAGATAGCAAAAGCCGAGAGCCATGCCAAGCGGTTCTTTGCTTGAGCAAGGCCGGGACGGAGGGGCTTCGGCGGAACAGATTACCCGTTATGAATACCGCCGTCGAACTTTTGTTCCTGTTCAGGTAAAGATGTTTTTTTGATTTTGCGGGGAGACCGGCGGAAAGCTGTTAAAAAACGGTGCGCCAGGAAAGGAAGGAATCCAAGACTTCCGGAAGGGAATCCTCACACAAGGGGGAGCAATCCACGTTTCCGGTAAGGGCTTTTTCCCGGGCACACCGTTCAGTTTCTGGCAAACCAGAAGTGAAAAAGGTAGGATTTTACTTCATGTCATGTTCCTTGCTGGAATGGATACGGAAAAACAAAGGTTTCCGACAGGGGAATTCCAGGACTGGAAAAAATCTTGAACAGCTCTTACTTCAAATTGTTTGTCAGCGTGGCACCTGCTTTGAATTTGACAACGCTCTTTGCCTCAATCTTGATTTTCTTCCCTGTACGGGGATTGTGTCCGTCGCGGGCAGCGCGTTTCTGCACGCTGAAAGTTCCAAAACCTACAAGGGCGATTTTGTCTCCCTTCTGCAAAGCTTCAGCGGTGGCATCCATGTAAGCTTCGAGCGCTTTTTTGGCATCGGCTTTGGAAAGCTCAGCTTTCGCAGCCATGGCATCAATCAATTCTGTTTTGTTCATCGTTTCTATGTTTAGGTGTTAAACAATAAGATAACTAATGATACAAAAATAAAAGACTTGAGTAAAAAACCAAAAGAGCGAACACCCTTATAGTCTGTTAGTTCGCATTGTCCATGTTCATAACTTTGCTAAAAGAGAGTGTGTTACAATTTCCAAGCCGGAATCCTCTCAAACACTCTTCTATTGTAAGTGCTTTTTTCCCAGGGAGTTGTATTTTGTCGAAAAACAAGGCGCTTTCCTCGCTGCAAGCCATTCCGAGAAAATGTTTCCCGTCGGAAATCACGCCTCCCTGTGTATAACTTTTTTGGATATCTTTGGAAAAATGGCTTACAAGTACTTTGATGGGTGTTGTTTCGTTTGTTTCCGTATTGTGCAAATAAGCGATGGCACCCGGGTAAGGACTCAAGGCCTTGACTTGGCGGTGGAGGAGTCCGGCCGGGAGATGGTAGTCCAGGACGCAGTCCTTTTTGAAAATCTTGGGGGCCTCGGGGAAGGGAACGTCTGCCTTGGGTTGGGGAACGGCTTGGACGGTACCTTCGAAAAGGGCGCGCGCCGTCTTGACCACCAAGGGTGCCCCGATGGACATGAGCTTGTCGTGCAGGCTGCCGGCGGTTTCTTCGGCATCCAAACGGAGCTTTTCCTGGAAAAGAATCGCCCCGGTGTCCATGTCCTTGTCCAAGAGGAAGGTGGTGACCCCGCTTTCTTCTTCCCCGTTCCAGATGGCCCGTTGTATCGGGGCGGCTCCCCGGTATTTGGGCAGAAGGGAGGCATGGAGGTTGAAAGTCCCTAAACGGGGCATGGCCCAGACTTCCTTGGGCAGCATGCGGAACGCGACCACGATTTGCAAGGCGGCATCGTAGGCCCGCAGGCTTTCTAAGAAGGTCGGGTCTTTGAGGTTTTGGGGCTGGAGCAGGGGTAGGCCTAATTCCAAGGCCGTCTTTTTGACATCGGACGAACCCATTTTATGACCTCTTCCAATGGGTTTGTCGGGCATGGTGACCACGGCGGCCACGTCCATCCCGGCTTGGACCAAGGCTTTCAGGCAGGCGGAAGCAAATTCCGGCGTGCCCATGAAAACGATTCTTTCATTCATGGCGTTTTCGGTAGTCGTTTTTCCCCAAATGACCGGAAATCCGGTTTGTGAGAGTGTGTCAAAATAAATTTTTGGTCACATTTTCGGCGGTGTGTCAGAATGGGTAAGATGCAAGGCGCTGAGAGCGAGAACGAAGGAGCGTACTGAAGTACGTGACTGAGTTCGAGACTCGACAGCAACGAAGCCAGATTGCCCATTATCACGCACCGCCTTAGACCTATTTCTTGCAGGCTTCCAGCATCAGCAAAGCCGCTTCGGCGGCTTCGGCACCCTTGTTGCCTAACTTCCCGCCGGCGCGTTCCAGGGCTTGTTCCCGGGTGTTAGTGGTCAGGACCCCGAAAATGACCGGTTTAAGGTATTGGATACCCACTTGGGTCAGACCTTGGGCCACTGCCTGGCAGATGAAGTCGAAATGGCGGGTCTCCCCTTGGATCACGCAACCCAAGCAAATCACCGCGTCGATATTTTCCCGGGCGGCAAAGCATGCGGCGGCGGAAGAAAGCTCGAAGCTGCCCGGCACGGCAACGCACGAAATCCGGTCTTGGGTAACGCCTTGGCGTTCGAGGGTTTCGAGGCATCCGTCGCGGAGGGCATGGGTGATTTCCTGGTTCCATTCGGCGTACAGGACCACGAAGCGGTGTTCCCTGTCGACGGGGAGGTTGTTTTGGGTATTGTCCAATACCCGGTCTTGTGTGGACATGGTTCGTTCTTTTAGATGGGTAAAACTTCTCTGACAAGCGGGATTCCCGATAAAAAGAAAGGGGATAACCGGGCTTCTGGAAGCGTTCCGGTTGTCCCCCTTCATGGACGGGAGTCTTTCTTATTTGCCTGCTTTGGCTTTCAGGCGGGCAATCTGACGGTCGGCATCCCTGGCTTCGTTCGACAAGGGAAACTGGTTGCGCAGTTTCTCGTAAACTTTCAAGGCTTGGTCGTATTGGCCGAGGCTTTCATGTACCGAGGCCGCACGAATCATGATGCCCGGTGTCAGGATGTCGTTATCGTACTTGGAAGCGCCTTCATTATAGCAGTTCAAGGCCTTCTGCGGTTGTTCCAATTCCCAATAGGCATCACCCAAGGCTTGGCGGGAAAGGATGAAAAGCACAGGGTCTTTCGGACTGCACTTTTCCAGATGGGCGACAGCTTCTTGGAAGTTGCCTTGGTGCAGGTAGATGAGACCGCTATAATAGTGGGCCAGTTTCCCGCTTTTGGTGGAGCCGTAGGAATCCGCGATTTCGAGGAATCCGGGATGTTGCCCGTCACCGTTCAAGGCAACCTGGGTGGAGTCCATCTCAAAGTAGCGTTGGGCATGGAACATCTCCGTTGCCGCCTTTTTCTCTTTCGGGGCCAAGTACAGGTATTTGACACCGAAATATCCGGCCACCAAAACAACAATGACAATTAAAACGGTGATGATTAAGGATTTGTGTTTTTCAAAGAAATCCCCCGTCTTTTCAAGGGCTACTTCTACGTTTTCAACGACTTTTTCGCCTTTTTCCTCTTTTTCTGCCATGGTATTGAACGCTAAATGTTGTTTTCAATGGTTTTCCCGCTTGGCTTCTTGCCCTTGGACAGCTTTGGGAAAGCCAGGGCACACCTGCCAAATTTTCAAAGCGCGAAAGTAATAAAAAATATAGAATAGGGAAAGTTTTGCGTTCCTATCTTGGAACTTCAGGGTCGAAGTGCTTATTTCGGTTTCCCGATTGGCTTTTTCGATGTTGTGCGTTGGAGTTTTCTCTTGAGGGTAGGGGAATGATTGGCGTTTACGGTCATGGTTTTGGGATTCGCAGTCTTTCCGGAAACGAAAAAGCCTCTCGAATCCGAGGATTCAAGAGGCTTCCACAGTGCCCAAAACAGGACTCGAACCTGCACCTCATTGCTGAGACTAGTCCCTGAAACTAGCGCGTCTACCAATTCCGCCATTTGGGCAGGTATCCGTCAAACGGAGACCTTTGCTTTTGTGCCCAGAACAAGACTCGAACTTGCACGTCGAAACCGACACCACCCCCTCAAAGTGGCGCGTCTACCAATTCCGCCATCTGGGCAACAGGGGCGCAAAGATACTATCTTTTTTTGGAAAAACAAATTTTCTTTTCCGCACCCCGGAAAAAACGCTTACAGGGTATTGGCTTTCCCCGGCATCCACGTCTCCAGGATTGGCAGGTAGAAGCCTTTTCCATTATAGATGCAAAGTCCCGGCAAATCCACTCGTTTTCCGTTGATTTCGCAATAAGGGCTGTTGGGAAAGAGGCGGATTTTCTTGCCCTCGAAACGGATGTCCGCATAGGCGGGGTCCTGGCTTTCATTCTCCGGTTCTCCTTGTATCCGGAGCTTGCAACCGGGGAAAATCCTTTCCACGGGTTGGTACAGGCGGGCCGAGAGTGAGTCCAGATTACCCAATCCGGCTTCCCGGCAGATATAGGGCGCGATTTCCTCGTTGTCCACGACCCCTTGGAGAACTCGTCCTTGGGGATGGTAGATGGCCAGGAACACATCTCCGCCATGATGCCCGTGGGTCGTCCATCCTATATAAGAATGACGGTTGATTTCTTGAGCCAAGGCACGCACGCTCGCGTCCCCGAAACCTTTCCGAAGGAAAATCCCGGCTAAGCTGTCCACGATTTGAGGCTCCGGTGTTCCGATGCCGAAGTCCTGCCGGAGGGATTCCCGGATACCTTCCTTCATGCGGGTCAAATCCGGAGTCCGGGCCGAGGTGATGATTTCCCGGCAGGCCTGTTCCACGCTTTTGTCGAAACGGGTAATCTTGCCGAAAATATCCTCGACGCTGATTTCGGCGTAAATGTTGCTGCTCCGGTAATTGCCGATACTGGGACCTCCGGTCTGATGGTCGGGGACGACGACCACGAGGGTCTGGCCGTCCCGGCGGGCGAAGTCCAAGGCTTCTCCCACTGCTTGGTCGAAGGCCAGGAAGTCGTGGAGCGTGGCAGGGATGTCGTTGTCGTGGGCTCCCCAATCGATTTTGCTGCCTTCCACCATCAAGAAGAAGCCGTTTTCGCCTTGGGAAAGTATTTCGATGGCTTGCCGGGTCATTTCCGCCAGGGATGCTTGGTTTGCAGGCCGGTCGATTTCGTAGGGTAGTTCATAGGGGGCGAACAAACCCCAGATTTTGTCTTTTCCTTGGCGGGCCGCTTCTTGCACTTGGGTGAAGTCCCGGGTGTAAACGATGCCTTGTTGATTCAAGATGGCTTGGGCATCGAAACCGCCCAGGCGGTTTGCCGAATCGATGAAATAGCTGCCCCCGCCCAGAAGCACGTCCGGGGCTTGGTGTACCATCTGCTTGCAAATCCGGAAATACTGGTCCCTGTCGGGCGTGTGGGCTAAGAAGTCTGCCGGTGTGGCGTGGGGAAAATAGCAGGTCACGACTTCCCCGGTCTTCATGCCTTTTTGCCGGGCGGCCTCCATCAACGTGGCCATGGGGCGGAACGCGAGGTTGGAATCGGTGGCGAAACGTTTTCCGGTTCTGTCCATGCTCCGGTCGGGATAGGTGGCTACGAAACCGTCCCGGGAACGATGTCCGGTGGCGTAGGTGCTTCCCGTGGGCGCCGAGTCCCCGATAGGGCTGTCGGAACAATACGTCCGGACCAAACCCCGGATTTGGGCATCGATATGGAGAGGAACACCTCCGTTCATCCAGCGGCCGAATGCCAGCCATTCGGTACTGCAACCATCGGGAATCATCAGGATGACATTCTTGATTTCTTGGGCTTTGAGGCTCAAGGAGAGGGCGATGCCCGTTAAGAGGAAAAGAATTCTTTTCATGGGTTTTCGTTAAGGGGAACGGCAAGGAGGCTAACGGGGCCGGGCCTTTCCTGTTCCGTGAATGTGGCTCAAAAATACGGATAAAAGGGTTAAGAAGCTGTTTCGAATTTCTTACAATCTTGAAAAGGTGAATTTTTAGGGAGGGGTTCAGGATTCTGTTTACAGACTTGGGTTAGGTAGATGTACCGGAACCGGGTTCAGCGGTGTCCTGATGGGCGTGACCAAGTTGGGGCTTGGTGCGGGGAAATTTTCTGGAACCGCTTCTGCCTGTTTTCTGTGCAACCAAAGCAACGCTGCAAAGATTGTACAAACCGAGTGCAGAGCCGAAGCCCAACATGCTTGAGCTTGGATTACATCGAAAACGGACTGCGTTTCGGCCATTTCCGAACAAGTCCGGCATGGCTCTCAACTTGCACCGTTTTTGCCGAGGTGCAGCCAGTCTTCGGCGAAGCCAGATTGCCTGTTATGGCAAACCGCCGGAAAAAGTGAAAAGGAAACCGCCATTCGTGCAAGAGCTTTCTATTTGGAACTGCGTACTTTTGCCCCGAAAAAAAACGAAGCGGCACGTTCAAGGGAAAGGGCAGGTTCCGGACAGGAGCCGGAACCTGTTCCACGGTCTCCGGGCGGGCGCTTCCTGAAAAAATCAACGATATGGAAACAGTAAAATTGAACAACGGCGTGGAAATGCCGGTTCTGGGGTACGGGGTATATCAGGTGAACCCCGGTGAATGCGAACGTTGCGTGGCGGACGCTTTGAGCGTGGGCTACCGTATGGTGGACACCGCTCAAGCCTATCATAATGAAGAAGGGGTCGGTGCGGCAGTGAAGAAAAGCGGGATACCGCGTCAGGAGCTGTTCTTGGTTTCCAAGGTATGGATTTCCAATGCGGGTTACGAAAAGGCCAAGGCTTCCATCGACGAGTCTTTGCGCAAGCTGCAGACCGACTATATCGACTTGATGTTGATTCATCAGCCGTTCAACGATTATTACGGTACGTACCGGGCCATGGAAGAGGCCTACAAGGCCGGCAAGCTGCGGGCCATCGGGGTTTCGAACTTCTATCCCGACCGTTTCATCGATATGGCCGAGTTTTCCGAAATCAAGCCGATGGTGAACCAGGTGGAAACCCATGTGTTCAACCAGCAACGCAAACCCCAGGAAATCATGAAGTCGTACGGGACCCAGATCATGTCTTGGGGGCCCTTCGCCGAAGGTCGTAACGGCTTCTTCTCGAATCCTGTCTTGCAGCGGGTAGGGGCGGAATACGGGAAGTCCGTGGCGCAGGTAGCTTTGCGGTTCCTGATTCAGCGCGGCGTGGTCGTGATTCCCAAATCGACCCATAAGGAACGCATGGTCCAGAACCTCGATGTGTTCGATTTCATGCTCTCGGAAGAGGACATGGCAGCCATTGCCCGGTTGGACAAGGCCGAAAGCTTGTTCTTTTCGCATTACGACCCGGAAACGGTCAAGTTCTTGGTCGGCTTGGGCAAGTAAGTTTTTCCGGAACCTTGTTTGCCCGTTCGGAAATCCCTTTTCAAGGACGAGGTCCTTGGTAATAAGTGAGGGAAGAAGGTTTGGCGGTCAGGCAAATCTTCAAACTGTTGATGAAATTTCAGGCGGTGTGTCGGAGCTAAAAGCTCGGCACACCGCCTTTTTGTTGGCGTGGCAAAATGAAACTTGTCCTCTTCGGCGGTTTGCCAGAACGGATAAGATGCGAGGTGCAGCCAGTCTTCGGCAAAGCCAGAAGGTCCGTTAGGATAAACCGCATTAATGCTGGATATAGCCTTTGAGGCATTCCACATAATCGGAAAAGGCCTGTATCCCTTGGGGTGTGACCCGGCAAAGGGTTCGGGGCTTTTTCCCCGCGAACCCTTTTTCGACTTGGATGTAACCGGCTTGGGCCAGTTTGTCGAGCTGGACGCTCAAGTTCCCTGCCGTGGCTTGGGTCTGTTCCTTGATGAAGTTGAAATCGGCTTCCTTCACGCCAATCAGGACGGACATGACGGCCAGTCGCAGTTCGGAGTGGAGGAGCGGGTCGAGTTTCTTAAACATTTTCAGGCCTTTTTTACCGTTTTACAATAAAGGATGATGCCCGGGATGACCAAACCGACCAAGGCGGCCAAGGCCATGGCCAAGAGGGTGTCCGGCCCGGAAAGCCAACGTCCGGCACTGAGGGGGATGCAAAGCAGGATGCTCAGGATACCGCAACAGCTCAGGACGGAGTTTTTGATCAAGACCCCGGTCAAGGAAGTGGAAAAGCCCATCAATAGCATGATGAAGAGTAGGATAGGGATGGGTAGGAAGATGTTGATGACAGCTAAGCTGCAACTGGTGCAACCGAAAAGAATCCAGACCGAACCGATGGCCGAAGCGAGGAAGGTGGTGGCACCTTCTTCCGTTTTGCGCTCCAGACGCCAATGAAGCAAGGCTCCAGTCAACGTCATGGCGAACCAGAGGAAGTTCCAAGCCGGATTGCCGGTCCGTGACCAAAGTAACCAGATGATCAAGGATGAAAGAAAGCTCAAGCAGCCCCAAAGAAGGAATGGTTTACCCGTGTTCCGGGATATTTCCTGCCGGTTTTGCTGGAGGATGGAACTGATTAGTTGCAAGCTTTTTTCCGGGGAAAGTTCCGTGTTCCCCATTTTTTCCGTGTTTTCCATGGTGTCGTGTTTTTTTTAGGTTTTTGTCCGGGCAGGTCCGGTTCCCGCCCTTGTCGTGCAGCTACCGGAGGCTGCTTGCCAGGCATCATCCTTTGGGAATGATGATGCAAATATAAAGTAGTTTATAATATAAACCAAATGAAAATCAAAAAAACTCGCTGGGAATCCGGGTTCCAAGCAAGCTATTTATTCCGGAATAACCTGAGCAGCAACATGAAAAGCATGAGAGCCGAAGAGGCGAAGAACAGGATTTTGCCGTAGGTGAGCTGGGGCGCCAAGGCCATCAGCAGGGCCGAACCGATGAAAAGGGCTGTCAGCAGGATAGCTGTGACGATACGGTTTCCTGCGTTGCGCAAGACCTTGTTCATGGCTTCGGCATCTTCCACTTTCATCTCGTGGCTGATTTTGCCTTCCTTGATTTTGTAGAGGATTTCGTCTACTTGAACCGGTAGGCTCCGGGCGAGGTTGAGGTAGTCCGAAAGGGTGTCGAAAAGAGAACCGGCCACTTTGGAGACATTGTATTGGGTCGAAACCAATTTCTTGGCAAAAGGCAGGACCAGGGGGGTAAGGGGAAGGGACGGATCCAGCTGTCCGGCGAAGCGTTGCAGGGTCAGCAGGGATTTCCCGAGCATGAACATGCCCGAGGGAACACGCAGCTTGTGCTTGACCAAGAGGTCGATACAGCTTTGCATGGCTCCGGCGAAGTTGATTTCTTCCACTGTGGCGCCACCCACCCTTTTGACCAGGGAGTCCAGCTCGAATTCCAGTTCGTCCATGTCGGGATAGAATTTTTTGCCGCTCAGGGACAAAAGGGCTGTGCACATGGCTTTGGGGTTCTTGCGGACGAAGCCGATGATGAAGTTGGCGATGAAGTTCATTTCACGGGGCCTCAGGGTCCCGACCATGCCGAAATCGATGAAACAGACCACGTTGCCCGGCATGATGAAGATGTTGCCCGGGTGGGGGTCGGCATGGAAGAAGCCTTCTTCCATAATCATTTTGAGCAAGGCGTTGGCTCCCGTGACCGCGATTTCGTGCAAATCGTAACCTTCCGCTTTGAGCTTTTCGGTCTGGTCGGGAGGAATTCCTCCCACTTTCTCCATGACTAACAAGCTCTTGGTCGTGAACTCGGAGTAGACCTTGGGGATGTAGACCTTTTCCTCATTTTCGAACATCTTGCCGAAACGGGCGATGTTCTCGGCTTCGTTGAAGTAGTCCAGCTCGTTGGCCATCTGTTTGGAGAATTCTTCCACGAAACCGGGCAGGTCCATGTAGGCGTATTGGGGATAGGATTTGGTGAGCCGGACTACCATCCAGCGTAGCAGCTTGATATCGAGCTTGATGGTCTTTTTGATATGGGGGCGTTGGATTTTCACGATGACTTCTTCCCCGCTGTGGAGCTTGGCTTCATAGACCTGGCCTATCGAAGCCGAGGCGATACATCGGGGGTTGAAGTACGAAAAGACATGCTCGATAGGTTTGCAGAGCTCATTTTCAATCAGACTTTTGGCCGTTTGGTCGTCAATCGGGACCACATGAGACTGTAGTTGTTTCAGGGGCAGGCGGAAACGTTCGGAAAGCACATCGGGACGGTCGGCCAGGATTTGTCCGAACTTGACGAAAGTAGGTCCCAGGTCCTCGATCAGGATGCGAATCCGTTCGGGCGTACTGGGATGCGGGATTTCGGGATGGCGGCGTAAACGACGTCTCCCCAAACGGGTGTTGTAGTACCAGTTCCGGATACCGTGCAACAGAAGGATGTGGCTGATTTGCAGGAATCTTCCGGCTTTGAGGATATTGCTGTACAGGTTGAGGATGTTCATGAGGCACTTCTTTCCATTTTCCGATCCAGTTCTTCGATGCGTTTCTCTATCTTGGCAAGGGCTTCGAGGATTTCGGCTTTGTCTTCCTTGGACATTTTCCGGGCAAGGGCTTCGGTTTGGAGTTCGACCCTCAGTTTGTCCATGCTTCGGGCCAGCTGTTCTCCTTTGGCCTTCCCGCTTTCGGCATCCCCGCCGGTAATGTCTTCCCAAAGCTGCCCGAACTTTCCGATGAAGGCTTCCCGGTCTTGGACGGCGACAGCCAGCAGGCTTCGGAGGAGGAAATTCAGTTTGTCGTTCATGGTGCAGGAGGCGTTTTACTATATGTGCAAAATCCTGAACGTGAGTTCGTCCATCAAGTCGGCAATTTCCATTCCGTTGGAATCCACGCCTTTTGCCTTGGCATCGTATTGGCGGATCAAGCGGATGATGGCTGCCGTGTTCCGGTAATTGTAGTATTGGCTGGCCCTTTCGTATTGGTCGAAGTAGTACGGGGCGATTCCCGTGATTTTCAACACCTCGTTATGGGCGAGCCTTTTGTCTTTCGCATAATGGATTTGCAGTATTTTCACGAAATACCGGTAGAGTTGCGGCAGGACGAACTGGGGTGGGAAGTCCTTGGGCTTCTGGCGGATGTAATTGCAAATCTTCCGGGTCCGGACCACATCCCGGACCGCCAAGGCCTCCTCCAGTTTGAAAACGTTGTAATCCTTGTTGATGCCGATATATTTCTCGATGGTTTCCTCGTTGATTTCCGTACCCGGGGGAAGGTTGATGAAAAGCTTTTCCAGCTCGTTGGCCATCAGGTTCAAATTGTTGCCCATGGATTCGTTCAGCAGGGCCAAGGCTTGGTTCTGGATCAAGTATCCCCGTTCACTGATATACCGGGCGGTCCAATTGCGGTATTTGGCCTCGGAAAGCGGGGAGGATTCCAAACTGTATCCCACCTTCTCGATACGTTTGAAAACCGATTTGCGTTTGTCTATCTTCTTGTGCTTGTGAATCAAGACGAGGACGGTCGTGGCGACGGGGTTCTGGAGGTAGTCTTCCACCGGGCCCCAGTTGTCGAGGCTTTGGGCTTCCTTGATGATGACCACCTGGAAGGGCGACATGACCGGGAATTGCTTGCAATTGGCCATCACACCCTTCAGACCCGGTTCCTGGCTCTTGAGGTCGGGGGCGAAATAAAGGGAGAAATCGAACTCCTTTTGCATCTCGTCCAGAAGCTGGGTTTCAAAGAGCGCGGTCAGCCGGTCGATGAAGAAGTCCTCTTCACCCCATAACAGGTAGACAGGAGCCAACTGCTTGTCCTTGATTTGCTTTTCTATGTCTTTCGAGGGTAGGGAGAGTGCAGGCATGAATCCCGTTTTTACCTGCGAAGATACGTTTTAAAGTTCAAATTTCGCCTATGCCTTGGCGGATAATTTCAATTTCGTCCTTGGTGCAGTCGAGCACGGTGGAATAAGCTGTGCTCCCGATGCCGCCGTCGATGACCAAGTCCACTTGTTTCCCGAAACGGTAGTGGATGGCTTCGGGGTCGGTGGCGTATTCGATTTCGTCGGAACCGATGTCGATGGAGGTGTTGAGCAAGGGTTCGCCCAAGGCTTCCACAATCTGGTGCACGATTAAATTGTCGGGGACCCGGATTCCGATGGTCTTCTTCTTGCTTTGGAAAATCTTGGGAACCTCGTTGTTGGCGTTCAGCACGAAAGTGAAAGGTCCCGGTACATGGGACTTGATGAAGCGGAACAAGGGGTTGGAAATCGGCATCGCGTAATGGGAAAGCCGGCTCAAATCGTGGCAGAGAATGGTGTAGTTGAGGTTCTCCTTGCGTTTGAGCTTGATTTGGGCGAGCCGGTTGATGCTTTTGATGTTGGAAAGCCCGGTTCCCATGCCGTAGAGGGTGTCGGTGGGATAGATGATGATACCCCCATGCCGGAGGCATTCCACGATATGATCTATCTGTTTGGCTTGAAGCCCTTGTCCGTATGTCTTCAGCAGCATTTCCTGGTGAAAGCTTTGAATCCGTTCTCCAAATATCCCGCCGTTTCGAGGAAGCTTGCGCGTTTCGTGGCCAAGTTTTTAGCAAAACCGTCTCCTGCAAGCGTTCCAGACCGGGCAAAAAAAAGGGTAAGCTCCTTACATCGCACCGCTACAACCTTCGTACCCTTGCTGCCTTCCGGCCCTGGGGGATTAGAAGGGAGCTGGTCGTGTAAGACTTACCCGGCCGCAAAAGTAGTGCAATTCCCTTAAATGGCAAAATGCGGTTGTGATTTTTTGGCATTTGTTAAATCTCCCTTTTTGCCGTATCTTTGCGGAGTGAAACCGTAAGGGCAGGCCGGATGGGAATCCGGCCATTATGGACGCGGGAAAACGTGTCCCTGTCCTGCGGTGATGCTTGACAGGAAGAAAGTGGACAATTTGGAGTTCTTGGTTTCCGGAATCGAACAGAAAGCCCTCGGCTTGAGGAGGATTCTGGAACGCATGGAAATGGAGAACCGGCAACTGAAATCCCGGGTGGGGGAGTTGGAAGTCTCTTTGGAACTGTACAAGCAGAAGGTGAAAGAGCTAGAGAATAAAAACAGCATATTAAAAGTAAGCGGTAGCTTGAATCGGAACACCGATAAGCAAGAGTCGCAAAAAGCCAAGGCATTCATTGACGGCTTGATTAAAGAAATCGACCGTTGCCTGATGCTTTTAGAAGCTGTTTAAATTTGTTTGGACCATCGGGCGAGGGCTTCCAATGGATTTTGGGACGCATTCCCGGGGTGGCGGTAGGCCATGCGGAGGGGATGCCAAAAAACTTGGAACGGTTTTCGCTGGATTGACAGGACAGGGAAGCGGTTCCTCGGGATCCAGGTGACCAGGATGGTAAGGATTTTAAACAGGTTCTTAGACCAGGGAGAATGAGCGAGATACCTATAAGCGTGAATATCTGTGAGAGACCGTACAAGCTGATGGTCGATCCGGAGGATGAGCCCTTGATCAGGGAAGCCGCCCGGAAAATCAACGAAGGCTTGAAGAGTTACGCACGGAATTATGCGTTTAAAGATAACCAGGATCTTTTGTCGATGGTAGCGTTACAGTACACGCTCAATTCGCTTAAGAACGAGAGAGGTTTGGCATATAGGGATCGGGATTTGCTTGGAAGGTTGCAGCAGGTGGACAGGATATTGTCCCTTTGAGGTGGATTTGCTTTGCTGCAAGCCGGATGCCACAGGGGGCGTTCGCCGCTTTCCCTTGGTGTGGAGAGAAGGAAGCCCGGCGGATGTCAAAGTCCGTACGCGTGGCGAGTGGCCGGGATGTTCCGGGGGGCTGTTCCCTTTCGTGGGAAGGAGGATGCTCCGGAAAGGCTGCATTTGGAATTGCGATATCATTGTTCCTTGACATGTTACTGGTAGGAGAAAAACCGCATCGCCCACCATCAGTTTGAAAACTCAACATTTTAAACTTTGGGGAAAGGCTCAGGTTTGGGATGGTAGGCTTTGAATTCCTTCGGGAATCTCCTTTGGAGACATAAGAAACCTGAAAAAACAGGCTGCCCCATGAATATAGAGTAGGAGTTTTCTATAACTCTATAGGGCATGCGGTTTTTCTTCTTTTACTTTTGATAGGCTTTTACTCACCATAAAAACCAAAAGAAATGGATGTAAATGTCCTATTTGTCATTATTGCTTTCGCTGCCGGCCTTGGCCTTTGGGCAGTAATCAATTCGGTTCTCCTTAAAAAGAAGCAGAAGAAAATCCTGGCGGAAGCCGAGGAAAAGGGAGAAATGCTCAAGAAAGAGAAATTGCTCCAGGCCAAGGAGAAGTTCTTGCAGATGAAGTCGGAACACGACAAAAGCGTGGCCGAACGGAACAGCAACCTGAGTCGTAACGAGAACCGGCTCAAGCAAAAAGAGACCGAGTTGAACCGCAAGATGGAAGAGTTGCAACGCAAGAACAACGAACTCAACATCTTGAAAGAAAATCTGAACAACCAGCTGCAGGTCGTCAGCCGCAAGCAGTCCGAGATGGACAAGCTTCAGGCCCAGCAAATCAAGAAACTGGAAGTTCTGGCGGGGCTTTCGGCCGAGGATGCCAAGACCCAGTTGATAGATTCCTTGCGGGACGAGGCCAAGGCAGAGGCATTGAGCCAAATCAAGGATGTCATCAACGAAGCCAAGCTCACCGCTAACAAGGAAGCCCAGAAAATCGTCATCGAGACCATCCAGCGGACAGCGACCGAACATGCCATCGAAAACACGGTTTCCGTATTCAATCTGGAGAACGAGGAAATCAAAGGACGGATTATCGGCCGGGAAGGCCGGAACATCCGGGCTTTGGAATCCTTGACAGGCGTGGAAATCATCATCGATGATTCTCCCGATGCCATCATCCTTTCGGGCTTCGACCCGGTTCGCCGCGAAATTGCCCGGCTTTCTTTGCATAAACTGGTGACGGACGGACGTATCCATCCGGCCCGTATCGAGGAAGTGGTGGCCAAGACCCAGAAGCAAATCGAGCAGGAAATCATGGAAACCGGCAAGCGGACATGCATCGACTTGGGAATCCTGAACATGAGTAACGAGCTGACCCGCATGATCGGGAAGATGAAGTATCGTTCTTCTTACGGGCAGAACCTTTTGCAGCATGCCCGGGAAACGGCCAACCTTTGTGCCACCATGGCGGCAGAATTGGGCTTGAATCCCAAAATCGCCAAACGGGCGGGGCTTTTGCACGACATCGGGAAGGTACCCGACAACGAACCGGAATTGCCGCACGCCATCCTGGGGATGAAGCTGGCTGAGAAATACAAGGAAAGTCCCGAGGTTTGTAACGCCATCGGTGCCCACCACGACGAGGTGGAAATGACGAACCTGATTTCCCCGATTGTCCAGGTTTGCGATGCCATTTCGGGAGCGCGTCCGGGTGCCCGCCGCGAAGTGGTGGAGGCTTATATCAACCGTTTGAACAATTTGGAATCCTTGGCATTGTCCTATCCGGGCGTGGTGAAGACCTACGCCATCCAGGCCGGACGTGAATTGCGTGTCATCGTGGGGGCCGACAAGGTGAGCGATGACCAGGCGTGCCAGCTTTCGTTGGACTTGTCCCGCAAGATCCAAGAAGAAATGACTTATCCGGGACAAATCAAGATTACGGTCATCCGCGAAACGCGGGCTGTCAATTACGCGAAATAAGACGAGGATATACTCCTTTGGGAAGCCGGGGTCAAGTGATTGTCCCCGGCTTTTTTGCATCCGGGGCGGGGAAATCCCCGCCGCTGGCTTGCTGACGGTCAGGAAATTCGAATCTTTCTCTCCGGGATATGGCTCCTATGGTCTCGTTTTTTGCATCCCTGTCCTTATTCCATCTCTGTCCGCGAAAAATGCGGGGCGAGGAGTTCCTTCAGGAATCCGGGAACCCGGCAGGGATGGTGGTCGGAAGAACGCATGAAAGCGAGGGTGACGAAACCTTCGTTCAACAGCTCTCCTTTTTCGTTGTAGACCTCGTGGAAGAAGGTCATCTTGACTCCTTGGGGCATTTCCTTGACGAAGGTATGGACGGAAAGGAGTTCGTCGTAATGGGCGGCCCGTTTGTACTTGATGCCGATTTCGATGACGGGCATCATGACACCCCGGTCTTCGATTTCCTTATAAGACATGCCCAGGGAACGGATGGTTTCGGTCCGGGCTATCTCGTAAAACTTGGGGTAGTTGCCATAGTAGACATAGCCCATCTGGTCCACGTCGGCATAACAGGTCCGGATTTTGGTTTCAAAGTGGTACATAATCTTGTTTTTTGCTTGTGAAACGGTTTGGGGACCGCCGATTTGCAGTTCCAAGGCGGGTTGGATTCCCCTAGGGACCGGCTGGGCGGGATAGGTTGCCAAACGGTTTCAAGATTCCATGAATCAGCGGTTTGAGGTGAAACACCTTTTGAATCGCGAGCTTGAAGTTACATAAAATCCGGCAAAATGTCCCGGAAACGGATGGTTTCGGTCCGGCTTCCCCGGAAGCCCGTGACCTGTCCGGTTCGGAAAATTTTTATCAACATGTGAATTTTTTTTGGGGAAGAATCAGGAATTCCCCCTCCCTTTTTGTGAATCAACAGTATGTGGAAAAAAAAGAGGTTGAAGCGATTTCCTTCCCTATCGGGAGGCTTGCCGGAGTGGGGGTTTTGCAACGTCAAGATTTTGTAGTGGAAAGCCCCCGTTGCTTGGGATTTTGCAAGGGATGGACTATATGTTTTTCTCAAAAAAACAAGTTTCGGGGCATTTTTTTCTTATCTTTTTTTGCTCCATCTTTGCAGTGGAAGGAAGCGGCGATCGTGGGGTTGAAAAACCCACTTTTCAACAGAATTCGACCTTGTTGGCAAAGTTCGGAATCTTCATCTTGAGTTTGAAGCCGTGCGCATGTGTCCTGTTCCGGGATGGTGTTTGCCGCTTGTCCTCTTGTTAACCAAACCAAACCATGGAAAAAAACTATATCGCCGTATGGGAGGAGTGTCTGAAGATATTCCGGGACAATTTGGGAGAATCCGCCAATTACCGGACATGGTTCCTGCCAATCAGGCCTGTGTCGTTGAAAGATAATACCCTGACCATACAAGTTCCCAGTCCGTTTTTTTTCGAATGGTTGGAAGAGAACTATGTTGGACTGCTTCGGTCCACGATACACCGTGTCTTGGGGCCGGAGGGGCGTTTGACATACTCGGTGGTCGTGGACAATACGGACTCGTATGCCATCCATGCCGAAAGCAGTTATAAAAGGGAAACCCGAAACCATCCTACCGCCATGCCTGTACCACCCAAAGACCATTTGCCCAATCCTTTTGTGATTCCGGGTTTGGAGAAAATCAAAATCAACTCCCAGTTGAACGAAAACTATTCCTTCGACAATTTTGTGGAAGGGGATTGCAACCGCTTGGCCCGGGCTGCAGGTTATGCCATTGCCGAGAAGCCGGGCAAGACTGCTTTCAATCCTTTGTTCATCCATGGGGCGACGGGGCTTGGCAAGACCCATTTGATGAATGCCATCGGTTTGCAGGCCAAGTTGAACGACCCGGATTTGACGGTTTTGTACGTGTCGGCCGAGCTTTTCACCCAACAGTTCATGGATGCTTGCAAGAACAAGACGACCAATGATTTCACGCATTTTTACCAAGTCATCGACGTCTTGTTGATCGATGATATCCACAAGTTGGCGGGGAAACCGGCTACCCAGGACGCTTTCTTTCAGATTTTCAATCAGCTGCACCAGAGCGGGAAGCAGCTTGTGATTTCTTCAGACAAACCTCCGGTGGAATTGCAGGGGATAGAGCAGCGTTTGCTGTCCCGTTTCAAATGGGGTTTGGCGGCTGATTTGCAGGTTCCGGACGTGGAAACGCGGATTGCGATACTCAAGCGGAAATTGCAAACCAGCGGCGTGGAAATGCCCAAGGATGTGATTGAATACATCGCTTACAGCATTTCGACCAACGTGCGGGAAATGGAAGGAGTACTGAACTCGCTTCTGGCCCAGTCCATCTTGAACAAGAAGACGATAACCATGGACCTGGCCAAACGGATGATTGACCAGATTGTCCACAACTCGGTCAAGGAGATTTCGATAGATTATATCCAGAAGGTCGTTTGCGACTATTTCGATTTGCCGGTCGACAAATTGAACTCCAACCGGAAGTTCCGTCCCATCGTGACGGCCCGGCAGCTGGCCATGTTTTTTGCCCGCAAGTACACCAAGGCCTCTTTGGCGGCCATCGGTTCCCAATGCGGGAAGCGCGACCATTCGACGGTGTTGCATGCTTGCAAGACGGTCATGAACATGGTGGAGACGGACAAGAATTTCCGTGCCATGGTGGAAGAATTGGAAAAGAAGATAAAGAATTAGGGGAGGGTGCATGGCGAGATTGTTGTTGCTGCCTGTCTGCTTGGGCGATACCGACCCGGCTTCGGTCTTGCCGGCGGACTACCTGTCCCGGATGCGGCACCTTCGCGCCTTTTTCGTGGAAGATTTGCGTTCGGCTCGCAGGTTCCTCCGCAAGATAGGTTACACCCGGCCTTTTGAAGAGGTCTTGTTCGTGGAACTCAACGAACATGTCCGGGCCGGGAGCCTGGAGGAAGTCTTGCTGGCCCAGGGCGTGGATGAGAAGGAGCTGTCGGGCCAGGATATGGGCGTGTTGTCCGAGGCGGGTTTGCCCTGCGTGGCCGATCCGGGGGCCTTGGCCGTGGATTGGGCACAGCGGAAAGGGGTGAAAGTGGTGCCTTTCAGCGGGCCGTCTTCCTTGTTCTTGGCTTTGATGGCTTCCGGTTTGAATGGCCAGAGTTTCTGTTTCAACGGATATTTGCCGGCTTCACCCAAGGAAAGGGAGGCGGCTATCCGGGAAATCGAGGCGGTCTCGCGCCGGAAGAACCAGACCCAGTTGTTCATAGAAACGCCGTACCGTAGCCAGGCCATGTTCGAGAGCCTTGTTTCGGTATGCCATGCTTCCACCCGGCTTTGCGTGGCTTCCAACATCACCTTGCCTGATGAGAGCATTTTGACCCGGACCGTGGCCCAATGGCGCGGGAATCCGGCATCGATACAGAAGAAGAATACCGTATTTTTGTTGTTGGCATGAACCCTCCATTGGCAGAACGGCTTCGTCCTCGACGTCTTGAGGAATATATCGGCCAGACTCCCCTGATGGGACCGGATGCGGTTTTGCGCAAGGCCATCGTGTCGGGGAATCTGCCTTCCATGATTCTGTGGGGACCTCCAGGGGTGGGCAAGACGACATTGGCCTATCTGATTTCCCAATATCTGAAGCGTCCGTTCTTTACTTTGAGCGCGGTTTTGGCCGGGGTAAAAGAAGTCCGCGAGGTATTGGAGAAAGCGGAGGCCTTGCAAAAAAAGCAAGCCTCGAAGCAGCGTGATGCCTTGTCTTTGTTCGGCGGGGAGGATGCAGGGGAAACGGAAAAGGTCGTGGAAGGCTTGGACGGGGTTGAAAACGGGAGACCGATTTTGTTTATCGATGAAATCCACCGTTTCAGCAAATCCCAGCAGGATTCCTTGTTGGGGGCGGTGGAACGGGGGTTGGTCACTTTTATCGGGGCGACCACCGAAAACCCTTCCTTCGAGGTCATTCCACCCTTGCTTTCCCGTTGCCAAGTCTATGTCTTGCAGCCGCTTTCCTCTTCAGAGATGGATACGTTGATACAAAGGGCGGTTGCCTATGTGGAGGCGAACTATCCGTTGCGGATTCGTTTGCAGGAAACCGAAGCCCTGAAACGGATTTCGGGCGGGGACGGGCGTAAATTGCTCAATGCGATGGAAGTGGTCGTGGGGGAAAGTCTGGTTTCGCTCGGAAAAGCCGAGGCTGGGGAAGCCCGTCGGGAGCTGGTCATCGACAACAAATTGGTTACTTCCTTGATCCAGCAGAACCTGGCTTTGTACGACAAGCAAGGGGAGAACCATTACGATATCATTTCGGCTTTCATCAAGTCCATACGGGGGAGTGACCCGAATGCGGCGGTTTATTACCTGGCCCGGATGCTGGCGGCAGGGGAGGATGTGAAATTCATTGCCCGGCGCATGGTGATTCTGGCTTCGGAAGATATCGGGAACGCCAACCCGAACGCTTTGCTGCTGGCCAACGCCTGTTTCGACACGGTGCACAAGATTGGCTATCCTGAATGCCGGATTACCTTGAGCCAGACGGCGGTCTATCTGGCTTGTTCTCCAAAGAGCAATGCTTCCTACATGGCTATCGACGCGGCTTTGGCAGCCGTTAAGAAGACAGGGGATTTGCCGGTTCCCCTTTATTTGCGCAATGCCCCGACCCAGTTGATGAAGGACCTCGGGTATCATGACGGATACAAGTACGCACATGATTATGAAGGGAATTTCGCGGATTTGGAGTTTTTGCCGGATGCTATCAAGGGGACGGTGTTTTACGAGCCGGGTGCGAATGTCCGGGAAGCGGAAATGCGGAAGCGCTTGCGGGATTGGTGGGGTGGCAAATACGGGTATTGACGGGAAGCTTCTGCCTGGAGATGGGGTTCATGGGCTTGGGACGGGGAAAAGGACGGTTTTGGGAATGTTTGCTGTTTTGAAGAAACTGTTTGAAAGTTCTTGCCATCCGGGAAAATCTGGATTTGCAGGGATCGGTTTTTGGTTTCGTTTGTCCATCGGGGCTATTTAGGAAAGCCCCCATTCCTCGAAATCCCCTCCCGATGACTTGAACAAACAAATTGGAACAGTTTCGAAAGAAGAAAGTGTGAGGAGGAATAGAAAAAAGATTGGAGGAAAAATGAGCATAATAGAGAAAGAAAACAAGCTGGTAGAGGAGTTTTCGGTCCTGGGCGAGTGGATGGACCGTTACGCCTTGCTGATAGAAAAGGGCAAGGATTGCCCGGTTTTGCCCGATGCGGACAAAAATGACTCCTTTTTGATCAAGGGATGCCAGTCGAGGGTCTGGATCAAGGCGGAGTTGAAGGAGGGGAAGGTTTATTTCAAGGCAGATTCGGATGCTGTGATTACCAAGGGAATTGCGTCCATGTTGTTGTATGTGTTTTCGGGGGAGACGCCTCAGGATATCTTGGATGCCCCGGTGGATTTCTTGGACCGGATGGGGTTGAAGGAACATCTTTCCCCGACCCGTTCCAATGGCTTGACGGCGATGTTGAAGCAAATCAAGCTTTATGCTTTGGCTTTTGGCATGAAGAAGGGCGGTGCGTGATAATGGGCAATCTGGCTACGCCGAAGCCCCTCCGTCTCGGCCATGCCCAAGCGAGGGAATGGCTTGGCATGGCGCTCGGCTTACTCGGGGCTTTGGCTCTGCACTCGGTTTGCACTGTTTTTCGAGACTCGAACGGCAGAATCAAAGTAGGCTTTGCTTCTGCTCTCGACTTTCGCTATCTTTGAGGACTTCGTCCTCGAAGATAGGCTGCGCCTCGGCCAAGCTCAAGCCTGAAGGCTTGGCTTTGCGCTCGGCTTGCGCTATCTTTGTACCTTTGCCGGTGTTGGCAGTTATACGAAATAATCATGGCCTACGATTTTCATACGTCTTTGGCTCGGGAGATGGCCTTGTTTGATGAGAAATTCAAGGATCTGATAGCGGGTGATTTCGAATTCATCAACCATATCAGCGGACAGATATTCCAGTCCAAAGGAAAGCAGTTACGTCCCGTTCTGGTGTTCCAAGCCTATAAATTGTACAAGGAGGAAGTGTCGGAACAGGCTTATTTGGCGGCTTCTCTGGTGGAGGTCGTGCATGCGGCGTCTTTGGTACACGACGACGTGGTGGATATGGCCGACATGCGGCGGGGCAATGCCTCGATCCGGGCCATGTTCGGGAACAAAGTAGCTGTCTTGGCCGGGGATTACCTTTTGACCAACGCTTTTTTGCGTGCTTACGGGGAGAGTGACATCCAGCTTTTGATCATGCTGGTGGAGGTAATCCGGCAGATGAGCGGGGGCGAGCTTTTGCAGTTGCAGTACGCCAACAACCGCCAAGCCAACGAGGATGCTTATTTCAGGATTGTGGGTGGCAAAACGGCGGCTTTGTTCGGATGCTGCTGCCAATGCGGGGCTTATGCGGCCGGGGCTTCGTCCGAGGAAGTGGAAAAGACCAAGGAAATCGGCAGGCAAATCGGTCTGGCATTCCAAATCAAGGACGATTTGCTGGATTTGGACAAGGAGGCCCGGAGCGGGAAGGGGTACGGGAACGATTTGAAAGAGGGCAAACTGACCTTACCGGCTTTGTATTACCTGTACAAGGCTGGTGCGGAAGCCAAAAGCACCTTTTTCGAGGATTTGGACCGGCTTTCAGCCTTGCATGCGGAGCAGAAGGAGGATGCCGGTTTGCTGGATTCGATGATCGGCCGCATAAAGGAAGCAGGCGGATTGGAATATGCCCGGGAAAAAGCCCGTCAATGCACGCGGGAAGCTTTGGCATTGTACCGGGCCTTGCAACGTCCTCGGGCGGATTTCGAAGGTTTGCTTTTGGAAATAGGCGAGTCTTCTTGCTGAGGGACAGGCCGGGATGCCCCCCGGTTTTGGAAGCGGCGCCCTGCCGCATCGACGTGTTTTGCGTTCCCCGGAGAGTTTTGAGCCAAATATCCCAAATATTATGGACATATCGGTAGTTGTGCCTCTGTTCAACGAGGAGGAATCATTGCCCGAATTGGCTGCATGGATCGGGAAAGTGATGGCAGCCAACGGCTTTTCGTACGAGGTGATTTTCGTGGACGACGGGAGCAAGGACAAGTCCTGGCCCGTTGTGCAGGCTTTGCATCGGGAGAACCCCTGTTTCAAGGGAATTCGTTTCCGGCGCAATTACGGGAAGTCGGCAGCCTTGCAGAAGGGTTTCGAATCGGCCCATGGGGATGTGGTCATCACGATGGATGCCGATTTGCAGGACAGTCCCGACGAGATTCCTGCCTTGTACAAGATGATCAAGGAAGAGGGATACGACGTGGTTTCGGGTTGGAAGAAAAAGCGTTACGACCCATTGTCGAAGACTTTGCCGACCAAATTGTTCAATTGGGCGGTACGGCGGGTTTCCCATATCCATTTGCATGACTTCAATTGCGGTTTGAAAGCCTACCGTCACGAGGTGGTCAAAAGTATCGAGGTGTATGGCGAGATGCACCGTTTCATTCCGGTCATTGCCAAGTGGGCAGGATTCGGGAATGTGGGGGAAAAAGTGGTCCAGCACCGGGCCCGCAAGTACGGCAAGACCAAATTCGGGATGAACCGTTTCATCAACGGTTTCCTGGATTTGTTGTCGTTGAGCTTCGTCGGGCGTTTTTCCAAGAAGCCCATGCACTTCTTCGGGAGCATCGGCTTGTTGCTGTTCGTATTGGGCTTCCTGGCCGCGGTTTGGATCGGGGCGCAGAAATTGTATTGCCTCAACCACGGCATCCCGGCTCCCTTGGTGACCTCTTCTCCTTATTTCTATATCTTCTTGGTATTCATGATTATGGGTTTGCAGCTCTTTTTGGCGGGTTATTTGGCCGAGTTGATAGGCCGTAACTCACCCACGCGGAATTCCTATTTGATTGCCGAGGATTTGGGCCTGGGGGCGGAAAAGGAGGGTACGCATGCGGAATAGGTGGAGCGCGAGCCTGGTCTTTTTGCCGGGGGCTGCCGGTATCCTTTTCTTGCCGGGCCATGCTTCGGGTATGGGACGGGATAAGAACGCTTCTTTTCCTGAGGAAGCCGGGACGGTGGTTACGGGTTCTGTGTTGGCAACGGATGCCATGGCGGCAGCGGATACCAACCAAGTGGATGCCAAAGGGCGGAAACAAGGTTTGTGGGTCCATAAGGCGGAAGAAGGGGGATTGGATTACCGGGGAACCTTCAAGGACGGCATGCCCCAGGGTTGGTTTTCCTATACCCGTCATGACACCTTGGTGGCCAAGGCCTTTTATTTCAGGGGCGGTTATGCCAGCCACAACTTTTTCTATTATCCTGACGGGAGCCTTTTGAGTGAGGGTTATTACTTGGACAAGCAGCGTGACAGTGTTTGGAAATTCTATGCTCCTGACGGGCGTTTGGTCAAGACGGAATCTTACGAGCAAGGTTTGAAGCACGGGGTTTCGGAATATTACGACACGGCTGGCTTGCTGATGCACCAGGAGTGGTTCCGGGGTTTGCGCAATGGCTTCTGGTTCGAACAGGTGGAGAATGGGTTCCAAGAATATACCTATAAACTGAATCTGTCCCATGGACGGTATGCGGCTTTCTTCAAAGACAGCGTGTTGGCGGTGGAAGGATGGTACGAGGAGGGGAAGAAACAGGGCAAGTGGAGTTTCTTTTTGCCGAGCGGGACTTTGTACAAGGAAGATTTTTATGTGGACCACCGGTTGGAGAAACGGGTCTTGTATCTGAAACTGGACGGGGTATTGCGGCCGGTTTCGATGGACACGATTGCCTTGGTGATGAACCATCCCCAAGGGGGGCGGGCGGAATTGTTGACCGATTCGGGCCACCGTTGGGTCTGCGACGAGAAATTTGAAACTGTTTGCGATATTCTGGATTTCGATTTCTATTTCCTGGCCAACAAGAACTACCTGGTGGCTTTCCGGGTTTTGGACAGGGAACGCCTGCCGGAGGTCTTGGCCAAGGTTGAAGCCGGGGGTTCAGGGAAGGATGAAGAAGTGTACGACGGGCAGAAGGACCCTTTGCAGCAATTGGGTACGGCGGCTTTGGGAGTGGCGGTGGAATTGCCTTTGCGGGTCAAACCTCCCTTTCCCGTTTATTTGGATGGGAACGGTTTCGATGTCTTGAAAAACCTGCTGGCCCCTGCCGACATGCCTGCGGAAGAGCCGTCGGTTCCCTAAAGGAAATTTTTTTTTGAAGGAAAGGACTGAAAAGTTTGGAGTATTAAAAAAAATGTGTACTTTTGCAGCCCTTTCCGACAGGAAAGACCGAAAGCCTGAGTGGCGGAATAGGTAGACGCGTTGGTCTCAAACACCAATGGGGTAAAACCCGTATCGGTTCGATTCCGATCTCAGGTACGAAAACGGCCTCTTGAATCTTTGGATTCGAGAGGCTTTTTTGTTTTGCCTTTGCTTCCCGGTGCTTTCCGGAGACTCGCAAAATAGATGAATGATATGGACTTGACTATCGTTTTTGCCGTATTTTGCTTGGCCGGGGTCATTGCCTGGATTTAGCAGGTGTCCAGCTCCACAACATCAACAAACGGGAAGAAGCCAGGAAACAGGATTAGAAACTCCTCTCGCCTGTTTTGGGTTTTGCTGGCTTCCTTTTCTTGCGGGCTTCGAAAAATGAACGGCAAAGGACAAAAAGAAAGACGGCTTGTCCGGAACGGTCTGTTTTTATTCGAAGATATAGATGTCCTCTTCGTCGCGCTTCATCAAATAAGTCTCCCTCCCATACCTTTCCACGAAACTTGGGTCGCTTTTGAGGCGCTGGATGAGATTCTCGTGGTATTGGATTTCCTGGAGATAAAAAGCTTTTGTCTTTTTCAGTTCGCGGAGCTCGCGGTAGGACCGGATTTGGTTCCCGATGGTATTCGGGGAAAGGAAGCCGATCCAGACCAAGAAAAAAAGCGAAACCAAGGCATAGTTCCGGTACGGCCATGCCCAAAAACGGTCCAGTGACAGCCGGAGATAACGGATAAATGCGTTTTTTGCCATGTCAATCCTCCTTTCGTTTCCTGTCTTTCCCGATTAAGACTAAGATTTCCTCCGCGAAATCCCGGTTGTTGTTCAGGCGGGGAACCTTGTGCTGCCCCCCGAGTTTTCCTTGTCCTTTGAGCCACTCGTGGAAAGTCCCGTTCGGCAAAGATACGATTTCCGGGCTTTTCAATAGCAGGTCCTTGAATCGTTTGGCCTCGTAATCACTGTTGAGGCTTTTGAGCCGGGAGTCCAAAAATTGCGTGAAAGCCGTTAAATCCTCCGGGCTTTTCTTGAACTCGATGAGCCATTGATGGCGGGCCTGGTTGGTTTGGTCGAGGAAGACCGGCGCGGCCGTGTAATCGGCGATTTCGGCACCGGTTTGCGCACAAGCGAACGAAAGGGCCGAATCCGCGTTGTCCACCATCAGCTCCTCACCGAAAGTGTTGATGAAATGTTTGGTCCGGCCGCTGATGCGGATACGGTAGGGGCGCAAGGAAGTGAAGACGACCGTGTCCCCGATGAGGTAACGCCAAAGTCCCGCATTGGTGGAAATCACCAAGGCGTAATTCTTACCGGTTTCCACTCCTTCGATGCCCACGGTTCCTGGATTTTCCTTGCCCCATTCTTCCATGGGCAGGAACTCGTAGTAGATTCCGTAATCCAGCATCAGGAGCATGTCTTCCCCGCTTATGTCCTGCATGGCAAAAAAACCCTCCGAAGCGTTGTAGGTTTCCAAGTAGCGGGCTTCGCCTCCCCAGATTTCCGAAAACTGTTTGCGGTAGGGCGTGAAGCTTACCCCGCCGTGGATCAGAAGTTCCAATCCGGGCCAGATTTCGCGCAGGGAACGTTTGCCGGAAATTTCCAGGAGTTTTTCCAGATAGACCAGAATCCAGGAGGGGACCCCCATGATGCTTCGCACATCGGCCTTCCAAGTGGCTTGGACCATAAGCGGCAGCTTCTTTTCCCAATCCTCCATCATTGCGATTTCCCGTTTGGGAATGCGTCTGGACTCAGCCCAGGAAGGCAGGTAACGGGTGAGCAAGGCCGATACGTCCCCGCATTGGATGCCGGGATTGGTGTCCCAGGTATGCAGGCTCCCACCCATGGAAACGGTCTTGCCGAAGAAAACCCCGCTGTCGGGATATTGCCGCATGTAGAGGGCGTACATGTCCTTTCCTCCTTTGTAGTGGCAACGGGCAAGGGCTTCCCGGCTTACCGGGATGTATTTGCTTTTGCTGTGCGTGGTTCCGGAAGATTTGGAAAACCAACGGATTTTTTCGGGCCAAAGCAGGTAGTCTTCGCCCTGCATCAGCCTTTCGACATAGGGCCGGAGGTCCTCGTAGGAGGCCAATGGAACCCTTTGACGGAAATCCTCCTCGGAACGGAGGTCGTGGAAATGGTATTTACGCCCGTACTCGGTATCGGCCGCTTTGCCTACAAGGTAAGCCCATTGCTTGTGCTGTATGGCTTGGGCGTTCCGGGCATAGGAGTCAATCTCTTTGAGCCTGTTCTTCATGAGCCATACATAAAGCGAATTGATGCACGACATGACCGGCATTGTTTATTTCGGGGCCATTTTAATCAGGATACCCGCGATGATACCATAAATGATAATCGGGGTCAAGGCGGCCAGCCATACCGGCATGGTTCCCGAAGTGGCGAACACCTTGGCCATTTGCAGGAACAGGATGAATGTGAAAGCCAGTGCGATACCAACGGCGAGGTTCATCCCGATGCCTTGGCGTTTCTTTTGCGAGGAAAGCGCCAGGCCGATCAAGGTCAGGATGACCGCCGAAAGGGGGTGCAGGAAACGCTGCATCCTTTCGTACTGGTAATAAACCACCAGGCTGCTGCCTCGCAGTTTCTCCTTTTCAATCAACTCGTTCAACTCACGGTGGTTCTGTTCGTCCACTTTGATGTAGTCGGCGGCGAAGTCCAGAGGCCGCACGGGCATCGCCATCTCGATATAGTTCCCCTTGTTGACGATTTCGCTGTCCGCCACGAGTTTTCGGTCTACGTATCCCACCAATTTCCAAATGCTTTTTGCCGAGTCGAAACGGATGTTCTGGGCACTGAGCTTTTCAATCAAACGGTTGTTCTCGATTTTTTCCCTTGTGAAACGGTAACCTACGTCGGCCTTGTTATCGAAGCTTTCCACGTAATAGTAGGTGTTGCTGTCGAATTGGATATGGATGTTGGTGTTGGCGTTTTGATAGGGTTTCTTGACATAAACCCGTTCAAAGGCGATTCTTTCCTTGTTCACATCGGGAATCACGAAATTGGCTAAAAGCAGGTTGATTAAGCCGATGAAGATGGCGCAAAGGATATAGGGGACCATCAGGCGGTAGAAGCTGATGCCAGAACTGAGCATGGGGACGATTTCCGTGTTCTGCGCGAGCCGGGATGTGAAGAAGATGACCGAGATGAAGATGAACAGCGAACTGAACATGTTGATGAAGTACGGGATGAAATTCACGTAGTAGTCGCAAATGATGGCTTTCAGGGGCGCGTCCCGTTCCAAAAACTGTCCCAGCTTCTCGGATATGTCGAACACCACCACGATGACGATAATCAGGGCGATGGACAGGAAAAAAGAGCCCAGGAATTTCTTGATGATGTACCAATCTAATTTATGCATTTCTTCTGTCGGCTTTTTGGGTGTTGGCGTTCAGGAGAGCCTTGGCCCTGAACAGGTATGTCTTGACCGTCCCCATCGGCAGGGAGGCCGTTTCGGCGATTTGCCGGTATTTGAGGTGTTCGATGTAGCGGAGCCTGAACACTTCCCGGTAACGTTCCGGCAAACTCTCCATCAAGGCTTCGGCCCGGACCGGGAAAGGAATCTCCCGGACCTCTTCACCGGGTAAACCGTCCATCTTGTCCGAATGCGGTTCGTCCGGATGGGGAAAATTTTCGGAAAGGCTTTCAAGGTTTTGGCGCTCATTCTCCCGTCCCTTCTTGCGGAGGTAGTCGATGCAACAGTTGTTGGCGATGTTGTACAGCCACGTACTGAAAGCATAACGGGGGTTGTAGGATGCCAGGTTGTTGAAAACCTTGGTGAATACCTCCTGTTGAAGGTCTTCGGTCTCGGCTTCCGTCCGGATGCGCTCCAGCATGAACTGGAACAGCGAGGCTTGGTATTTGTTGACCAAGCGGGTCCAGGCACCTTGGTTTCCCGTTTCCAGAATCTGCTGTACGATCCGACGGTCGTCGTCTTTACCTGTCATTTCCACCCATGCTTTTCCCTTGCCATGAGGGCAAGTTGCAAAGGTATGTATAAAATCCCATAAAAAGGAAGGGCGAACCAGAAGAATCCGCTTTTGACAGCGTTTCCGGCTTTCTGCATGCAAACGGCCCGGATACAGGACTTGCAGAGGCTGAAAAAGAAGAAAACCAGGAACCAAAGGGGAATGACGGAAGGCTCCGTTTGGAAAAACTGGATACCGGCCAGGGTGCAGGCTCCTACGAAGCAAAGTCCGTAGAGGGCTTCCGAAAGGGTGTTGAGCCGGATTTGTTTACCCGCCCGGGTCCTTTGGAAGGAGAGAATGTTCTGGAACTGTTTTTCTGTTTGCAGGAAAGACTCGCGGGCGGGGAAGGCCGGTACGACCCCTGCCTCCGGGGCCAGCTGCACGTTCACGGCCTTCGGATCGGGGACATGTTTGGCCAAGAGGTCGAAATCTCCGGTGTCGAGGGCGTAACTTTGCGTGTAGCCTTGGTGGTCGAGGAAGAAATCTTTGCGGTAGGCAACCCATTGGCGTTCGGCGGTGAAGGCTTGCCCGGACAGGGCGAATCCCATGTATTGGAGGCGCTTATCCACCCGGAGGAACTGTTTGAAACCGCAGGTCTTTTTCCCCGGGGCGGGGAGGACGAGTCCCGCCACGGCTTGGATGCCGGGCTTGAAAGCGGCTTGCATGAAGTCGAGGCTTTGCTTGGAGACGGGCCGGAACAGGGCCGAGCTCAGGATGACGTGTTCGTAGCGGGCCGAGCGGACCCCGAGGGAGAGGGCGAATTTCTCCTCGTGGATGAAGTTGGCCCCGAGGTCGGCATGGACGAGCTTGAGCTGGGGAAATTTCCGGGCTAGGTCATCCAGGATTTCGTGGGTCTCTTCCTCTGATTTCTCATACACTACGACGATTTCGAAGCAAGGATATTCCTGTTGGAGCCAGGATTCGAGGTTCTTTTTGAGGGCTTCGGAATGGCTCTTGCCAGGAATGACGACCGAGACCGGTTTCTTGTCCGGGCCGGGCAAGTTCTTAGGCGCCTTGGGAATCCGGGCGTATACGCCCAGGCAGAACTTCAGCGTTTGGGCGAAGCAGAGGAGGAGCAACAGCAGAAGCCCTATCTCCCATGTTGAAAATGTGAGTCTTACTTCCATTGGTAAATCGTAGGGGCGGGGGAAAGGAAAGGCAAAGATAGCGAAAGTCGAGCACAGAGCCGAACGCAGTTCGAGCTATGTCGAGACCAAGCTATCTTCGACGACAGTCAAAGATAGCGAAAGTCGAGCACAGAGCCGAACGCAGTTCGAGCTATGTCGAGACCAAGCTATCTTCGACGACAGTC
>CALUNB010000001.1 GCA_944321885.1 uncultured Bacteroidales bacterium | reverse complement strand
TTGCTCATAATTAAAAAGTGTGTCTGTAAAGTTAATCTCTTTTCCTTTTCTTGACACACTTTAGCTTACAGTCTCGCCAAACTCAAACCTATCGGTTTGGTTCGGCTCTCGGTTTGCACTGTTTTTCGAGACTCGAACTCAGTCACGTACTTTAGTACGTTCCTTCGTTTTCGCTCTCAGCGCCCTGCATCTCACCCATTCTAACTCACCGCTAAGTTGTCATGAAAAGCTTTATTTTGACACAACCTCTTTCGGCGAAGCCATCCTCCCCATTATCACACACCGCCCTTTAAATTTTTGTTTCAACAGCAACCACACCCCCTCCCTGCCGTTTAATTTTGTACATTTGCAAAGACGTAGGTGCCGCTCCGGCCATCGGGGAAAAAGAGGGAAGGACGATGCCAGGCCGGGATGCTGCCGGGACAGTTTTAAACATTCGTATGCAGGTATTTGAAATAGGAAAGAACAGTCTTTCCAATCTGGAAGAATCGCTCAAGAAAGAATTCATTTGCGTTTCGCGGGACGGGACGTACGCCTCCTCCACGGTGGTGGGTTGCAACAGCCGTAAATACCACGGCTTGTTTGTTTGCCGCCAGCCCAAGCTTTCACAGGACAATTTCGTATTGCTGTCCTCCCTTGAGGAAACCATCATGCAAAGGGACAGGGAGTTCCATCTCGGTGTGCGGAAATACGGCGGGAACGTGTTCGAGCCCAAGGGGCACAAATATCTGGAACATTTCGAATACCGTACCCATCCGGTTTGGATTTACCATGTAGGCGGCGTGGTTTTCCAGAAGGAGTTGCTGGTCCATGTTACGGAAAACCGCCTGATTTTGAAATATACCCTGTTGGATGCCCATTCGGAAACTTTCCTTTCCATCCGGCCTTTCTTGGCGTTCCGTGATGCCCATGCCTTGACCTACCAGAACGAGGCGGCTTGCACCCAAGTGCAATACGTGCCCAACGGCATCAAGAGTCGCTTGTATCCTTCCTTTTCGGACCTTTTCCTGCAAGTTTCGTGTGAAAACGGTTTCGAAGCCCGGCCCGATTGGTACCGGAACGTGGAATATCCTTGTGAAGTGGAACGGGGTTACCCTGCCAACGAGGATTTGTTTACCCCGGGCTGTTTCCTTTTGCCTTTGAGCTTGCAACAACCTGTGTATTTCAGCGCAGGTTTGCATGTCATGGAAAATCCGGGGCAGATGGCCGGTTTGTTCGAGGAGGCCTGCCGGGAAGCCCGGCCCTTGGACTCGATGGGGCATTGCCTGGAAGCTGCGGCGGAAACTTTCTTTGTACGTCAGGAAAAACGTTTGCAGGTCGTGGCCGGTTATCCTTGGTTCGGTTCCTGGGGACGTGATACTTTCATTGCCTTGCCGGGTCTGGCCCTGTGTACCGGACATGAAGGACGTTTCTTGGAAGTTCTTCGCAGCATGCTCAAGGACCAGGTCGGTGCTTTATTCCCGAACGTGGGTTATGGGGAACACTCGGTTTACAATTCGGTGGATGCACCCTTGTGGTTCGTTTGGGCTGTGCAGCAATATGCCCTCCACACGGGTTCGAGCGAGGAGATTTGGGAAGAATTCGGTCCGGCGGTGAAACAAGTCATCGAGGAATTTGAACGAGGCGGGGAATTCGGCATCGGCTTGGACAAGGACGGTTTGGTCCAGGCCGGGAAAACCGGTTATGCCCTGACCTGGATGGATGCCGTGGTGGACGGGAAACCGGTTACGGCCCGCGAAGGAAAGCCTGTGGAAATAAACGCTTTGTGGTACAATGCCGTGCGTTTTGCCTTGGAAGCCGAGCAGGCGCGGGGAAAGCAGGGCGACAGTGATTTCACAAAGAAGTGGAAAACGAGGATGGACAAGTTCCCGGAAGCTTTCAAGGCGTGTTTCTGGGACAAGGCCAAGGGCTATCTGGCCGACACGGTCAAGGAAAACATCCGGGATTGGAGCATACGTCCCAACCAGATTCTGGCGGTTTCCTTGCCTTACTCGCCGGTGAGCGAGAAAATCGGGCAGCTTGTTGTGGAAACGGTCAAGAACTTCCTGCTGACACCGAGGGGGTTGCGAACCTTGGCACCCTCCGATGCCCGTTACCACGGGGTTTACAAAGGCAACCAAGCCGAGCGCGACCGGGCTTATCACCAAGGGACGGTCTGGGTATGGTTGCTGGGGCATTTCGCCCAGGCTTGCTTCCGGATTTACGGGCAGGGGGCGAAGAACTTTATCGAGAAGATTTACAAGGGTTTTGAGCCCGCGTTCTGGGAGGCTGGATTGGGAAGCGTTTCGGAAATTTACGACGGGGATCCTCCCTACGCGGCCAAGGGCGCGTTCAGCCAGGCTTGGAGCGTGGCCGAACTTTTGCGCATCCGGGCCATGTTGTGCCGGTAAGGAGTTCCCGGCTGTTGCCTTGGGGTGGAGGGGACGGCTTTGAACCGGGACGGGGTGGGGACGAAGCCTGGACTTGTGCAGACCCGGATCCGGATTTGGGCAGGAGCCGGGATCGGACACCCGCCTTGGCCGGACCCGGAGTCGGATTGGATATGACACCGGCCCGTCGAGGCGTGGTCGCCAAGACGGACGATATGGAAATGATAAAATAACACGGAATGAGAGTATTGATGTTTGGATGGGAGTTCCCCCCGCATATCACGGGCGGCTTGGGAACCGCCTGCTACGGCATGTGCAAGGGATTGCTCGCCCAAGGGGTCGAAGTAATCTTCGTGGCCCCCAAGCTGCATGGGGACGAGGATGGCTCGGTGGCCCGGCTGGTCAATGCCTCGGAGGTGGAAATGGATTTGAGCCAAGCCCTGTACCGGGAGATTTTCAAGGATTTGACCTATGTCGAATTGGAATCGGGCTTGATTCCTTATGCGGGATTGGGTCAATATTTCGAGATAAAACGCTTGCAGGAATCCCGGACGGTGTTCGATGCCATGGCTTACAGCCACCGCAAGTTCGAATTTTCGGGCGCTTACCGCGCCAATCTGATGGAGGAGGTGGACAATTACGCCAAAGTGGCGGTGGAAGTGGCCTCCCGCTATGATTTCGATGTGATTCATGCCCATGACTGGTTGACCTACCGGGCGGGAATTGCGGCCAAACGGGCCAGTGGCAAGCCTTTGGTCGTCCATGTGCATGCCACGGAATTCGACCGGACGGGCGAGAACGTGAACACGGTGGTTTTCGGTATCGAAAAGGAAGGTATGCTGGCGGCCGACCGTGTCATCACGGTAAGTAATTATACCCGCGATATCGTTGTGAACCGCTACGGTATCGAGCCATCCAAGGTCGTTACGGTTTACAATGCCGTGGAACCCGGTCCGCAGCGGGAGGCCCTTGCCTCCAAGATGGGTTCCAAACGAAAGATTGTCACTTTCTTGGGCCGTGTTACCTATCAGAAAGGACCGGAATATTTCGTGGAGGCCGCACGTCTGGTCATGGAAAAAGACAAAAACGTGGAATTTGTCATGGCCGGTTCGGGCGACATGTTGCACAAGGTGGTAAGGCGGGTGGCGGCCTTGGGTATGGGGAACCGCTTCCATTTCACCGGATTTCTCAAGGGGATGGAAGTAGACAAGATGTACGCGATGAGTAGTGTCTATGTCATGCCTTCGGTTTCGGAGCCTTTCGGCATTTCCCCGTTGGAAGCCATGCGTTCGGGGGTACCGGTGGTCATTTCCAAGCAATCGGGCGTGGCGGAAATTTTGAAACATGCCTTGAAAGTGGATTTTTGGGACGTGGATGCGATGGCCGATGCCATTTACGGGTTGTTGCATTACCCGGCCCTTTCCGAAATGTTCACCCGCATGGGATCCGCTGATGCCGGAGACCTGAAATGGAGTTCGGCAGCGGAGAAAATCAAACAGGTTTACCTTGCCGCCATCGGGTAGGACGGGATTCCCGGCAGGGGAACGGAGATAGGGGTTCGTACCGGTTCAAACCCAAGCCGGTTTAAAACCAAAGCTAAATAGGAGGTCGTTATGGATACGTTAAGCCTTGTTTTTAAGATTCATCAACCGTTTTATTTGAGGACTTACCGCTTTTTCGATATCGGGGAGCGGCATAATTATTACGATGATTACCGGAACAAATACATATTGAAACGTTTTTCCGAACGTTCTTATTACCGGGCCAATGCCTTGATGGGCCGTTTGATGGATCGTTACGGGGAAGCTTTCAAGATTTCCTTTGTCTTCAGCGGGAACGCCATGGACCAGATGCAGTGGTACATGCCGGAGCTGTTGGACGATTTCCGGCGTTTGGCGGAACGCCCCCAGGTGGAATTGTTGGCAACCGATTACAGTTGCAGTGCGGCAGCTTCCTTGGACAAGGAAATCTGGAGACGGCAGGTGGAGGCCCACGGCCAGCGTCTGGAGGATGTTTTCGGCCGCAGGAGCAAGGTTTTGGTGGGAACCCAGCTGATGTACGATGACAAGGTCGGCGAGGCGGCCGCCGGCATGGGCATGGAAGGCATGTTGACCGAGGGGGCCAAGCCGGTTTTGGGGTGGAAAAGCCCGGACATGCTTTACCGGCATCCTTCGGAAAAGTTGAAGTTGATTTTGCGGGACGGGGTACTGAGCGAGGATGTGAGCCTGCGTTTTTCCGAACGGGGGAACCCGCTTTGGCCGTTCACGGCGGAAAAATTCGTAAACCGTTTGGAAGCCGGCAAGACGAACTTGCCAGGGGATGCCCATGTGACGCTTTATTGCAATTATGCGGTCATGGGGGAATTCCAGGAGGCCGGGAGCGGGATTTTCGAGTTTTTCGAGGCCCTGCCGGGCAAAGTGTTGGAACAGGGGTTCGGTTTCGCCCATTTGGAAACGCTTTGCCACCTGCCGGAAGAGGCGCCGGTTCTGCATGTGCCGTTCACGATTTCGGACATGGATGAGGAAAAGGATTTGACGGCTTTTTATGCCAATGAGTTGCAGAAAGACGTGATGGAAAATTGGCGTAAGGTGAGTCCGGTCATGCGGCATTGCACTGATCCGGAATTGCAGAAGGATTTCCTTTTCCTGACAGGTGTGGAGAATTTAGGTTTCATGTCTACCAAGTATTTCACCAACACGCCTTCGATTCGTTATTTGAATCCTTATCCCTCGCCTTACGATGCCTATATCAACTACATGAATATCTGGTCCGATTTCTTGGGCCGTTTGCGGGTAAGCGGTTGGGTGGACGAAGACGGGAACCCGTTAGAAAAGGATGTTTTCTCGGAGTTCATGCCGGATTCGGTCAAGAAAGCCGTGGATGCCGCTGCCGATGCGGCCTCGGATATCGTGGATTCAGCGGCTGAAGCCTTGGCGGAGGCCATGGGGTCGGTAGGAAAGGTGGTCCGCCATGCCTGGGCCAAGGTCCGCAAGGGTAACAAGAAAGGGGAGGAAAAGGAACCGGAAGCCCCGGTTTCTCCTGGTTTGGAACCGGAGGATTCGGAAGAGGGAAGGTCCGGAGCGGAAAGCCCGCTTGCAGGCAAGGGGGCGGAAACTCCGGTTTCCGGTCCGGCCCGGGAGCCTCGCCATACCCAAGGAACAGGGGAAACCGGACAAGAGGGGGAAGCCGGAAAAACCGGAGAAGGTTCCTCGCTTGGCAAGGAAAAGGAACGTCGGCCCGCCATGGTGGAATCGGCGGAAAAAGCTGTGAAGAAAACCGTTCGTAAAGCCAAGGCCTTGGGACAAAAGGCTTTGGAACCGGATGTGGACAAATTGGCGGAAAAAGCCGCCGAGGCTATGGACACGGCCGAAAAAGTGGTCAAACAGGCGGTCCGCAAAGGGGCGGAAGCCGTCTTGAAAGCCGTGGAACCTGAAGAAGGGGACGGGAGCAAGCGGCGAGGCAAGCGGGTTTCTACTCGAAAGGCAACGGAAAAGGCCGGGAACGGAGCGGAACCGGGTTCGCCGGAACATCCGGCTTCAAAAGGACCGGTGCCCGAAAAGAAAAGCCCGCGTCCGCCCAAGAAACCGGCTTCACAGGAATAGGCTTCCAGATGTTTCTAAACCATCTTTGGCAGTTTGCCCGTTATGACAAGCTGCCATCCGGGTCTTCCCAAGGAATAGCCGTATCTTTCCTGAATTCCGAAGGGCTTTTCCCCGTATGTTTGCGGAAGAATTTCCCGAAAGAGGAAGTATCGCAGAAATTAAGCTTGTCGGCAATTTGTTGGATGGACAGCTGGGGATTGCGCAAAAGAATGGACGCCTGGATAATCAAAAGGTCGGCAATGGCTTTGCTGGCGCTTTTGCCGGCATAGTTCTGGCAGATTTTGGTCAGGTAATGGGGGGTTATGTTCAGTTTTCTGGCATAGAAGCTGACCGAATGTTCTTGGAAAACATGGGCTTCGAGCAAGGAAAAATAGCGGCTGCAAAGGAAAGCAGGCCGGGAAATCTCTTGCTTTTGCTGTATGCCCGGGTTTTGGTAATTCTCAATCATCTTGATGACTTTGGCATGGAACAGCAGGATGGAATGCTGGTAGATGAATTTGTCCAAAGCCGAAACCTCGGTGCCGGTATTCAGGCGTACCAACCGGAAATATTCTAGCAAAATACTGATTTCACTGCGTTTCAAGGAGTAAACACAGCCGATGAACCGGAAAAAGGAATGGTGGACGGGGCGGTTTCCATGAAGGGCCGAGTTCATGAACGTACGGCTGATGGCCACGACAATCCCGTGCATCCCTTTTCCCGGCTGCAAGCTTTCGATACGGTTGAAAGGCTTGACATCGAGCAGGTTGTTGGTCTTGTTGGTACAAATGTATTTTTGCCCGTCGATGGTAATCTGCATGGAGCCTTTGAGGACGATGAAAACCACCATCAGGTCCGAGATGCAAGGAAATTCTTCTTCGGGTGCAATCCGGTAGTTGGAAGCCCGGAGTTCGGCATGGAACGTGTCTTGTTCTATGCTTTTTTCGATGAAGAGGTCGCAAAGGACGGAAAAGCTGTTCATAGGGCAAAGGTATGGAAATCCGGTTATTCCAAGCTTCCGCCTCCCAGGGCCTGGTAGAGGGAAATCGTGTTCGAGATTTCCGTCAGGAGGTTGGCTACCTGGTTGATTTGGGCGGAAAGCAGGCTTTGCTGGGCGGTCAGGACCTCCAGATAGGTGGTCGAACCGTGTTTCATTAACAATTGGGTGCTTTTGACCGCGTTTTGCAAATGTTCCACCTGCAAGGCATAGTTCCCGGTCTTGGCCTGGGCGCTTTTGAGGGCCAGGACCGCGTTGTTGACCTCGACACCGGCCTCAATCAAGGTTTGGCGGAAGCCGATGGCCGCCTCTTTCTCCTGGGCTTTGGCGATATCCAGGTTGGCTTTGAGCGTACCTTGCTGGAAGATAGGCTGGAAGAGGGAAGCCAAGGCGTTGTAGATCATCTCGCCGAAATCCACCGTTCCTGTGATGGTTATGGAGGGGAAGAACTCGGAACGGGCTTGTTGGGTATTGTAGAAGGCTTGGGCCAAGGCTTGTTCGGCCTGTTGCACGTCCGGTCTTTGCCGCAAGACCATCAAGGGAATGCCGGTCTGGAGCTCATTGGGGCTTGTCCAGTCCTGGATCGAACCCCTGGGGATGGATTGTGGCGGGATGCCGAGCAGGCTGCAAAGCGAGTTCTCTGTTTGCAACTTTTGTTGGCGGATGTCGATAAGCTGGTTCAGAATCGAGTAATAGTTGGCCTCGGTCTGGGAGAGGGAAGCCGAATTGGACAAGCCTCCTTCCATCAAATCCCGGGTCGTTTTCACGTTGGCCTGCCAGCTCCTTTCGGTTTCTTCGTAAATCCTTTGTTGTTCGTCCAGGGCCAGCAAGGAATAATAGGTGGAAGCGACGGTGGCGATTAGCTGGGAACGGACCGCTTGCGCGTAGGCTTCGCTTTGCAGCAGGGCGGCCTGGCGGGCGCGTTTGCTGTTGAGCAGGTTCCCGAAGAGGTCGATTTCCCAGGAAGCGTTCACCGGAAGCTGGTAGGTCCAGTTCCCGTTGGAGGCTTCCAGGCTCCCGTTGTATCCCCCGTTGGGCGAGATGTTGAAGGAGGGAATGTAGGCCAATTTGGAAGCCTTGAGCGAGGCTTGGGCCTCCTGGACATTCAGCAGGGCCGTCTGCAAATCGCTATTGTTTTTCAAGGCTGTGTCGATGAGGCGGCAGAGCTGGGGGTCGTGGAAAAACTCCCTCCAGTTCCATTGGCCTATGTTGGACGAATCCCCTTGGAGAATCCGGCTCGAAGCCGGAAGGCTGTCCCATTCGGAACCCGTCCGGAGGTCTTTCCATTCCCCCACCGTGGGGGTCGTGTCTTGGACTTGTGTCCCGAAGGCCTGTCCGGCGCCTTGGTAGGACGCGCCCTTGAATTTGCCGTAAATGCCGCAACTTCCCATCAGGAGCGACAAGCCGAGGCAGGCGACCAGGCTGCCTATCGGACGGATTCCGCTTTTTGAGCGGATATTATCTTGTTTGTCCATGGTGTTTTGCTTATTCGGTTTTTCCATTCCCGGCCTCCTTTCCCCTGCCTAAGATAAGGCCGTATTTTTCTTGCAGTTTTTGGAAAATCACAAAGAAGAGGGGAACCACCAGCAACAGGGCGATGGTCCCGATCAACATGCCGCCTACCACACCGGAGCCCAAAGTGCGGTTCCCGTTGGCCCCGGCTCCGGTGGAGGACAGCAAGGGGAGCATCCCGAAAATCAGGGTCAACACGGTCATCAGGATGGGACGTAAGCGCACCTTGGCGGCATGGAAAGCCGCTTCGCCTATGCCCATGCCCGCTTGCCGGGCCTCGCTGGCGTATTGGGTAATCAGGATGGCGGTTTTAGCCAAAAGCCCGATAATCATGATCATCCCGGTCTGGAGGTAGATGTTGTTTTCCACGTTGAACACTTTGGCTGCCAAGAAGCATCCGAAAATCCCGAAGGGGATGGAGCAGATGACCGCCAAGGGAACGAAGAAGCTTTCGTAGAGCGAACACAACAGGAGGTAAACCAAGATGGTGCTGATTATCAAGATGAAAATCGTGTTGTCCGACTGGCTCTGTTCGCGGGATGAACTTCCGAACTCGTAGCTGTAACCTTCGGGCAAGGTCTGTTCCGCTACTTCCCCGATGGCCTCGATCACGTCCCCCGAGCTGTAACCGGAAGCAATCGTGGCATGGGCCGAGATGCTGTTGAAGAGGTTGAAGCGGCTCAGGCTTTCAGGTCCGGAAGTCTTTTGTATGTCGACGAACTGGCTTACCGGTGCCATTTCTTCCCCGTTCCGGAAATAGATGTTGTCCAAGGAGCTTTTGTCGAGGCGGTATTCGGGTTCGGCTTGGATGATGACCCGGTACACCTTGGAAAACCGGATGATGTTGGAAGCGTAAATACCGCCGTAATAGCCTGAAATCACGTCCAGCACATCGGAGGGGGAAACCCCGGCCCGTTTGCATTTGGCCGCATCCACGTCCACGATGTATTGCACGTAGTCTACTTTGAAAGAACTGAAGGCGGCCATGACCTCGGGCCTTTGGTTCAGTTGGGCCAAGAAAGCCTGCGATATGTCGTAAAAATCGTGGATGTCGCCGCCTTTCCGGTCTTGCAGGTAGAATTCCACCGCGTTCCCGGTTCCGTAACCATCGATCATGCTGGGTGCCATGACGAAGACTTCGGCATCGGTGATGGCTTTGGCATCCTGGTTCAAACGAGCCATGACCGCTGTGGAGCTATGTTCCTTGCCCTTGCGTTCGCTCCAATCTTCCAACTGGATAATCAACATCCCGGAAGAACCTCCCGAACCACCTGCCATGCTGAAACCGACCACGCGGGAGTAGGCTTTCACCTCCGGATAAGATTTCACGATGGCCTCGATTTGGTCCATCACGCCCGAGGTGAAATGAAGGGTGCTACCCGGCGAGGTATTGACCGAAACGAACAAGGTTCCCGTGTCCTCGTCCGGCACCAGACCTTTCTTGGTGTCGCCCAGCAGCCAGACCAGACCTGCCACGGCCACGACCAAGCCCGCTACGGCGGTCCATTTGCGTTTGAACATGATACGGAGGCCGGATTCGTATTTGCGCATCAAGGCCGAATAGGAAATTTCATAGATTTTCCGGACCCAGATGGTGAATTTCTGGCGTTTGCGCCGTTTCTGCAACAAGAGGGCGCAAAGGGCCGGACTCAACGTCAAGGCGTTGATGGCCGAAATACCCACGGCGGCGGCCATGGTAAGACCGAATTGGCGGTAGAAGACACCGCTGGTTCCTCCCATGAAGGAAATCGGGATGAACACCGCCATGAAGACGATGGTCGCTGTCACGATGGCGGCGGTGATATCGTGCATGGCTGATTCGGTGGCTTTTACCGAGTCTGTTTCCCCCTCGTCCATCTTGGCTTGGACGGCTTCGACCACCACGATGGCATCGTCCACCACGGTTCCGATGACCAGAATCAAGGCGAACAGGGTCAATAGGTTAAGGCTGAACCCGAAGAGGTATACGGCGCCGAAGGCCCCGATAAGCGAGACCAGGAGGGAGAGGGTAGGGATAAGGGTCAGCTTGTAGTCTTGCAGGAAGAAGAACACCACGAGGACCACGAGGATGATGGCTTCAATCAAGGTCTTGACCACTTCGTGGATGGATGCGAAAAGGAAGTCGTTGGTGTTTTGCAGGTAGAGGTAATCCAGTCCCGGAGGGAAATCTTTGGACACTTCTTCCAGCAAGGCTTCGATTTGCTGGTTGATTTCGGTCGCGTTCGAACCGGCGGTCTGGTTGACCATCATTGTCACCCCCGGATGGCCGCTCAGCCCTCCTTCGTAGGAATAGTCCTGGTTTCCAAGCTCGATACGGGCGATATCCTTGAGCCGGAGGACTTCCCCGTTGGCGGAAGAACGGACGACCATGTTCCCGAATTCTTCAGGCTTTTCGTAACGTCCCCGGTATTTAATCGTGTAATTGAACACGTTGTCGGAGTTTTCCCCGAACGAGCCCATCGAGGCTTCGATGTTTTGTTCGTCCAGGACCTGGGTCACGTCCGAAGGTACCAGACCGTATTGGGCCATGCGTTCGGGGTCGAGCCAGATACGCATGGCGTAAGTGGCTCCCATGCAGCGCACGTCCCCCACGCCTTGGATACGTTGGATTTGTGGCGCGACGTTGATATTGATGTAGTTGGTAATGAAGGTTTCGTCAAAGGAATCGTCGGGGCTGTAAATCCCGATAATCGCCAGCATGCTGGGTTGGCGTTTGCCCACGGTAATCCCCACCTGGACAACTTCGCTCGGCAACTGGCTCTGGGCCCGGGAAACCCGGTTCTGGACGTTGACCGAAGCCTGGTCCGGGTCGGTTCCCTGCTTGAAATAGATGTTGATATCGGCCGAACCGGAAGAGGCGGTCGATTCCATGTAGGTCATGTTTTCCACCCCGTTGATGGCTTCTTCCAAGGGTACGAGCACGGCTTTCTGCACGGTTTCGGCACTGGCGCCCATGTAGGAGGCCGACACATGCACGGTAGGCGGGGCGATGTCCGGGAATTTCTCGATGGAAAGGCCTTTGAGCGCCAGGATGCCAAGGAAGACGATGGCAACCGATATACAGATGGCCAGGACCGGACGTTTGATGAAAATGTTCTTGCTCATGGTCTTTTATGCTTTTGGGGTTGCCGTATGTTCCGGATTTTCCTGGGATGCCGGGTTGGGGGTGGAGGCTTGGGCGGCTTCCGTGGCTGTTTGTACCTTGGGCGTGATTTTCATGTCGTTGCGCAACAATCCGGCTCCGGAGGACACGATGACATCTCCCGTTTGCAGGCCCTCGACGACAATGTATTGTTTGCCGTCGCTTTGGGGAAGCACTTGGATTTGGGTGTTTTTGGTTATCCCGTCCACGACCTTGTAAACGAAAATCTTGTCTTGAAGTTCGTAGGTGGCTTCCTGGGGAATGAGGATGACATCTTGGTAGGTTTTGGGAATCAGCACGCTCCCGTTGGAACCGCTCAGCAGGAAGCGGTCGGGATTGGGAAAGACGGCACGGACGGAAACCGTGCCCGTGCTTTCGTTGATCAACCCGCTGATGCTTTCGATACGGCCGCTATGCTCGTAGAGGGAACCGTCGCTGAGCTGGAGACGGATATCGGGCATCCGGGAAATGGCATGGGCAAGGTTGCCGTATTGCCGGGACAATTCCAGGACCATGTTTTCGTTGAAGGAAAAGTAAACGTACATCACCGTGTTGTCCGAGACCGAGGTGAGGGGTTCGGAGCTGTTGGCGCTCACTAGGCTGCCTTCCCGGTAAGGGATAGTTCCGACCACCCCGTCGGCAGGGCTGCTCACCTCGGTGTAGGAGAGGTTGTTACGGGCCTCGATTTCGAGGGCTTCCATCTGGGCGAGGTTGGCTTTGGCGCTATGCAGGGAATTGAGCGCGGATTGGAGTTCGTAGGAGGAAACCACTTGGTTGTCGTATAAGGCCTTGGTGTTGTCGTAATCCAATTGGGCGGATTCCACGCCCACCTTGGCCGAGGCTAAGTTGGCCTCGGCTGCCCGCAGGGCCGCGATATAAGGTACTTGGTCGATGACGAACAGTACCTGGCCTTTTTTCACGGCTTGGCCTTCTGTCACTTTCACTTCGGTGATTTTTCCCGAAATCTGGGCGTAGATATTGATATCCTGCCGTCCCCGGATGATGGCCGAGTAGGGCGAATCGAGGGTTTTGTCCGAGGTGGTGATGGTCATGACGGGATATTCCACTGCGTTTTGCCGGTCTTGCCGTCCGTTGCAGGCGGACAGGAGGAGCATCACGCAGGCGAGCAGTCCGGTTCTGGAGAATGATTTTCTTCTCATATCAAGTTGTTTTGCGATTTCTTGGCGAAGGCGGTGCCGGTAAGCGGGGAGCCCGGGGCTGGAAAAGCCGTGTGCCGGGTCCGGGACCGGATACATCCGGGTTTGCCGGGGTTTCCGCCGGGAAACGGAGTTCCTGTTTGGACGATGCAAAGTAAGGGGATGCGGTTCAAGAATGATTAGTTCGGAAAGGTACTGGTATGGTTCAAAACGAAACATCGGTCCGAGCCTGTCCCGGGCTGTGTCCCGGGTAATTTTTCCGTCATGTTTTTGTCACGGATTGTTTCTTTTTTGGAAAAGAACAGGAAACTTTAAAGCCGGACTTTTGCCCCTGGAAATTCTTTCATTTACCAAAGGAAAAAAAACGTAAAAAAATCATGAACAAGATTTTGAAGACATTTCTTTGCCTTTCCGCCTTTGTTTCCACCTTGGTTTTCCCTGCCAGGGCGATGGGTGCGGAAGAAGAGGCGGTTGTTTCGGCCAAGTCGGGAGCCATCCGGGGCCGTGTCGTGGACGAGGCGGAACACACCCTTCCCGGTGCTTCCATTTGGATTCCATCTTTGGAAGAAGGTACCGTGAGCGATGTGGAGGGCTTTTATACGTTGGCGAACCTGCTTCCCGGTACCTATGTCCTGCAAGTGACCTATGTAGGGTATGCGAGCCGGGAAATCAGCGTTTCGGTGGAAGCCGGGAAAACCACGGGTTTGGACATTGTCCTGCACGAAGGGGTGGAATTGAAGGAAGTGTCGGTCGTGGGAGCCTTCAAAGGGCAGCGCCGGGCCTTGAACGCCCAAAAGAATGCGATGGGCGTCGTGGACGTGGTTTCTTCCGACCAAATCGGGAAGTTCCCGGATGCCAATATCGGGGATGCCTTGAAACGGATTAGCGGTATCAATGTGCAATACGACCAAGGCGAGGCCCGTTTCGGCCAGGTCCGGGGTACGTCCGCCGACCTCAGTTCGGTGACCATCAACGGGAACCGTCTTCCTTCGGCGGAAGGGGACATCCGGAACGTGCAGTTGGACCTGATTCCTTCCGACATGATCCAGACCATCGAGGTGAACAAGGTGGTGACATCCGATATGGATGCCGATGCCATCGGGGGGTCCATCAACTTGGTGACCAAGGGAAGTCCCTACCGGAGGACGTTCTCGGCCACGGTGGGAAGCGGTTATAACATGGTCAGCGACAAGGCGCAGCTGAACCTGGGCTTGTCCTATGGAGACCGTTTCTTCAAGGACAAGTTCGGCATCATGGTGGCGGCTTCTTACCAGAACGCCCCCATCGGTTCGGACGATGTGGAATTCGAATATGACCGGGACGAGGAAAGCGGGGAAGTCTTCCTGACCGATGCCGAGACCCGGCAGTATTACGTGACCCGCCAACGCCAAAGCTACTCTTTGTCTTTGGATTACGATATCAATGAAAACAACAAGTTGACGTTCAAAGGGATTTACAACCGTCGCCACGACTGGGAAAACCGTTACCGGATTTCGTTCAAGGATTTGGATTCGCCCGAAGATATGTCCGCCGAGGTGGAAACCAAGGGCGGTTCCCCTGCCGAACGTAACGCCCGTTTGGAACTCCAGCAGACCATGGATTTGTCCTTGGGTGGGGAACATTTGATTGCCAAGCGTCTGGATTTTGACTGGGGGGCTTCCTGGTCAAGGGCGAGCGAGGATCGACCCCATGAACGTTATTTCAACCTCAAGCAGGAAGGTCTGAACTTCGATATTGTGAATCCGGGAACCCGTTTCCCCTATATCAGCAACCCGGCTCATTTGCGGGAAGGGGAATGGGAAGTGGACCAACTGACCGAGTCCGACCAGAATATCTACGAGAACGATATCAAAGGGCATATCGATTTCAGCCTGGATTTGGTCAAGGGGCGGTTCAGCAACAAACTCAAATTCGGAGCCAAGCATGTGACCAAGACCAAGCACAAGGAAATAACAGTATATGACTATGCAGGGGCCTTCGAGGAACTTTACGGTTCGTCCTGGTCGGCGGCTTTGGTGGAACAAATCCGCGAAGGCTATATGCCGGACGGGTATTATCCGTCTACGGATTTCGTCAGCAACGCCTATCTGGGCAGTTTGCGCTTGTCGGACATGGAAGGGGAACAGGTCTTGGAGGAATCCTCCGGGAACTTCGATGCCGAGGAACACGTTAGTTCGGCCTACGTCCGTTTCGACCAGAATTTCGGTCCCCGCCATCAATTGGTTGTGGGCTTGCGCATGGAGGCCACGAACTTGGCCTACCAAGGTTACAATTGGAACATCGATGCCGAGGAAGAAGAAAGTTTGGTTCCCACCGGGCGCGAACGTCACCGCTATTTCAACTGGTTGCCGAGCGTCTTGTACCGTTTCGACATCAGCGACCGTCTCCAGTTCCGCGCCTCGTTCACCGAAACCTTGGCTCGCCCCCGTTATTCGGCCTTGGTTCCCAGCACACATATCAATTTGCATGATATGGAACTCAATCTGGGAAATCCGGATTTGACTCCGAGCCTTTCGTACAATTTCGATGCCAGCATCGACTATTTCTTTGAAAGCGTGGGGCTGGTTTCCGCCGGTATTTTCTACAAGCGGATCAACGACTTCATCGTGGACCAGCGTATCAGCGGGGAATACGAATACGCGCCCGGTGTGTTCGCGGATTTCGACCAGATTGTGCAGCCTGTCAACGCGGGGGATGCCGATTTGCTGGGTGTGGAAGTGACTTTGCAGCGTGACTTGGGTTTCATCACCCCGGCCTTGAAGTGTTTGGGGATTTACGGGAACTATACCTACACTTACTCCAACGTGCAGAATTTCAATTTCGAAGGTCGTGAAAACGAACAGGGGCTCCGCTTGCCCGGTTCGCCGGCCCATACCGCCAATGCCTCTTTGTATTTCGAGTTGAAAGGTTTCCATTTGCGCCTTTCGTACAACTACGCCTCCTCTTTCATCGATGAAATGGGGGAACATGCCGAATTGGATCGCTATTACGATGCAGTGAACTATCTGGATTTGAACGCCAGCTATACCTTTGGCAAGGATTTCAAATGGACCATCTATGCCGAGGCCACCAACCTGCTCAACCAGCCCCTGCGTTATTACCAAGGCCGCAAGGAGAGGACGATGCAGGCGGAGTTTTACGGGATGAGGTTCAATGCCGGTTTGAAACTGAATTTTTAAGCCGGATTGTTCCACGGCAAGCCTGGCGAAGCGGGCGGCGGGCGTTTTGGAACGCGGGACTGCCTCTGGCGGGCTTGCCGTTTGGAATAGGTTCAAGATGAATGATAAACATGAAAAAGACGATGAAAAGGATTGTTTTGGCGGTTGTGACCCTGTTTTGTTTCGCAGGAAGCCAGGCGCAGACACCGCAGGAATGGAAAAACTTGGAGAAAGGGCTTAATTTCTATTTGGTCAACGATTTGGGCCGTAATGGATATTATGACCAGAAATTGATTGCCGAAACCTTGGGCGTGATGGCGGAAACGGTCGGCATCGAATGTGTCCTGGCGGCCGGGGACGTGCATCATTTCGAAGGGGTCCGGAGCGTGGACGACCCGCTTTGGCTGACGAATTACGAATGGATTTACAAGCATCCGGAGCTGATGATTCCTTGGTATGCCATTTTGGGAAACCATGAATACCGAGGCAATACGCAGGCGGTCTTGGATTACAGCGAGCGGAGTGCGCGTTGGAATGTCCCGGCCCGTTATTATGTCAAGATGATAGAGGATGACGGCATCACGGTTTGCGTGCTGATGATCGACACTTCCCCGCTTTTGGACAAGTACCGGGAGGACCATGAAAAGTATCCCGATGCGGCCAAGCAAGACATGGAAAGGCAATTAATCTGGATGGATTCGGTTTTGGGGGCGGTCGAGGCCGATTGGGTTTTGGTCGTGGGCCATCATCCGATTTACGCCCAGACGGACAAGAACGAGTCGGAACGCGCCGATATGCAGGCTCGGGTGGACAAGATTTTGCGCAAGCATGGGAACGTGGACATGTACCTTTGCGGCCATATCCATAACTTCCAGCATATCCGGATGAAGGGGAGTTCCATCGACTACGTGGTCAACTCCTCGGCTTCTTTGAGCCGTCCGGTGGAACCCATCGAGGGAACGCGCTTTTGCAGTTCCGAAACGGGGTTCTCGCTGATTTCGGTGGACAAGGATCGGATGTGTCTCTACATGTTGGATAAGAATGGGAAGCTCTTGCATACGGTGGAGCGGGAAAAATAATGGAGGTGCGTGATAATGGGTAATCTGCTTCGTTGCTTTCGAGACTCGAACTCAGTCACGTACTTCAGTACGCTCTTTCGTTCTCGCTCTCAGCGCCTCGCATCTCACCCATTCTGACGCACCTCCGGGGAGCTCAAGCAAGGTGGGCTACGCCGAAGCCCCTCCGTCTCGGTCATGTCCAAGCAAGGGGAACTGCTTGACATGGCGCTCGACTTATTCGGGGCTTTGGCTTCGCCGGGGATGCCATGAAGAGCTTTATTTTGATACCGCGCCGGAAATCCGGAAGAGTTTCGTAATTTTACCGTTTTTCAGGCGGGAAACCGGGATACCGGGGAACCGGTCCTGTGCAGAAGGCTGCATGGGGCCGGTTTTCCTTTGTCCGGGTTCCTGGTTTGGAAACCGTCGGGAGCTGCGAGGCTCTTGGAAGGTTCCCTTTTCAAAAAATCAAGTGTATGGCTTTGATATTGAATTTGGAAAGCTCGACACGGAATTGTTCGGTAGTGTTGAGCCAAGACGAGAAGATTCTGGCATGCCGGGAAAGCGGGGCCGGTAACGACCATGCGGCCAAGATGACGGTTTTCGTGCAGGAAGTGCTCGAAGAAGCCGGAAAGCAGGTGGAGGAACTCGATGCCGTGGCCGTGGGCGAGGGCCCGGGCTCCTATACGGGTTTGCGTATCGGGGTGGCGACCGCCAAGGGTTTGGCTTATGGCATAGGGAAGCCTTTGTTGGCCGTGAGTCCCTTGCAAGCCATGGCTTGGGAAGCTAGACGGAGAGCGGAGGTCGAAGGGCTTTCCAGTCCGGAGGCCATCTTCTGTGCCATGACCGATGCCGGGCGCATGGAGGTCTATTCGGCTTTGTACGATGCCCGATGCCGGGAATTGCGCAAGGTGGAAGCTGAAATCATCCAAGAGGGTTCTTTTGCGGGATACGGCTTGGAACGGCCCTTTTTCTTTGCCGGGGATGCCTGCGCCAAATGCCGCCCGGTGCTCCAGCTGCCCCGGATGTATTTTTATGAGGATATCCGGCCCAGTGCGCGCTACATGCCGTCCTTGTCCGCCCACCGTTTCGCCGAGGGGAAGTTTGTTGATGTGGCTTATTTCGAGCCCTTTTATTTGAAGGATTTCATTGCCGGGAAACCGCATGTGAAAGGATTGGACTGATGGGAAACGAAAGGATGGGAAACTTGGAAAATCCGGGAAATTTTCCGGAAGCGGGCATTGTTCCGGGAACCGGGAAGGCGCATTATTCGGTTTTGGGCCTGATGTCGGGGACTTCGCTCGATGGTTTGGATATCTTGCATGTGGAGTTCGAACGCTCCCCGTCTGGGAAATGGACTTACAGGATGGGGGATGCCGAAACGATTCCTTATCCGGCACCTTTGCGGGATTCCTTGGCTTCTACCTTGGAAATGAGTGGTCTGGAAATATCTCTTTTGGACGTGGAGTACGGCCATTACACGGGTTGCCGGATTCGGGAGTTTGTGGAAAGACGGGCTTTGAAGGTGGATTTCGTTGCGGTCCACGGCCATACGGTCTTTCATCAACCTGACCGGGGGCTGACGCTTCAAATCGGAGACGGGGCGGCTATCGCCGTGGAATGCGGTCTACCTGTCGTGAACCGTTTCCGCAATACCGATGTGGCATTGGGAGGGCAGGGTGCCCCTTTGGTCCCGATCGGGGATGCCCTTTTGTTTCCTGAGTACGATTTTTGCTTGAATTTGGGCGGGATTTCCAATATTTCCTACGAGGAAAAGGGGAAGCGGATTGCCTTCGATATTTCTCCTTGTAATCTTGCCTTGAACCGTTTGGCGCGGCGCGAGGGACTGCCTTTCGATAGGGACGGGGCCTTGGCGGCTTCCGGACACCTGTTGCCGGGGCTTTTGGAAAAACTGGATGCTTTGGAATTCTACCAAACTTTGAAGCCCAAGTCTTTGGGTTTTGAATGGATGGATGCCTGTTTTTGGCCGGTTTTTTCGGGTTATGGACAGGCGGAAACCGAGGATTTGCTCCATACGGTGACGGAACATATCGCTTCCCAGATTGCGAGGGTTTGCCGTCGTTTCCCTGCCAAGCGGAGTCTTTTGCTAAGCGGGGGAGGTGCCATGAACCTTTATCTTCGGGAACGGATTGCGAGCCTTTCGGGTTTGGAGTTGACACCGGTTCCGCGCCAGATTGTCGAGTACAAGGAAGCCTTGATTTTCGCTTTCATGGGCGTGCTGCGGATGAGGGGCGAAACCAATTGCCTTCGTTCCGTGACCGGGGCCTGCCGCGACAGTATCGGGGGCGCGGTCTATTTGCCTTGAACCGGATTCCCTTTTTCGCGCAGGACGCGGTCGATTTCCAAGATTTGAGCTAGGAGACAGTCCTGCTTGCCGTTATGAATCACGAAATCGGATTTTGCCATGCGTTCCCGGGCGTCCATCTGTTTCTCCAATCGGGAAAGGACGGCTTCCCGGCTGCTGTGGTCCCGTGCCTGGCTGCGGGCGATTTGCTCTTCCAAAGGCGCTTCCACGTCGATTACGGACTCGAACATCGGGGCCATGCCGCAATCGAAGAGGATGGCCGATTCCACGATAGCGTAGGGTGGGACTCCGGGCCGGATTCCATCCCCGCTTCTTTCCGATAAGCTTTGGAACCATTGGCGGCTGTCCTCGAAGACCAAAGGATGGACGATTCGGTTGAGCTTCTCCAAAGCTTCGGGATTCCCGAACACAATCGAAGCCAGTACTTTCTTGTCGTCGGCGGCTTCCTCCCCGAAACATTCCGCTATTTCCCTTTTGACTTCCGTTCGGGCCGAGATACGTTTCGCTTCGGCATCCGCATCGTAAACAGGGATGCCCAAGGTTTTGAAAACGCGGGCCACGGTGGATTTCCCGCTACCGATGCTGCCTGTGAGTCCGATTCTGAGCATATTAAAAAAGGGCGGTGCGTGATAATGGGTAGAATCCACCCATTCTGACGCACCGCCGAAAAGTTGTTGAAAGTCTTATTTTGACACAGCCGGTCAAAATCCAAGACAGGTGTTTGTCTGGCTTGGATTTTTTTATTGGTTGTTCGGGATTTGGTCTCCGATGTTCGAAGCGATGGCGCTCTTTTCCATGCGCAGGCGGCTACCGTCTTCTACTTCGATGGATACCGTGTTTTCCTGGATATCGACGATTTTCCCATGGATACCGCCGATGGTGACAACCCGTTGGCCTTTCTGGAGGCTGTCGCGGAATTTCTTCTGTTCTTTGCTCCGTTTCATTTGCGGACGGATCATGAAGAAATAGAAAATGACCAGGATGACAACAATCAACAAGATTTGTTGCAAAGCAGCGTTTTTAGGGGTTTGGCTGGTTTGCAGAAGCAGGTTCAAAAAGTTCATGTCGTTTATAAAAATTTAAAATGAAACAACAAAGATAAAAGGGAAAAGTCTATCTGCCAAATCCCGGCAGGCTTTGTGCTGTCAGCCGCTTTCCTATCCGATTAGCCCCCGCCCGCTTTTGAGGATTTTCTTTTCCGATTGCAGGTCCACGACAATCTTGTTGAGCACACCGTTGATGAAGGACGCGCTTTCGGGAAGGCAGAACCGCTTGCCCAATTCGATGTACTCGTTCAGCGTGACTTTGACCGGAATCGACGGGAAATTGACCAGTTCGCTGACGGCCATGCAGAGCAGGACCCGTTCTGTCACGCCCAGACGTTCCGGTTTCCAGTTCTGGAGCCGGGAATAGATGTATTGGTTGTATTCGTCTTGGTGCAAGAGGGTCTTTTCGAGCAAGGTTTTGCCGAAGACGACCGCCTCGTCGTTGGGAGACCAGCCTGGATCCACGTTGTTGTTCCGTTCGGGGCTCATTTGCGAGATGGTGGAAAAGACCCAGAAAACGGCACTTTCATAATCCGATTCCCAAAACAGGGAGCGTTCCTCGCAATAGGAACGCAGGATGGGATTCAAGCCGATTTTCCGTTTGTAGAGCTTGCGCAGGAAGGCCCGGTGGAACTCGAATGCCGTTTCTTCCGGGGAAGCGGGGGAAACGGCTTCCGCTTTTTCGGCCTTGAGGTTTTCCAAGACCGTGTTGGCGACCGAATTCCCGTCCTGGAGCGAGAAAAGTTCGGCAAAGACAGCGGAAACCAAGTCGGCTTGGCGGTCCTTCCAATTGAATTTGTAACTGTCGATGTTGAGGAGGTAGTTCGTGTCCTTTTTCAAGTGGTCGATGGCGATGTTGCGGGCCATCAGGCGGAGCCCTTCCAACGCTTTTTCAGGGACCCGTTTGCGTTCCATCGCCCCTTGGTACTTTTCTTCGGCGTATTCCGAAAGCGAAATCAGGAAAGCGATTTGCAGGTAATACAGGGCTGCCGTCTGGTCGAGGCCCGCCAGCAGGTTCTTTTGGCAAACCACGGCCGATTCGGCACCCCCTTGGACATAACCGTAGTAGGCTTGCACGGTTTTTTCTCGGATGAATCGTCGGTTGAACATGACAGTTAAATCATTTCGGTGAAGTAGCGGTGCAATTCGGTGTTGTCGGTCAATTCCGGGTGGAAGCTGGCCGCCAGCATCTTGGCTTGGCGAACCAGGACAGGATGGCCTTGGTGGGAAGCCAAGGTTTCGACCCCGTTCCCGCAACTTTCGATACGGGGTGCCCGGATGAAAACCGCCGGCAGGGGTTGGGCGAAGCCTTTCACTTCCAGTTCCGTGACAAAGCTGTCCAACTGGGAACCGTAGGCGTTCCGTCTTACCAGGATGTCCATGAGACCGATACGGCTTTGGGCGTTGTTGCCATCCAGTTCCTTTGCCAGCAGAATCATGCCTGCGCAGGTCCCGAAGACCGGCAGGCCTTGGGCGATGCTTTGGCGCAAAGGTTCCATCAGGCCCGACCAGACCAGCTGTTTCCCCATCGAGGTACTTTCCCCGCCGGGAAGGATGATGCCGTCGATACGGGTCAGGTCGGAGGCTTCCTTGACCCAAAGGGTCTTGCATCCGATTTTCTGCAAGGAAGATTCGTGTTCCTCGATGGCACCTTGTATGCCTAAGATTCCAATGGTTTTCATGGAAGAGAGGATCTTTTGGAAAACTGTTTTTTTTCTGGGTTTCTGGAAGAAACCAGAGCGGTGTGTCGGAACGGGGATTTCACGTCTGTCAAGAGATTCGGCACCCATTGGGACACACCGCCGGAGTGAAGCTGTGTCAGAATGGAACTATTGGCAACACTTTACCAACCCCGGTTGGCAAAAAGATGTTTTTCATCCAATTGGCGGACATCGATACCGTGCATGGGTTCGCCGAGGTCTTCGGACAATTTGGCCAATTTGCCGGCATCCATGTAGTTGGTCGTGGCTTCCACGATGGCTTTGGCCACTTTTTTCGGGTTGCTCGACTTGAAGATGCCCGAACCTACGAAAACCGATTCGGCACCCAGTTGGCGCATCAAAGCCGCATCGGCAGGCGTGGCTACGCCACCGGCGGAGAAATTGGGAACCGGCAGTTTGCCGTGTTCAGCCACGTAGCATACCAGGTCGTAAGGTGCACCGAGGTTCTTGGCTTCCGTCATGAGCTCTTCCTTGCCGCAGGCTTGCAGGCGGTGGATTCCAGCCATCAACGCACGCATATGGCGGACAGCTTCCACGATATTGCCGGTACCGGCTTCCCCCTTGGTACGAATCAAGGCGGCACCTTCCCCGATGCGGCGCAGGGCTTCCCCTAAGTTGCGGCATCCGCAGACGAAAGGAATCTTGAAGTCGTGCTTGTTGATATGGAATTCGTCATCGGCGGGCGTCAAGACTTCGCTTTCATCGATGAAATCGATTCCGAGGGCTTGAAGAATCTGGGCTTCGGCGAAGTGTCCGATACGGCATTTTGCCATAACCGGGATGCTGACCGCCTGTTTGATTTCCATAATCATCTTCGGATCGCTCATGCGGGCAACCCCGCCTTGGGCCCGGATGTCCGAAGGAACACGTTCCAAGGCCATGACGGCAATGGCACCGGCATCTTCGGCGATTTTGGCTTGTTCCACGTTGGTCACGTCCATGATGACCCCGTTCTTCAGCATTTCGGCAAGTCCCAATTTGACTTTCCAATCTGCATCGTTTTGCATATGTGTTGTCATGTTGATGAATTTTTTTTTCTTGAGAATCAAAAAAACAGGCCGTTTTTTTGCTCATCGGCCAGAAGTTGTTTCCCAAAGGCGGGCAAAAGTACTAAATTTAATCTTCTTTCCAAGGGGATTTCCGGGGCTGTTCCCTTGCTACCGCTTGGTTCTCCCGGTCGGCTTGGTAAAGATATTCCTGGATCCGGGTCCGTATGCCGGATTGGATCAGCAACTTGTTTTCCGCCGACGGGTAGACCCGGTTCGACAGGAAGACATAGACCAATTGGTATTCGGGATCCACCCAGCAATAGGTGCCGGTGAAACCGCTATGCCCAAAGCTGGAAAGCGAGGCCGAAGGAGCCGTGGGAGAAGGCTGGCAGGTGTCGGCGGGCGGTTTGTCGAAGCCACCGCCCCGGCGGTTGTCCTCCGGGCTGAAATCCGAAGAAGTGAACATCTTGACGGTTCCCGGGTTGAAATACTGTATGCCGGCATATTCCCCGCCTTGGAGCAGCATTTGGCAGATGACCGCCACGTCGCGGGCGTTGGAGAACAATCCGGCCGAGCCGCCGGCACCACCCAGGAGGGCAATCAAAGGGTCGTGCACGAAGCCCCGGATTTGCCGGTGCCTCAGGCTTCGGTCGTTTTCGGTAGGCATGATCCGGGATGCCGGGAAACGTTCCAGGGGATGGAAGCCCAGGTTCTTCAGTCCGAGGAAGCGGTAGAAGTTTTCTTCCACATAGGCTTCGAGCGTGGTATCGGCCAGGTAGGGCAGGGCCTCGTTCAGGTAGTAGAAGCCCAGGTCGCTGTAGACATAAGGGCGGCGGGCATTGACCGGGCTTTCATCAATCAGCTCCCGGATATGCATTTTGTAATCCTTTTGCAGGAACAGGCTGTCGGCCACTTGCAGGGGGTATTCCTCCGAGAAGGCCGAGTCGAAGACTGGTTTCCCTTTCCATTCGGGCTTGTTCAGGTCCACGTAGGGGATGTAGGATTTGAGACCGGACTGGTGGGAAAGCAATTGCCGGAAGGTGATGTGCTTTTTATTGCTCCGCCGCAGACGAGGCAGGACGTTCGCGATTTCATCGTCCAAATGGTATTTTCCCTCTTCATACAAACGCATGTATGCCAAGGTGGTCGCCATGATTTTAGTCAGGGAAGCGATGTCGTAAAGGCTTTCGGGTTCCACCTCCGGGGCGTTGCTGTCATAGGTCTCGTGCCCGAAACATTTGTCGTAGACCACGAAGCCCTTTTTTGCGATGAAGACCTGGCAACCGGGATAGGCACCTTGGTCGATACCGGCCTGGACCAAGGAATCGATACGCTGGAAAACGGCAGGGTCCAACCCGGCTTCTTCCGCCGTGCGTTCACCGAAACGGGAAGAATAAGTTCTTATGCCGTGCCCGGCTGGCCAGAATTTGGCGATGCTGACCGGCAGCCTGCCCGTGGCACCCAAGGTCCCGAACACGATGTCGGCGCAGGCAATCTGGCTTTCCTTGACTTCCTGGTAGCCGCAAAGGATGGCCTGGATACGCGGCATTTCATAAAACGCTTCGAGCGCATAAGGCGGGGCGAACACTACCAGGACCACGGGTTTGCCGAAATTTTGCAAGCTGTCGACCAGGCGCACGCTTTGGGGCGTGATACCGTAATTCCGGGAGGGCGTGTAGTTGGTGTTGGTGATGCTGACCATGATCAGGTCGCTTTCGGCCAGAATCTGTCGGAAAGCAGGCGTGAACGTTTGTTCGAACTCGAAATCCCGGTCTATGTAGAGGTGACGGATGTCCGCATCATAGCGGCTGGTCCGCCGGGAAAACTCGTCCGGCTTGCCGTATCCGATGTTGATGCAGGTTTTACGGGGATAGCTGAAAGCCGGCAGCGGCAGAAGCCGGTTGAAGTTTTCAACCAAGGTCACGCCTTGGTCGTAAATGGCTTGCCGGATTTGTCCGGATTGGCGGGTCAGAATCGAGTCGCGCAGGAAAGCCTTGGTGTTTTCCAAAGCTGCTTCGGAAGGGTATTTCTGGTAGTCGGTTTGTTTGTTCTGGGCCAATTTGTAGTAAAGGACCCGGCGGCAGGCTTCCTCCAAGCGGCTTTTGGACAGGATGCCCCGTTTGACGGCTTTGGCAATAGCTTGTACGGCGGCTTGCGGGTCCACGGGCAGCAGCAGTACGTCGCAACCGGCCACCAAGGCTTGGACTTCGACCATGCTGGTCCCGATGCTTTTTGCTTGGGGCAAGTCGTTTATGGCGTTGCGGACCCCGGCCATTTCCAGGCCGTCGGTCACGATAAGGCCCTTGTATCCCAGTTCTTCGCGAAGCAAGCCGGTCACGACGGCGGGACTGAGCGAGGACGGCAGCCCGCTGCTGTCGTAGGCGGGCAGGTCGAGGTGGGCCACCATGATGCTTTCCACGCCTTGTTTTATCAATTCCTTGAAAGGCAGCAGATGGATGCTGTCCATGGTCCGGCGGTCATGCCGGATAAGGGGTAGGGCCTCGTGCGAGTCGGTTTCGGTATCTCCATGCCCCGGGAAATGTTTGGCCGAACCCATGACACCCTGGCTTTGAAGTCCTTGCAAATAAAGACCGGCCAAACGGGCCACCCGGTCCGCCTCTTCCCCGAAAGAGCGGGTGTTGATGACCGGGTTGTCCGGGTTGTTGTTCACATCGGCCACCGGCAGGAAATTCCATTGCAGGCCGAGCAGGCGGCATTGGCGTCCTACTTGCCTGCCAGCCTCGAAGACGAGGGATTCGTCCGAAACCGCACCGAGGACTTGCTGCCGGGGGAATTTGGGAATGTCGGTCATGCGCATGCCTGCGCCGAATTCCCCGTCTATGCTCATCAGCAAAGGTAGCCGGGAAGCTTCCCGGTAGGCTTTTTGCAGTTGGAGCATGTCGGGGGTTTGTCCGGCAAAGAAGCAAATCCCGCCGAAGTCGTATTTTGAAAGCAGACGTTGCATATCGGCCACGTAGCCGGGTTCGGGCTTGGCTTTGGAACGTAGGATCATGGTCTGGGCGGCCATGTCCTCAACCGACATCCGGGCTACAATCTGGTTGATTTCTTCCGAGTACAAATCGGCCTTTTCCGGATAAGGGATACCCTGCGGGACCGGATTCTGGCCTATGGCACTTGTCCCTAGGAGCAAGGCAGCCACGAGGCCGCCGAGGTATGTTTTCATTTTTTTGAAAGTCATGGCGGAGATTTAGAATCCTAACAAATCCTGCATTCCGAAGAGGCCGGTTTTTCCGGGGAGCCATTCGGCGGCTTTGACGGCACCCAAGGCGAAGCCTCTCCGGGATTTGGCTTGGTGGGTCAAACTGATGCAGTCCGTTTCCGAATCGAAAAAGAGACGGTGTATGCCGAAGATTTCTCCTTCGCGGAAGGCGGAAACCGGGAGGATTCCCTCTTGGGAGTTATTTATCCCTGTTGGAGCCTGTTTCTCCGTCCCGGATCCGTTTTCCGTGGTCAATATCCAATCCTTGTAGCGAGGGGAGGCTTCCAGGACTTGGCGGGCCAAGGTGACAGCCGTTCCGCTGGGTTTGTCGAGCTTGTGGATATGGTGGACTTCCTCGATACGGGCGTGGTAGTCGTCCTGCGTATCCAAAAGGGAGGCCATGGTACGGGCGGCAGCCAAGAAGACATGGATGCCGATGCAGAAGTTGGAAGCCGTGAACAAGGCGTGCCCGCCTTCGATGCAGCGTTTCCGGATGGCCGGCATTTCCTTGTCCCAACCCGTTGTCCCGACCACGATGGGCAAACGGGCCTCGAAGCAACGTCCGATATTGGCCGGGGCGGAAGCCGGGATGGAAAAGTCGATGGCCACGTCCGCTTGGAAGAGGTATCCGGGATGCCGTTGCCAGTCTTCTTCCTTGTCAAGGATACCGATAATGCCATGTCCGCGTTCCAAGGCCATTCGTTCCACTTCTTTTCCCATTTTCCCGTAACCGATCAAGAGTATTTTCAAAGGCTTCATCGTTCAATATCGCTATTGGAATTCGTGTCAAAATCTATATCCCGGGAAATCCGGCAGCCCTGTGTGGTGCCGTAAATCCCGGAAGGCCTCCTTGTTTTTCCCTGTACCGGGTCCGCCCCTCATTTGAGGGTCAGGCAGACCCGTATGCCGGCATCCAAAGGCAATCCGTTGCGTACGTGGAAATTGGTCCGGGCATAGGGCTTTATGGAAAGGGAGAGGTCGGGCGAGACGTTGAAAGAGGAAAGGTGGGCGTACACGATGGCATCCACGATGTTGAGCAGGTACACGGCTCCGGCGATGATGAGGCAGAGTTCGAAATTGTGTTCGTAATAGTTGCGCAATTCCAAAACTTCGCTCAAGGAATAGCTTGTCAGGTCTGGGTTGTAGTTGCCGGTGGAATCCGTCCTTGCCTTGATTTCGCGCTGATAGATATTGCGGTTGCTGACCATCTGGTCGGTAAAGTAAACCAGGACTCCGATACCGGCGTAGAGGACGGGTGTCTTGTACCATTGCCCGTTGTAAATCTGTCCCAAGCCGGGAACGACCGCCGAGCACAGGGCTGCCATGCCGGGATCTTTCAGCCCTCCTTTTTTCTTGCGTTTGAAAGCCCCCGAGTTCCGTTGCTGGAAGGTCAGCAGTTTGCGGTCCACCCCCGGCGAAGCCTCGAAGAGGACGGTATCCCGCTTGGGCTTTTTGGCAAAAAAAGATTGCAGGTTGGAAGGGGAGGCGAAAGCATCCGTTCCGAACTTGAAATCTTTGGAAACAGGCGTGAAATGTTCAGAAACCTCGGGAAAACGGTAATCTCCCGGAAAAGCGTTCGAGTTGCGAGGGGAAAAGACTTGGAAGGAAAGCGGGGTCGAATTCCCGTTTTCCTGTTGGACATAAGCCAAGAAATCCCCTTTTGGGAGGGATTCCTTGGGCGTATATTGGGCCCGTCCTTGGACGACAAGGAAAAAGAGGCTGCACAGGCATCCGGCAACCCGTATGATCCAAGAACGGTTCCTATCCATTATTCATTCAAGAGGGAAAAAATCTTTTGGAGCTCTTCCTCGGACGAAAAGTCGATGACTATGCTGCCTTTTCCTTTTTTGTTCGATTTGAGGCTGACAGGGAGCGCGAGTTTTTCGGACAGGCGTCGTTGTGCTTCGGGGAACCAGTCCGGAACCGGGGCGGTCTCTTTCTTTTGAGGTTGAACCGGGGTCTTTTGGCGGATCGAGTTTTCCAACTGGCGGACCGACAAGTCCTGTTCGATGACTTTCCGGGCCAGATCCAGTTGCTGTTCCTCGTTTTCGATTCCCACCAGGCAACGGGCATGTCCCATACTGATTTTGTTGTCTTTCAGGTAGAGCTGGATGACAGCCGGGAGGTTGAGCAAGCGGAGGTAATTGGTCACGGTGCTGCGGCCTTTTCCCACCCGTTTGCCGAGTTCGTCCTGGTTATACTTGTAGGCATCCATCAAGGCTTGGTAGGAAAGGGCCACGTCGATGGCGTTCAAGTCCTCTCTCTGGATGTTTTCAATCAAGGCCATTTCCAAGGACTGGTTGTCGTTGGCCATCCGGATGTAGGCCGGGATTTCCGTCAAGCCTGCCAATTTGGAAGCCCGCAACCGGCGTTCCCCGGAAATGAGCTGGTAACGTCCACCCGTCTTGCGGACCGTGATGGGGGTGATTACTCCGTTGGTCCGGATGGATTGGCAAAGTTCTTCCAGCCTTTCGTCATTGAACTGGGTACGGGGTTGGAAGGGGTTGGCATCAATCTGGTCGATGGGAATGGCGGCAATGGCTCCGATTACGCCTTCTTCCGAGTCGAGGGAAGGCGGGACGTTCTCGTGTCCCTGGACGGGGGAGCCGGATTTGTTTTCGCCCAACAAGGCATCCAAACCTCTTCCTAATGCAGGTCTTTTGGCAGTCATCTTCGTCTTTTAAAGCGCGTGATTCGGAATTGTGATTTAAAGCGGTTTTCCCGTCCCTTCCGCATCCGTGGTGGCGGATTCGTTGCGGGCGGCTGCTTTGCGGGCATCCCTTTGCAGGACTTCCTTGGCCAAGTTGAGATAATTGATGGAACCGATACTGTTGATATCGTGTTCCAGGATGGAAATCCCGTAACTGGGCGCTTCGGCTAACTTTATATTGCTGTGAATCAATGTATTGAAAGCCAAATCAAGAAAGTGCGTCCTGACTTCTTCCACCACTTGCTTCGACAGGCGGGTTCGTCCGTCGTACATGGTCAGCAAGATGCCCTCCAAATCCAAGTCGTGGTTGAAACGGCTTTGGACAATCCGTATCGTGTTGAGGAGCTTGGTCAAGCCTTCCAAGGCGTAGTATTGGCATTGGACGGGGATGATGGCCGAGTCGGATGCCGTCAGGGCGTTCATCGTGATGATGCCCAAGGAGGGGGCGCAATCGATGACGATGTAATCGTATTTCTTGCGGATTTCGCTCAGTTTGCTTCTCAGCACGTGGTTGCGGTTAGGCAGGTTCACCATTTCCACTTCAGCCCCTACCAAATCAACATGGGACGGAATCAAATCCAAGTTCTTGATACGGGTGTTTTGAACCACGTTTTCCGGCTCCATATCCCCCAACATGCACTCGTACAGGCTTCCGTTCACATGGTCGGGATTCACTCCCACGCCGGAGGTGGCGTTGGCCTGGGGATCGGCGTCAATCAAAAGGACCTTCTGGTCCAAAGCCGCCAAGGCGGCGGAAAGGTTGATGGCGGAGGTTGTCTTGCCTACCCCTCCTTTTTGATTGGCGATAGAAATTACATTACTCATTGTGTGTGGTTTTGCATTGGGGTATGCCATCATGAGGAGGCGACAAGTTCCTAGGATGCAGGATAAGGCCAGGTTTGTTAACCCGGCAGTCGTTCCGTGTCCGATTCCCCTCGGCCGGAAACACCTTCGTTTTGTCCGGTGGCACGGCGGAAGGGGGACTGGCTTCTCCTAGTTTCCGAAATTGTCGAAATCCATATCGTCCTGACGCATCTCGAAGTCTTGATGTTCAGGCTCTTCGGGAGGAAGTTCCCCGGTTTCGATGAACCGGATGGTTTGTTGCAACCCGGTCACGAAGTTTTCAAAATCTTCCTTGTAGAGGAAAATCTTGTGCTTGTCGTATATGAATTTGTTCAGGTTCTCGTCGAAAATCCGCTTGCTTTCCGTGATGGTGATATACAAATCCCCGGCTTTCGTTTCCTTGACATCCATGAAATAGGTCCTTTTTCCGGCTTTCACGGCTTTGGAAAAAACTTCCTCCTTTTCACGGTCCTTACCCCTGTAATCTTCCATAATGATATTGATGTTGAGTTTGTTTTCTGCTTTCCGTGCAGCCTCTTTCCGGGAGGCTGCGCCTGTTGCCCGCCCTTGGCAAAAGGGCGTTGCCCGTTCTCTCCAGGAGAGGCGGAAAGCCTTCCTGGTGAAAGAGCGGGCAAATTTAAGCAATTTGACCGAGTTGGGCTAAGAAGCTGTTTGGAATTTTTTCCACGCTGTTGCGTTTCCCCGCTCCACGCGGGTATGGCCGGGGCGGAGCTTGTTTCCGGTGATACCAAAGCAACGAAGCAAAGACTGTGCAAACCGGGCGCAGTATCAAGCTTGCTTGCGCTTTGATTGCATTGGAAACGGGCCGCGTTCCGGCTATTTCCGGGCAAGTCCGGCTATGGCTTTCAACTTGCATCGTTTTTGCCGAGCTGCAGCCAGTCTTCGGCGAAGCCAGATGACCCGTTCTGACACGCCGTTAGCACCATTTGATGAGCCGGAGCCCGATCCTCTCCCTAAAAATCCCGTTCTTTGGGAAAATCCGGAACGCATAGTCGTAAACCCCCGGACCTTCCATTACCAAGCGGGCCGTGTAGGTGGCTACCCCGTCCTTGAAAGCGCCCGCTTCCATGGATTTGACAAGCGAAAGCTGTTTCACCTCGTCGTTGACCTTGTGACCGAAGACCACTTCCACCCCGATTTCCTCCGGTTTCAGTCCGGCAAGGAAGATGTCCACCTCGAACACGCATTCCTGGCCCATTTGCAAGGGGGCGTTGGTGGAATCCTGGCAACGGTAGGCGACCGCCCGTACATCCGGCCAGGAAGAGGCGATACGGAGGGTCCATTTTCCTAATTCGGAGAGGACTTTCCTGTGGTCAGCCTGCAAGAACCGGGTGTTTTCGTGCAACTTGTCGTAATATTGGCTGTAATAGTCATCCAATTGGCGGCGCATGGTGTAATGCGGGGCAATCAGACTGAAATTCTTGCGGATATGCTCGATCCAAACGGGATTCTGCCCGGGTTTGTGTCCGGCATGGAAATCGGGGCAGACCTCGTTTTCGAGCATGGTGTAGATGGTTTCGGCATCCAAGGCATCCTGGTACTCGGTATTGTCGTAGGTTTGTTCCTCTTTCAAGGCCCAGCCGGCTCCTTCCCGGTAGCCCTCGGCCCACCATCCATCCATGACGCTGAAGTTCAGCACCCCGTTCATGACGGCCTTTTCCCCGCTGGTCCCGGAGGCTTCCATCCGCCGGGTCGGGGTGTTCATCCAGACATCCACGCCCTGGATAAGATGCTTGGCCACATCGATATTGTAGTTCTCCAGGAAAACAACCTTGCCGAGGAATTCTTCCTTGCGCGAAATTTCCATAATCCGGGCGATGAGCGCCTGCCCGGCCTCATCGGCAGGGTGGGCTTTGCCAGCAAAGATGAATTGCACGGGCATTTCGGGATTGTTGATGATACGGCTGAGGCGTTCCAGGTTCTTGAACAGGAGGTGCGCCCGTTTGTAGGTGGCGAAACGGCGGGCGAAACCGATGGTCAGCACGTCGGGACGCAGGGAGTGGAGCGCCTTGACCAGGTTCTGCGGGTTCTCGCCTCGTTTGGGCCATTCTTCTTGCAGGCGTTCCTTGACAAAGGCAACCAGCTCGCTGCGCCGGCGATTCCGGATGGCGGCGATTTCCGTGTCGGGCACGTTCCGTATCTTTTCCCAGGCTTTAGGGTTGGAAACATCTTCCTGGAAGCTTTCTCCGAGATATTTGGCAAAGAGTTCTTTCCATTCGGGATGCGCCCAGGTTGCCAGATGGACCCCGTTGGTGACATAACCTACCGGCACTTCGTCCGGATAAAGGCCCGGGTAAAGCGGGGCGAACATCTGCCGGGAAACTTCCCCGTGGATCCGGCTCACCCCGTTCACGCCTGCCGAGAGGTTGACGGCCAAGTGGCTCATTGAAAATTTGTCGCCGGTATGTTCGGCATTGATGCGGCCCAAGCCCATGAAGTCTTGCCACGAGATATGGAGGCGTGTGGCCCAGGCTCCGAAATAGGTTCGCACGATATCTTCCGCAAAGGCATCATGCCCGGCAGGAACCGGCGTATGGGTCGTGAAAAGGGAAGACTGGCGGACCAATTCCTTGGCTTGCCAGAACCCCATTCCTTCGTTCTCCACGTAATGGCGCAGGCGTTCCAGGAGCGTGAAAGCCCCGTGGCCTTCGTTGCAGTGGTACACATCGGCTTCGATGCCCATTTGGCGCAAGGCCCGGATACCACCTATGCCCAAAAGGATTTCCTGTTTGAAGCGGTTTTCCCAGTTGCCCCCGTAGAGCTGGTGGGTGATGCTGCGGTCGCCTTCCGAGTTCTCCTCGATATCGGTATCCAGCAAATAGAGCGGGATACGTCCTACCTGGACGAGCCAGATTTTGGCCACCAAGACACGCCCCGGCAACGAAATCCGGAGGGTCCGCCATTGGCCGTCCTTGTCCCGGACCGGCAAAAGCGGGAGTTTGGAGAAAACCTGGGGCACGTAGACGGCCTTTTGTTTTCCGTTCCCGTCCACTTGTTGCTCAAAATAGCCGTAACGGTAAAGCAGGCCGATGCCGACCATGTCCACATTCTTGTCGCTGGCCTCTTTCAGGTAGTCGCCCGCCAAAATTCCCAAGCCGCCCGAGTAAATCTTGAGGCTTTCGTGCAGACCGTATTCCATGCAGAAATACGCCACTTTGGGTGTGTTTTCCGGCTTGGGTTGGTCCATGTAGGTCCGGAAGTTCCGGTAAACCAGTTCCAGTTGTTCAAGGAAGTCTGGATTTTCTTGGAGCTGTTGCAATTTCTGGCTGCTGAGCGAAGAAAGCAGGGAAACGGGGTTGTGCCCGCATTTTTCCCAGGCTTGGGCATCGATGTCCTGCCAAAGCTTTTGGGCCTGGCTGTTCCAGCACCACCAAAGATTGTTGCTCAGTTCCTTGAGTTTGCGGAGTTTGTCGGGAAGTTGGTAGACGACCAATATCTTGCGCCAATCCGGACCTTTTCCGGAAGCAAGGGAAAGCTGTTCCTGGCTTAAAGGCATGGATTTGCTGAGCAGGGAAGGTGTCTTTTCCCATTTTTCCGCCGCCTTTGCGTAGGCTTTGTCGTAATAGGCCGAAAGTTCCTCCCAGCGGAAAGCTTTGGAAAGCTGTCCGGCTTCCTGGCGCAGGGCTTGTCGCTCCTCGGTCGTCATCTGGCAGAAATGCAGGAGGTGCTTGGCGGTTTGTTCCACGACTTCGGAGGCGTTGAGGTCGTCCCGTTCGACCACGGCCACGCCTTGCGGCTTTTGCGGCATGTCCTGGACCCAACGGCCGAAACCGGAAAGGGAAGTGGTCAGGGTCGGGATTTGGAACGCGATGCTTTCCAAAGGCGTATAGCCCCAAGGTTCGTAATAGGACGGGAAGGCCGAGGCGTCGAAACCAATCAGGAAATCGTAATAGCCGAGGTTGAAAATCCCGTCCTCCCCATCGAGGTAGCAAGGCACGAAGATGACTTTCACCTTGTCTTCCTTCCGGTTCTGTAGCCCGCTCAGTTTGAGTCGGGTCAGGATGGGGTCGTTTGCAGAATCGTTCAGGTAATGTGTGCAATAAGTTTGTTCGAACTCTCTGCCGGCTTCTTTGGTCGAGAGGTCGGTCCGGGCGGGACCGTGTCCGGCGGGAACGGCGATGCAGGCCACGAGGGTTTTGTCCAAATCGTTTTGGTGGTTGAGCATGGCCAGGCTGTCGATGAAGATATCGATGCCTTTGTTCTTGAATTCGTAGCGACCGCTATTGATTAGGAAAAGGGCGTCTTCGCCGATCTCCTGTCCCAAGAGGCGGGAGGCGACATCCCGGAGCTTTTGGCGGGAAGCGGCTCTTTTGGCTTCAAAATCCCCGGTTTCCGGCACGAAGTGTTCATCGAAACCGTTGGGTGTCAGCACGTCGATGGATTTGCCCAAGAAGGTTTCGCATTCTTGGTTCGTGATTTGGCTCACGGCGGTGAAGCAGTCGGCATGCTGGGCGGAAATCTTTTCGAGGGAATATTTGGCCCGGATGCCGAAGCGTCCGGAAAGTTCGTCGGCATCGTAGCGCTTGAGTTCGCTGTAAAGCGGAAGCCCGTTCCCGGCAATGCTGCGGCCCAGTACCGTGGCGTGGGTGGTGAAGAGGGTCGTCACCTGGGGAACGTACTTGTTAAGGTAGAGCAGGCCTGCCCCGGTCATCCATTCGTGGAAATGGGCGAAGACCCTTTCCTGGGGGAAGACCATGTATTCGTAGAAGCTTTGGATGACCCGTCCTGCCGCGTAGCCGAACAGGAGAGGTTCGATGTAGTCCCATTGGCCGGAGATGGAGTCCAAACGGTAGTCCCGCCAGCCTTCGGCCAGGATGTCGTCCTTGTGCGGAATCAGGGAACGGTAATCGACCATGATGGCGATGGGTTGCCCGGGCATGTTCCAATGGCCGATGCGGAAGTGAACGCCTTTGCTTTCGGCAAATTTCCGCCATTCGGCGTACAGGTTCGTGTCTTCCACGAAGTCCCGGTTGTCCTTGCCTTTCCAGACATCGGGGCCGAGGGCGAAATAGTGGTCGCCGAACCTTTTTTGCATGGAGGGCATCTTGGTGCTGACCACGGTGTAGATGCCGCCCACTTTGTTGCATACCTCCCAACTTGTTTCAAAGAGGTAGTCGCTTTGCCGGTTGATATTCATGGTTTTGGTTTTATTGTTTTTTGTACCAGTTGCTGCTTGGCAGCCGGGAAAGGCTTCTCCTTGGAAGCCATCGTATCTGTCCGGCTTGCCAGGTCTGGGATATGAGTCCTTTGGCTGAGAGCCGGACCGTTCGTATACGCCAGTCCGGTCGGCTTGGGTGGGGTGCGAAACGAAGAAGGTTCTCCGTTTCAATGGCGTCTTTATTTTTTGCGGCCGAAATCGGCGGGGATTTCTCCCCAACGTTCGGTTTCCCATTTGAGGACAGGATTGCGGTAGGTATGGGTCTTGAGCCAGTTTTCGGCCCGCCGGACCAGTTCCAAAAGGGCTTTGTTCCGTGCTGTAGGGGCGATTTTGGTATTGGCTTTCTTGTTCCTGACCCAAGCCATTCCCGTCACCGAGTCGGAATAAACCGGGGTGTCGGGAAAGCCGTGGGCGTTGAGGAAGCTCAAGGCGTGCACGATGGCTAAGAATTCACCGATGTTGTTGGTGGCATCGGGGAAGGGGCCTTGCCTGAAGATTACCTTCCCGTTCTTGACTTGGACGCCTTGGTATTCCATTTTTCCGGGATTTCCCGAGCAGGCGGCATCGACCGCCAAGGCGGAATCGAAGTGGGGGATGCGGTGCGCCCATTTCAGGAGATGGGGCGAGAGTTTGATGTCGGGGGCAATCCGGTCCGGGCTGCCGGTCTTGGCGTTTCCCGGAGCATTTGCCGCCGGGTTTGCCGGGGAAGCGGGCGGGGTTGGATTTCCTGTTGCCGCCGGCCTGTCGGCTCCCTTCGGGGTATCGGTTCCGTTTGGGTGCCCCTTATGGGGTTCTTTGCTTTTTGTCGAGGAAATATCTTGAAGTGTCTCATTCGAAGACAATTCCTTGAAATAACGGTCAATCAGGGTTTGAGCGGCCTTGTAGGGGCTCAAGGTTTGCCCCAAGACTTTTTCCTTGGTACCGTCCAAGGCTTCTTCCATGCCCGGATAACGGTAGAAGTGGTTCAGGAGATGTGTCTCGATGCTGTTGCGCACGATGCGGGCCAATTGTTCCCTGCGTCTTTTTTCAAAGCTGCCGTTTTGCTTGCAGGCTTGTTCGAATTCGAGGATATGGTTCCAAACCCGGTCTATGCCTTCGTTGTTTCGGGCTGAGCAGGTTTCCACGGTGGGAAACCATCCGGAGGGTGCGGGTGGGAAAAGTTGTATGGCGTTCAGGAGCTGGCGTTTGGCAAGTTCCGCCTTGGGTTTGAAGTCCCCGTCGGCTTTGTTTATCGCGATACCGTCGGCCATTTCCATGATGCCCCGCTTGATGCCTTGCAGTTCGTCCCCGAGGTTGGCCAATTGAATCAAAAGGAAGTAGTCCACCATGTTGTAGGCTTCGGTTTCCGATTGACCCACGCCTACGGTTTCCACGATGATATGGTCGAACCCGGCGGCTTCGCACAGGATGATGGTTTCTCGGGTCTTGCGGGCCACGCCTCCCAAGGAACCGGCGGAGGGGGAAGGCCGTATGAAGGCGTTCTCCATACGGGAAAGTTCTTCCATGCGGGTCTTGTCGCCGAGGATGCTACCCTTGGAGCGTTCGCTGCTCGGGTCGATGGCTAGGACGGCCACTTTCTTGCCGGTGCGGGCCAGGTGGGACCCCAAGGTTTCGATGAAGGTGCTTTTCCCGGCACCCGGCACACCGGTGATGCCTACCCGGAGGGAATTTCCCGAATAGGGCAGGCAGCGTTCTATGATTTCCTGCGCCATTTCTTGATGGGATGGCAAGGTGCTTTCAATCAGGGTAATGGCTTGGCTGAGGACGGTCCGGTTCCCCTCCCGGATTTGCTGGACGTATTCTTCCACGCTCTTTTGCGGGCGTTTGTGCTTCGTTCTGGGACGGACGGGGAAGTTGGGATTGACCGTAGCAGGTTGTTCCACGCCTTTTTCTTCGCTCAGGGCGGAAGGGGCCTGCATGTAGCTATGGTGTTCCATGGTCTGGAATAAGGTTAGGAAAGGCCGCATGGAGTGCGGCAGGGAGTGTTTTTAGGATGCCGGTTGTCGGGTTGCTTGCCTTTGATAAAGGGCGAAGCGGGGAAACAACTGGACGTAAAAAACGGAAGTTTTGAACTTCCGGGACTATTTTTTTTGTTGCCGGGGCAGAGATAGATAAAGCTCCGTCCCGGCAACTTGTGCGAATCGGAAGGTGTATCCAAAATAAAATTCTCATGACACCTTCGGTGGTTTGTCAGAATGGGCGAGATGCAAGGCGCTGAGAGCGAGAACGAAGGAGCGTACTGAAGTACGTGACTGAGTTCGAGACTCGAAAGCAACGCTGCAAAGACTGTGCAAACCGAGTGCAGAGCCAAACTTGTTTGAGCTCTGCCGAGGTGCAGCCAGTCTTCGGTGAAGCCAGATTGCCCGTTATGACAAACCGCCTTTATTTTACGGCAATGGCTTCAATCTCAACCAATACGCCCATCGGCAATTTCTGGACGGCGAAAGCGGCACGAGCCGGCGGGTTGGTGCTGAAGTACTTGGCGTAAACTTCGTTCATGGCGGCGAAGTCGTCCATCGTGCTCAAAAGGCAGGTGCATTTGACGATATTGTCGAAGGTGTAACCGGCTTCTTCCAGGATGCCTTTGATGTTCTTGAGCGATTGTTCGGTCTGGGCGCTGATACCGCCTTCCACTACTTTTCCGGTGGCGGGGTCAACAGGAATCTGGCCGGAGATGAACAACATGTTGCCGGCTTCGATGGCCTGGCTGTAAGGACCGATGGCCTTCGGGGCATGGGTCGTGGCAATTACTTTTTTCATTTTTTATGAGTGTTTTTTTTAATGTGCATGGAACTTGGGACGGGAGTCCCAACCGTATTCTTGGCCTTTTATGGGAAGGCTGGCAGAAGCTATATCCGCCGATAGGACAAATATAGCGAAAGTCGAGCGCAGAGCCGAACGAAGTTCGAGCTATGCCGAGACCAAGCTATATCCGCCGATAGGACAAATATAGCGAAAGTCGAGCGCAGATCCGAACGAAGTTCGAGCTATGCCGAGACCAAGCTATATTCGCCGTTAGGCAAATATAGCGAAAGTCGAGCGCATGGCAACAAACTTGTTTGATTGACATTGCCAGACTGCATCCTATATTCACCGATAGGACAAATATAGCGAAAGTCGAGCGCAGAGCCGAACGAAGTTCGAGCTATGCCGAGACCAAGCTATATTCGCCGTTAGGCAAAAATAGGCAAAGCCGGGGATTTTGGCAAAATCAATGCCTTTTCACAATCCGGGCCGGGTTACCCACGGCGGTGCAGTCGTCAGGAATGTCTTTGGTGACCACGCTTCCGGCTCCGATGATGCAACGTTTCCCGATGCTTACTCCGGGGCAGACGATGACACCGCCACCCAACCAACAATCCTCTCCGATGCGGACACCATGGCTCGCCTCGATAGGCTTCCTCCGTTCCAGATAGTCGAAAGGATGCTGGGGCGTGAGCAATTGGCAACGCGGTCCTATCAGCACATGGTCTCCGATATGGATGTCGGCTCCATCCAAGAATACGCAATCGTAATTGATGAAGACCTCTTTTCCGATATGGATGTTGAGCCCGTAGTCGCAATGGAAAGGCGGGGCGATAGCGCTGCCTTCTCCCATGTCGGGAACCAATTCCCGTAGCAACTGGTCGTAGTCCGGGCCGTGCAGGTAACAGGCGTTGAACCGGGGCAAGAGGGCCTTGGCCCGTCGTAGCAAGCTTTGCAATTCGGGATCCTGGATATTGGCCATCAGGCCGTTTTTGAGTTTTTCCCTTTCGGTCATGGTAAGTACGGGTTTATTCGAACACGACACCGGCTTCGCCTTCCTGCACGCTCCCCACGATGGCCGCTTCGGGGAAATCCCCTTTCCGCAGTTCGTCCAAGGCCGCCTCGGCCACGTCCGGTTTCAAGCACATCAGAAGGCCGCCCGAGGTCTGGGCATCGCAGCAAAGCATTTTCCTTTCCACCGGAAGGCCTGCCGCCGTTTGGAGATGGGCTCGCACGAAATCCAAATTCTTGAAGGCGGCTCCCGGCACGCATCCGGCTTTCAAGAGGTCCATGACTTCCGGCAGCACGGGCAGGGCGGAGGTTTGGAAATGCAAGCTGCAATTCGAGGCCAAGGCCATTTTGCAGGCATGTCCGGCCAAACCGAAGCCGGTCACGTCCGTACCGCAACGTACATGGTTTTTCCGCATGGTTTCCGCCCCTTGCCGGTTCAATTTTTGCATTTGTAGCAAGGTCTTTTGATAGGTTTCCTCCGATACCATTCCTAAGCGGTGCCCGGCAATCACGACCCCGCAGCCTAAAGGTTTGGTCAGAATCAAGACATCCCCGGCTTCGGCTTGGTCGTTCCTCACCAGTTCTTCCGGTTTCACCGTCCCGACCACGGCCAGCCCGTATTTGGGAACGGCATCCACAATCGTGTGTCCTCCCATCGTGAAGGCTCCGGCCTCGTTTACCATTTCTTGGCCTCCCAAAAGGATGTCGTGCAGGACTTCGAGCGGGATACCCTCGGCAGGGAACATCGTCAGGTTCAGGCTCAACAAAGGTTTTCCCCCCATCGCGTACACATCGCTCAAGGCGTTGCAAGCCGCAATCCTCCCGAAAGTCCGGGCATCCGAGCAGAGGGGAGGGAAGAAATCGGTGGTCACGATCAAGGCCGTGTCCGGATTCAAAAGGTAAACCCCGGCATCGTCGTGGGTCTCGATATCCACCAAAACGCGTTCGTTTTTGAGCATCGGGATGTCGCTGAGCAAATCGTTCAGCAGCCCGGCGGGCAGCTTGGCCGAACATCCACCGGTCTGGCTCGTGGAAAGCAAGTCAAAATTCGTTTTCATTTCTTAATCGTCTTCAATCCGGAATTCGATTCCGGCTTCCGTCCAGCGTTGCCGGAGAAGTGTTTCGTCCCCGGCTTGGAAGACCAATTTCATGCCGCAAGGCGATTCCGGAGGTCCCAGGATGGTTTTAAGCTGGCATTCGATACCTTGCCGCAGGGCGATTTCCTCGGCCCGGATCAGGAACCGGGTCCCTTGGAACAGAGCTTTGCGTTTCATGTTTCGGGATTTGCGTTATCGAGGTACGGGGCTGCTATGCCGCTTCGTTCCCGTGCCTGAATGGTTTCGCGCGTCCACCTCAAGGATAGACCACTTTCGGGCATGAAGCCATCAGGTTGGCAATATGGAACATGTTGCTGATTTGTCCCGTTTTCAACTTGTCGCTGACCGAATAGTATTCCGTGCAGGTGCCGCAAACGATGATTTTGACCCCTTTGGCCTCCAACTTTTGCAGGGCTTCCAGGACCGGCGAACCTTCGATGGCCAGTTTGACGCCTTCGTTGTACATGCAGATGGTCTGCGGGAGATGCTCCAGTTCGGGCAGCACGTTCACATAGGATTTCATCAGGAGTCCGCCCAAGGCATCTTCCCCTTGTCCCATTTTCAAGGACTTGAGAACGACCATATAAGGAGTCCGGCCTGTCTTTTGGAAATCTTCCGGGTTTTGTCCGGGGGCGTTTTGGGGTGGAACCGGGGCCCCTTTGGTTGGAGCTGTTTGCCCTTGAGCCGGGGCCGCGTTGCCGGTCGGGCAAAAGCTTCCGGCATCCACCTCCGTTTTACCCATTTCCGGAACCACGAAGGAAAGAATCCATTCTTCTTCCACCTGGACTTCCTTGTAATTGATACCCAATTCGTTCAGGTAATTTTTCAGGTTGTTGGACGGGATGGCCCCGTTTCCTACGATTTGCAAGGTGGAACCGGGTTCCGCCTTGTCCAAGGCTTGTTTGGTTTTGATTAACGGAGCCGGGCATGCCAAGTTCCTAACATCGATGGTTGCCATATTTACACAGGATAATGAGTTGTTTTTTCAAATTTTACTTTGAATCCGACCGCGATAATCATCTGGAGATTGTAATGCTTCACTTCACGGCTTACTTTGCGGCGGCCTTCGGTTTGAACTATTCGGAAATTCCGGATAGTTGCCTCTGCCGTCAATTCGTTGTCTGCATATATCTTTTTGATATGTTCGTTGATTGTATTGATTTCTACACCGTACAATTCCGCCATCATGCGTTGGCTGAGCCATATGTTCTCGTCCTCATACCGCAGTTCGATGCTGGATGGACTTTCACCTGTGGCTGCCACGAATGTCAGGTATTCGGCAGCTGAACTCCGGATTGTTATCTCTTTTTTGCTCATTGGTAATTCTGCATTTGCACCCGGATCTCTTCGGCCATGACCGGGATGGGGGCGTCCTTTTCGTAGCGGAAGAGGACGGGACCTTTCCGCTTTTGCAAAGAATACCGGTAGCTTTTGTCATAATAGTCCATCGCCAAGGCCACGGCCTCAGGCAAGCGCCCTTTCCGTATGGCTTCGATGCCTTTCCGGGCTACATCCAAGCCGATGCGGCGTTGGATTTTTTCAAAACAGTTTACGAGCAATTCCGGCGGCATGGTTCCGTATTCCTGCAAACCCCGTTGGATCCGTTTTGCTTGGGGAATCTCCACGTAAACCATCGGGGCGGCATCTATCAAGCCGAAGAATTCCTTGGGCATCACCACTTTGCCCATATTCAAGCTTTCGCCCTCGCACCAGACGGGGCGTTTGGGGTCCAATTTTTCCAAAGCCAGATGCAAGAAGTTGGAAAATTCTTCGTTGTTGGGCTGTTCTCCTTGGCCTAAACCACCAAAGGCGGAACCCTTGTGCCGGGCCATCCCCTCCAAGTCTAAGATTTGTTCGCCTTGCCGGGACAATTCCTTGAGAATTTCCGTTTTCCCGCAAAGGGTAGGACCGCCTAAGACCACGAACCGCCATCCGGCTTCCAGCAAATCGAAAAACGAACGCCGGTAAGCCTTGTAGCCACCCGGGTAAACCTCCAGCTCCACGTTTTCCAAGCGGAGGAGCCAGGCCACGCTTGCACTCCGCATCCCGCCTCGCCAGCAATAGAGCATCAGCTTGCCCTTTTGCCCTAAAGCTTTGCCTTGCCGTAACATGCGGCTCAAACGGGGACCCACGATTTCGAGGCCGCGCTCGATGGCGGCGTTCTTCCCGCTTTTGGCATAAATCGTCCCTACTTCCGCCCGTTCCTCGTTATTGAAAAGGGGAAGGTTGAACGCACCTGGGACATGGCCTTGCCGGTATTCGGCCGGGCTGCGCACATCCACCCATATGTAGTCTTCGGTTCGGATCATGGTGGTAGGTTTGTCTCTTGTTTTGAACTCCCGTTCTGCCAGTTTTAAATGGTCTACCTCCTGTGAGGCCATTGGGAATCCAAGTTCGGGTTTGCTTTTCAGCGAACGCAGGCTGCGTCTCAGTATAGTGCAAGTAAACTTGCCCTCTGCGTTCGGCTCGCACTGCGGTTCGCGACTGAGTTCGAGTCTCGAAAAACAGTGCAAACCGAGAGCAGAGCCAAGCTTGCTTGAGCTTTGCCGAGGTACAGCCTGTTTTCGGTGAAACCAAAGCAACGCCGCCAAAGCCCCGAGTAAGTCGAGCGCCATGTCAAGCAGTTCCCCTTGCTTGGACATGGCCGAGACGGAGGGGCTTCGGCAAAGCCAGATTACCCATTATCATGCACCGCCCTTATAGGAAGGGATTGTTGTATCTCTCATACCCGATGGAAGTCCGTCCCCCGTGTCCGGGTCGGACCGTGAAACCATCGTCGAGGACGAACAGGCGTTCGAAGATGCTTTTCCTGAGCAAATCCAAATCCCCGCCGGGGAGGTCCGTCCGTCCGATGCTGCCGTGGAAAAGCACATCGCCGGTGAAGACCATGCTCCGTTCATCCCAAACATAGCAGACGCTCCCTTCGCAGTGCCCCGGCGTGTAGCGGGTTTCCAAAGTCACGTCCCCCATCCGGATGCACTCCTTGTCTTGCAGGATTTTCAGGTCTTTCGGGCATTCCATGCTCGGCAGACCGAACGTCTCGATGCTTCGGATGGCTCCTTCCACCAAGGGTGCCGCCTTTTCATGCAGTTCGAGCGGGCGCTCGTAATATTGGCAAATCCTTGCCGCACCCATCAAATGGTCGAAATGGGGGTGTGTCAACAAGATATGCTCGATTTCGATACCTTCTTTTTCCGTAAAGGAAAACAGGTTTTCAAACTCGGATTTTTCGCAACAACCCGGATCGACAATCAGGCCTTTCCCGTTCTTTTGATAAAGAACGTAAAGGTTCATTTGGATGGGATTGACCGGGATACATTTTATAATCCAGTCTTTCTGTGTATTTTCCATGGCTTGTGTTATTTGAACGGTGAGTTCGGCTCCCGGGCCATATAGGAGTAGGAAACATCCTCGGTAAGCTTGGGCCAGAATTTGCCCACGAAGATGGTCAGGCGGCCTAAAGGCGTCAGAATCAGCGAACGTTTGCGGTGTTCCATGCCGTTGGCAATCAAGTGTGCCACCTTTTCGGCGGTCATCATCTTGTTTTCGTTCCTCGGGGTCTGCCCTTGGGGCTTGCCATCCTTGTCCAAGGCTACCGCCCGGATGTTGGAAGCCGTGAAGCCCGGACAGGCAATCATCACATGCAAGCCTTTCTTCTTGTTTTCAATCCGGATGGTCTTCAACAAGGCTTGTATGGCCGCTTTCGAAGCCGAATAAGCCGCACGGCCCGGCAGGCTTTGGTATCCCGCGATGGACGAAATGCCCACCAAGGAGCCTTTGGTTTTCAATAGATGCTCGATGGCGTAATAGGAACAATAGGTAGTGCCCCAGAAGTTCACGTCCATGAGTCTTTTGAGCACGTCCAACTTGCATTCCGAGAACAGTCCCCGCATCGAGATGCCCGCATTGTTGACCAAGGCGTCGATTCGTCCGAAGCGTTCGACCGTCTTTTCCACCCAGTTCCGGCAATCCGCCTCCACGCTCACATCGGTTTTGACCACCAAGCAGCGTTGCTCGATTTCTTCCGGGGAAAACTCTTTTTGCAGATATTCAAGAATCAAATAATCCCTTCTGGCAGAAAGCGACACGTTATAGCCCCTGTGCAGAAGTTCCAAGGCGAGGGCCTTCCCGATGCCGGACGACGCGCCAGACACCATGACCGTTTTTCCGTTCAGTTTGTCGTGCATAAGAATAAATACGGATTTCTTCGGGTCGGGGAATCCGGGGATGGCCTTGGCGGTTGGCTTCGTGGCAGGCGGACTGGGTTCCAACCCGCTGCGAAATTAACGATTTTCGCTAAATTTGTCCTGACGGACCGATATACGGTAGCGCCTCGGCAGAAGCAAAGCCTCGCTTTGCTTCTGCACTCGGCTTCTGCGTATATTTGTCCTAACGGCGAATATAGCTTGGTCTCGGCCGAGCTCGAACTTCGTTCGGCTTGGCGCTCGACTTTCGCTATATTTGTAATTTCTTCTCCCGAGGCCCCGGATGAAATCCCGGACATGGCTTCCACTTATGGGAACAGGACTTGCGGACAAGGGAAAAGCTTTTGAAACGGATTAAAAGAAAAGAATATGAAACATATCAAGTTCCGCCTCATCGTCATGAACTTTTTGCAGTTCGCCGTATGGGGTGCTTATTTGACTTCGATGGGAACCTATTTGGGCAAAATCGGCCTGGGGGAAAAAATCGGATTGTTTTACGCCATGCAGGGGATTGTATCCTTGTTCATGCCCGCCCTGATGGGGATTGTGGCCGACCGCTGGGTTCCCGCCCAACGTCTTTTGGGTTTCTGCCATCTGGTCGCAGCCGTGTTCATGGCCGGAGCCGGTTTCTATGGCATGCAGGCCGAGCCGGTTTCCTTTTCATGGCTATTCTTCTTCTATTCGGTGAGCGTGGCTTTCTTCATGCCTACTTTGGCCTTGGCCAATTCGGTGGCTTATAATGCTTTGGATAAGGCGGATTTGGACACGGTAAAGGATTTTCCACCCATCCGGGTCTTTGGGACCATAGGTTTCATCTGCTCCATGTGGGCGGTCGACTTGTTGGGATTCCAAGACAATCATGCCCAGTTCTTCGTCTGCGCGTTTTGGGGCTTGCTCTTGGCCGTTTACGCCCACACCTTGCCGGCTTGTCCCGTCAACCGGGGCGATGGCCGCAAGAAATCCTTGGCCGAGGCGATGGGCCTGCGGGCTTTTCTCCTTTTCAAGCAACGCAAAATGGCCCTTTTCTTCATCTTTTCCATGTTGCTTGGCGTTTCTTTGCAGATTACCAATGGTTTTGCCAATCCGTTCCTGACCAGTTTCAGTGCGATACCGGAATATCAGGACACGTTCGGGGTCCAACATGCCAACTTGCTGATTTCTCTTTCCCAGATGAGCGAGACCTGTTGCATCTTGTTGATTCCATTTTTCCTTAAACGCTTTGGAATCAAGAAAGTGATGTTGATAGCCATGTTCGCCTGGGTGTTCCGTTTCGGGCTTTTCGGCCTGGGCAATCCCGGAAGCGGGGTTTGGATGTTCGTGCTTTCGATGTTGGTGTACGGGGTGGCTTTCGACTTTTTCAATATCTCCGGTTCCCTGTTCGTGGACAAGGAAACCGATGTTTCCATCCGTTCCAGCGCCCAGGGACTTTTCGTATTGATGACCAATGGGATTGGAGCCACGGTAGGAACCCTTTCGGCCCAGGCGGTCGTGAACCGTTTTGTCGATTTCAATAGTACGGCTCCCCAAGTGGAAGGTTGGAGCCATGCCTGGTTCGTTTTTGCCGCTTACGCCTTGGCGGTCGCGATTCTTTTCTTGTTGCTTTTCCGTTACAAGGAGGAACCCGGGACCCAGAAAGCCTGATTTATGGTACGTTGTATAAGATGAATTGGATAGACACACATACCCATACGTATGACCCCGCTCCGGGCCAAGGCAGTGCCGCCGAATGTGTGGAAAGGGCTTTGGCCGCCGGAGTTTGCAAACAGATACAGGGCGGGGTCGATTTGGCATCGATAAAACCGATTTGGGAGCTTTGCGAACGCTATCCCGGCGTGGTTTATCCCACCATCGGGCTTCATCCGACCGAGGTAAAGGAAGACTATGCGCAGGTACTGGAGAAGATTTATGCGGAATTGGCCTCGAAAAATCCTTCCTCTCCGCAGCAGGGCAGGGGACGCTATGTGGCGGTCGGGGAAATCGGCATGGACCTCTATTGGGACAAGACTTTCGTGAGAGAACAGGAAGAGGCGCTCCGGCTCCAGCTCGGATGGGCCAAGGAATTCCGGATTCCGGTCGTTTTGCATGTCCGCAACGCGTTTGAAGAATGCTGGCATATCCTCAAACAAGCCCAGGACGGTAGTTTGCGAGGCGTGTTCCATTGTTATAGCGGCAGTCTGGAGCAGGCCAGGCGGGTCTTGGAGCTCGGTTTCCATTTCGGAATCGGCGGCGTGCTGACCTTCAAGAATGCCAAGCTCCCGGAAATCGTCAAATCCGTACCTTTGGACTCCTTGGTCTTGGAAACCGATTCCCCGTATTTGGCCCCGGTGCCTTATCGGGGGAAGCCCAACGAAAGCGCCTATGTCCCCTTGGTCGGGGAGAAATTGGCCGGGTGCCTCGGCTTGTCCCTCCAACAGGTAGCGGAAGCCACCACGGCCAATGCCAAAGCCTTGTTCGGGCTTTGAGTCCGGGCTTCGACCTGTAATCGGTGCCTATCCGGACAAGTCCGTTTGCATTGCGTTTGGTTTTGGTTAATTTTGCCTCCAATCAAGCTTTTGCGGGCCGGGTACTACTTGCGGGCCCGGAGTCGGCATCGCAATCAAGAAACCGATATAAACCATATAACAAAAAGAAAATCATGAAAAAAATAGTCGTGAGTGGCATACGTCCCACCGGAAACCTTCATTTGGGGAATTATTTCGGTGCCTTGCGCAACTTCATCAAGATGCAGGAAGAATACAATTGCTATTTCTTCATTGCCGACTATCATAGTCTTACCACCCATCCCCATCCGGAGCATCTCCGCCAGAACGTCAAGCAGATTCTGGCTACCTATATCGCCTGCGGCATGGACCCGGAGAAAGTGGCGATTTATGCCCAGAGCGATCTTCCCGAAACGGTCGAACTCTATCTTTTCCTGAACATGAACGCCTATCTGGGAGAGCTGGAACGCTGTACTTCCTTCAAGGACAAGGCGCGGCAGAACCCGGACAACGTGAATGCCGGTTTGTTGACCTATCCCACCTTGATGGCCGCCGACATCTTGATCCACAAGGCCGATTTCGTGCCGGTGGGCAAGGACCAGGAACAGCATCTGGAGATGACGCGGGTGTTCGCCCAACGCTTCAACAGCCTCTACGGTGTGGAATACTTCGGCTTTCCCCAAGCCTTCAATTTCGGGGAAAACCTCGTCAAGATTCCCGGATTGGACGGGAGCGGCAAGATGGGCAAGTCCGAGAGCGGCAACAACGCCATCTTCCTTACCGACGAGGATGCCGTGATCCGCAAGAAAATCATGCGGGCCACCACCGATTCTGGACCGGTGGAAATGAACCAGGAAAAGCCGGAAGTCATCGCCAACCTTTTCCAATTGGTGAAAGTGCTCTGCGGCGAAGAGGTTTACAAGGTTTACGACGAGGCGTATAATAATTGTACCATCCGGTACGGGGACCTCAAGAAACAACTGGCCGAGGACACGATCAAGTTCGTAGCACCTTTCCGGCAGCGTATCGCGGAAATCCTCGCCGACGATGCCTATCTGGAGAAAGTCCGCAGGGAAGGCGCGGAGAAAGCCCGCCAGAGCGCGGCCAAGACCGTGGCGGAAGTCCGCCGTATCATAGGCTTCTAAGTCGTATCATAGGTTCCTAAGAAGACGAAATGGCATATCTCATCACCAAGAAAGAAGCGGAACGGGCTGTTTTGGTCGGTATCGCCACCGGCAGCACCAGCCTGGAGAAAGAAAACGAGTATCTGGACGAACTGGCTTTCCTGACCGAGACGGCGGGAGCCGTGGCCGTGAAACGTTTCATCCAGAAATTGGACTTGCCCAACGGCAAATATTATATCGGGTCGGGCAAGTTGGATGAAGTCAAGACCTATGTGACCGCCGAGAAAATCGACATGGTGGTCTTTGACGACGAATTGGGACCGGCCCAGTTGAGGAACCTGGAGAAGGAACTCAATTGCAAGATTCTGGACCGTACGACCCTGATTTTGGACATCTTTGCCAAGCATGCCCGCACGGCGCATGCCCGGGCGCAAGTGGAATTGGCACAATACCAATACCTTTTGCCTCGTTTGACCCGTATGTGGACCCACTTGGGCAAGCAGCGGGGCGGGGTAGGGATGCGGGGGCCCGGGGAAAAGGAAATCGAAACCGACCGCCGGGTCATCCACGACAAGATTACCTTGCTGAGAGCCAAGTTGGCTGAAATCGACAAGCAGAAGGTTACCCAGCGCAAGAACCGCGTGGCCATGGTCCGGGTCGCCCTTGTCGGCTATACCAACGTAGGCAAGTCCACGATAATGAACCTGGTCAGCAAGTCGGACGTCTTGGCCGAAAACAAGCTTTTCGCCACGCTCGATACCACGGTCCGCAAAGTCGTGATCGGCAATCTCCCTTTCTTGATTTCCGATACCGTGGGGTTCATCCGGAAACTTCCCCACAGCTTGGTCGAATCCTTCAAATCCACTTTGGACGAGGTACGGGAGAGCGACATCCTCCTGCATGTGGTCGATATTTCCCATCCGGATTTCGAGGAACAGATGGAGGTGGTGCGTCAGACCCTGGATGAAATCGGGGTGGCGGACAAAAAGGTAATCGTTGTTTTCAACAAGATTGATGCCTATACATACGAAGTCAAGGACCCTGACGACCTTGCACCCGTGACCAAGCGTAACTACAGCCTCGAAGATTTGAAGAAGATGTGGTATGCCAAGGAGAATGCACCATGCATTTTCATTTCGGCGGCCAGGAAGGAAAATGTGGAAGCTTTCCGGGAAATGTTGTACGGGGAAGTAAAAAAAATGCATTTGACCCGCTACCCCTACGACAAACTGTTGTACGAGGATGCTTGGACTTCGGAATCAGGCTTTTGAATCTTTCGCTTTTCGTCCGGAACGGCCCGGCGGACTTGGAAAAGGACGCCTTGGATTGTGTTCCGGACGGCCAAAATTGTGGCTGAAGCTTTGCTGTATTGAAATTATTTGTAAATTAGCCGCCGCTTTGACGGGGGGTGCGATGGTAAAAGTTGAGGGAAAGCAAAGAAATTGACGAATTTAGGAGAGGTGGCCGAGTGGTCGAAGGCGCACGCCTGGAAAGTGTGTAAGCATCAAAAGTGCTTCCAGGGTTCGAATCCCTGTCTCTCCGCAAGGATCATGCGAATCGGGAAGGTTCGTGAGGTTCGTAAACAAATTAAAAGGAATAACCAAAAAGAAAAAAGTTTTATCACTATGAAAAAGCTGATTGCATCCCTTTTAGTAGGAGCTTCACTTGCACTGGGTTCCGTTATGGCGCAAACGGATAGCGCTGCGACCCAAATCGATTCGTCTGCCGCTGTTGCCGAACAAACCGTAGCTACGGAAACCGCTGCGGCCACCATGACCCCGGCCGATGAAGTGACCACCGAGAAAACTTTCCACCAAGCTTTGAAACAGAAATTCATCGAGGGTGGGGTGCCATGGATGACGCCTATCTTGATTGTATTCATTCTCGGTTTGGCTTTGGTTTTCGAACGTATCATCTACTTGAACCTTTCCACTACCAATACGGAAAAATTGTTGAACAAAGTGGAAGAAGCCTTGAAGAACGGCGGTGTTGAAGCGGCCAAGGAAGTTTGCCGCAATACCCGTGGTCCTGTGGCCAGTATCTTCTACCAAGGTTTGGAACGCGCCGGTGAAGGTGTTGAAAGCATCGAAAAGTCGGTGACTTCTTATGGAGGTGTACAAGTCGGGCGTCTTGAAAAGAACCTCGGCTGGATTGGTTGGACCATCGCGATTGCACCTATGTTGGGGTTCTTGGGTACAGTAGTCGGTATGGTGCAGGCCTTCGACGATATCGAAGCTGCTGGTGATATCAGCCCGACCGTAGTTGCCGGGGGTATGAAAGTGGCCTTGTTGACTACCGTATTCGGTCTTATCGTAGCCATTATCGTACAAACGTTCTATAACTACCTGAGTTCCAAAATCGATGGTATCGTGAACAAGATGGAAGACGCTTCCATTTCTTTCATGGATTTGATTGTGAAATACATCCAGAAATAATTCGGAGGAGGTTGAGTCATGGTATGGATTGACGTGTTGATGTATGTGGTCTATGTGCTGGCAATCGTCGCGATTCTGGCAGCCATAGGCTTCTCCATCCTCCAGTTTGGAGGAAACATCAAAAACAGCAAGTTCACCTTGTTCGGTTTGCTGGGTTTGGTTGTAATCTTTTTGATTTCCTACCTGTTGTCTTCGGGAACGGACATCGGTCCGGAACTTTTCGAGAAAACAGGTTCCAATTACGGTTCATCCAAGGTAATCGGAGCGGGCATGTACACATGCTATGCATTGATTGGGATTGCCGTACTCTCGATTGTATTTACTGAGATTGTTCGACCGTTTAAAAAATAATAAGAAGAATGGCTAAGAAATCACCCACCATCAATGGAGGGTCCATGTCCGATATTTCTTTCTTGTTGTTGACATTCTTCTTGTTGACTTCATCTATGGATACGGACACGGGGATTGCCAGAAAGTTGCCGCCTCCGCTGCCGCCGGATGCACCCAAACCGGAAATCCACGACCGGAACGTGTTCAAGGTCGCGATTAACTTCCGGGATGAATTGCAGGTGCAGGGGAAGCTGGCCGATGTTTCCCAACTCAGGGACATGGCCAAGGACTTTTTGGCCAATCCGTCGAACGACCCCAAAAAGTCGGAGATTGTAATGGAAAACATCAGCTTGCTGGGACCTACGCCGGTCTCGAAAGGGGTGGTTTCCTTGAAGAACGACCGGGGTACTTCTTACGAGATGTACATTGCGGTGCAAAACGAGTTGACAGCTGCTTTCCGTGAGCTTCGCGACGAACTTTCGGAAGAAAAGTTCGGTCTCAAGTTCGCGGATTTGAAACGGGCAGACCAGATAGAAGCAGTGCAGGATGCTATTCCGGTTTCTATTTCGGAAGCTGAACCTACGAATGCGGCTATTAACAATTAACACGGGGGGTAGAAATGGGAAGATTCAGAAAAAACGACAAAAGCGGTGTACCTGAAATCAACACCGGGAGTATGAGTGACATCATCTTCATGTTCCTGTTCTTTTTCATGGTAATTACCACTATCCGTGAGTCCACCTTGTATGTGCGGATTACTCCTCCGGGTGCCACTGAAGTCCAGAAGTTGGAAAAGAAGTCCTTGGTGAGCTTCATTTACATCGGACCTCCGATTGATGCCCAGAAGTACGGGACTGAACCTCGTATCCAATTGAACGACCAGATTTCGGGTGTCCGGGATTTGGCCCAGTTCATCGAAGCTGAACGCGAAGCACGGGATGAAGTGGATCGTCCTTTGATGACCACATCCATCAAGGCTGACCGTTCGGTGAAGATGGGTATCTTGAACGACGTGAAGCAGGAATTGAGGAAAGTAAACGCGCTGAAGATTAATTATTCGGCGGCTAAGAGCAAAAACGTTTACGGGAATTAAGAAACTGCATGATAAGTAAAAAAGGGAGTTCTGAAAAAGGCTCCCTTTTTTTGTTTCCTATTTTGTCCTCTGCTTTGCCGGAATTGTTGCAGTGCCATCCGGAACCGGCTTTTCTCCCGTTTGTTGGAACGTTTTTTTGAAAAACTTCTTTTGACAGGTTTTATCCCAAATCGGTCATTAGACTCGCCGAGTGTGTTTCCTGTTTCTGAAGAGGGATGCTTTTGTGCATCTTGTTCGCTTCTGTCCGCATCTTGCTCCTCGCTACGCCTCGACGTAGCCCGCTACGCCTTCGGCTAGGCGAGAAGCATGCTGCATGACATAAGCGGACAATCTACCCAAAGTCTAATGACCGATTTGGGTTTATTGGTTTTGGTTGGTTGACCCGAAAGGGTTGGGGGCACTCCGGGATTTTTCGGACGTGCCCCTTTTCATTTTGTTTCAAATTTTGGATAGCGAGTTGCAGAAGGATGTTAGAAACAGCTGAAATGCGAGACTCGCAAGCGACGCAGCAAAGACTGTGCAAACCGAACGCAGCGCCAATCCGTGTGGTTTGAATTGAGCCGAAGTGCTGTTAGTTTTCGTTTTTTCTGCGTTTGAGGCGGCGTGTCAGAAGTTGAAATTCTCAGGATACTTCCCCTTCGCCCCCCGGTAAATCTTTGCCAAATCCTCCATCAAGGCGTTGAAATCCTTGTTTGTGTCCAAGGTTTGGGGCAGGATTTTGCAGACTTTCTTCTCGTAATCCACGATGCCCGCGTAAAGGGGGACGTTCGCCCGTTTGGCGATATAGTAGAAGCCTCTTTTCCAATGTTCGGTGCGCTTCCGGGTCCCTTCCGGGGTAAGGATCAAGGCCAGTTCGTCCGCCTTGTGGATCAGGGCGGCGGCATGTTCCACCACGTTCCCCGCCTGTTTGCGGTCGATAGGCAATCCCCCCAAAGCTTTCAAAAGGCCGCCGAACGGGAAAACGAAGAACTCCTTCTTGATTAGAAAGCGGGCAGGCATTTTCTTGGTCCAGAACGCCAGACGACCCACCACGAAATCCCAGACACTGGTATGGGGGGCTACAATCAACACGTATTTCTTTTCGGACGGGCGGAACTCGTCCACTTTCCATCCGGTGGCCTTCAAGACCCAAGCGGCAATCCTTGTCATGTATCTGCGAGATTGGAAATTTTTAAACAGCTTCCGGCACCAGGCTTAGAACGGGTACCCGATACCGAAGTTGAAGAGCAAATCGTTCCATCCCAGGCTTTTGATAACCCAGGTGTCGCCCGTTTCCTGCAAGGCCGGATCCCGGAGCGGGATACCGATGTCCATGCGGATGACGAAGAACTTGAAATCGTAGCGTAAGCCGAAGCCGGTACCGAAAGCGAAATCCTTGTAAAACTTGTTGAAACGGAATTCCCCGTTGGGATACGCTTCGTTGGGTCGCATCAACCAGATGTTCCCCGCATCGAGGAACACGGCCCCCATCAAGCCCCCGATAATCGGGAAACGCTGTTCCAGGTTGAACACCATGTACACATCGCCCAGCCGTTCGAAATCGGGCGAATCATCGGGGTGGCGGTAGCCTCCCGGCCCCAACTGGTACAGGGGCCAGGCCCGGATCGTGCTGTTGCCTCCGATGAAGAACCCTTTTTCGTAGGGGAGGGATTGGGAATTCCCGTAGCTGTATCCCACGCCCAAGCCGGCCCGGACCACGAGGTCGGTTTTCTGTCCGAATACGAAATGGTGGCTGTAATCCATTTCCGCCCGCACGTATTGCGAGAACGGTAGGCCGAAAAGCTCGTAACCAGCCATTTGGGCCCTTTCGCCATGGATGCCGACCGCGATACCGTAGAGCAGGTTGCCCGCCGTTTCTATTTCAAAACGCAGATGGTTGAAATCCTTGGTAGTTCCTTGTCTTTGGTCGGTATAGGTAAACTGGTAGCGGGGCGTGAGGATGAAGTGGTCGGTATATTGGTAGTAGAGCCGGTAGTTCTGGGTCGCTTGGTACTCATCCAGGATACCCTGGAAGGATTCTGAAGTCCGCAGCATCTGGATTGTGCTGATTTCGACCGGGCTCAGGGTATGGGACCAACGGCTGTTTTTCCAATGGTAGGAGAAGTTGGCGTTGAAGATGCTGCGGGAATAATCCCGTTTATGCTGGTAGCTGTACCCGAGTGCGATGATGGTGGAAGGCCGGGTGTCTTTCGAGGACCTGTCCAAACGTCCCGGCAATAGGAAACGGGGAAACTCCAGGCTCACATCGAGCGAGGCCTCGAACGTATTGAGGAAGGAGCGGTTCCGCTCGTTGTCCACCGTGAACTGGAATTCGTAGGCTCCCCCCAACTGGATGTTCAGGATTTCGCCTCCTCCGAAAGTGTTCTTGTTCTGGAAACCGAAGGTGGCGGCGATGCCCTGTATACCCGAGCTGGTGGTCAACTGGCCTTCCACGCTGAAACTGAAGCGGCTGCCTTGTACCATCCGGATATGGCAGTCCAAGAGGTTGTTCTGTTGGTAGGGGAGGGTGGTGTCGTAGGGCGTTTCCGAGAGGCTGATGTTGGTGTATTGGAAAGCCCGGAAATCCCCGAGGTTGTCGTATGTTTTGGTCACGTTGTCCAAGGCGTACAAATCTCCTTCCCGGAGGAAGATCTTTTGGACCACGGGCTTGTATTTGATGATGTTTTTCCCTTGGTTCAGGAAATAATAGACCGGGCCGGGCAATCCTTTCCGCCTTTCCCTCCGGTACCTTTCCTCAAAGGCCACGGTGTCGAACCCTTGCGACTTGCCTTGCAGTTGGGTGCGCGACTGGGGGGTGATGAAAACCTTGTTGATGTAGTATCTCTTGTGGTTCAGCAAGATGGGTTCGCCCGTAAGGCTGTCGAGCTGGTTCGAACTCATTTTCCGTACATGCAGTATCACGTCCATCTGCTTGCTGTTCAGGTTGCTGTCTACCGAATAGCTCAGAAAGTCCTTGTTGAAAGCCCAATATCCTTGGTTCTGAAGCTGTTTGCTGATGCGTTCCCGTTCGGCATCGAGGCGGCTCACTTCGTACTGCATGCCGGGAAGGAGCGTTGTTTCCTGCTCCCAACGGGCTAATCCGGCTTGCAAGCTGTCGTCTTCCACATCCAAACGGATGTCCCGGATATGGTAGGGTTCGTCCAAGTCCAAGCGGTAGGTCACGACCACTTTCCGTTTATCCTTGCCTTTCCGTTTCACTTCCGAGGAAAGGTCGGGCTGAAAATAGCCCTTGCTGTTGGCCATCGAAAGAATCCGCTTTTGGGAAGCGGCAATCGAACTGCTGTCGAAGATGACGGGTTTTTCACCCATTTCGCGCAGTTTGTTGTTCCACCAGTTGTCCTTTTCATCCTTGGACCAATTGTAGAGCGTTAATTTCAGGCGGAAGCCCAAGGCCTTGCTGTTGGGTTCCTGGGTGAGGGTATTGCTGATGTCTGATTTGGAAATAGTCCCGCCCCGGGAGACTTTCACTTTGTTCTTGACCAGAAGGCTTTGGTCTTCGGGGACTTTTTTCATGCTGTTGCAAGCCCAGAGCCATGGCATCAGGCATGCCAGGAACAAGAGTCTGGCAGTGCCTTTGCGGAGGCGTGCCGGAAGACGGAAAGGGAACTGGGGTTGGCCTGGCTGCATAAGTGGGAAGAGAAATGGGGTGGGAGAGAAAAATTTTGGGAACCCTTGCGCTTGGGAGCGGCAAGAATTCCCTGTGTTGGTCCGGCAACCTCCGTCCCCGGAGATTTGCCGGTAGGGTGTTTTTTTGTCTTGCCTTGTCGGGTTCGGACTCTTTCCCGGTTCGGACTGTGGCCCCGTTTTCGGGGCTGTCCTTGGACCTTGGCAGGCAAAACGGAGCCGGACGGAGCAGGTCGCGTTCCCGCTTCCTGTCCTGTCCGGCTGCTTATAAAAGGCGGTGCGTCAGAATGGGTGAGATGCAAGGCGCTGAGAGCGAGAACGAAAGAGCATACTGAAGTTGCTGCTGCGCAACGAGCGCAGGCTTCGCCTCAGCATAGTGCAAGTAAACTTGCCCTCTGCGTTCGGCTCGCACTGCGGTTCGTGACTGAGTTCGGGTCTCGAAAAACAGTGCAAACCAAGGACCCAGCCAAACCGATAGGTTTGAGTTGGGTCGAGGTGCAGCCTGTTTTCGGTAGCACCAAAGCAAGGCCACAGCTTGCCCGTTATCACGCACCGCCGATGTTTCCTAGCATTTTTCCAACTCAATAGTAAAGTGGCGCATGATAGGCAGTTCCTTCACAATCCGGTAACCGGAAGTGATGGATTCGCGACGGTCGTAGATGTTTTTCAAGGCCACGGCAATCACGTCCATGTGGTTGTTGGTGTACGTCCTGCGCGGGATGGCCAGACGGAGCAATTCCAGTTCCGGGTAGCGGTTTTCGCGTGTCACAGGATCGCGGTCGGCCAGGATGGCTCCGATTTCAACCCCGCGGATACCGGCTTCGAGATAGAGTTCCACACCCAAAGTCTGGGCCTTGAACTGTTCTTTGGGTACGTTGGGCAGGATTTTCTTGGCATCTACGAAGATGGCGTGGCCACCGGCGGGACGTTGGTAAGGAATGCCGAATTCATCGAGGCGTTGGCCGAGATATTGTACCTGCTTGATACGGCTTTCAAGTACCGGGAATTCGGTCCCTTCGTCCAGACCTTGGGCCAAGGCGTTCATGTCACGACCGGCCATCCCTCCGTAGGTCAGGTAGCCTTCGTACATGATACCGAACATCGTGGCGGCGTCGTACCATTCTTTCTTGTTGGTGGCGAAGAAACCTCCCATGTTGACAATCGCGTCCTTTTTGGAACTCATCGTCATACCATCGGCATAGGAAAACATTTCCCGGGCGATTTCCTTGATGGTCTTGTTTTCGTATCCCTTTTCGCGGGTCTTGATGAAGTAGGCGTTTTCGGCAAAACGGGCGGAGTCGAGGATGACAGGGACATTGTATTTGTTGCAGATTTCCCGGACTTCGCGCAGGTTCTGCATCGAAACCGGTTGACCGCCGGCGGTGTTGTTGGTGACGGTGACAATCACGAAGGGTACATTGCCCTTGTGCTCTGCCAATGCTTTGTCCAGTTTGGCAGGATCCACGTTGCCTTTGAACGGGATTTCCAGCTGGGTGTCGGCGGCTTCGTCAATCGTGCAATCCAAGGCTACGGCTTTGCGGTATTCGATATGGCCCTTGGTGGTGTCGAAATGGGAGTTACCCGGAATCACGTTCCCGGCTTTCACCGTGGCGGAGAAGAACACGTTTTCGGCAGCACGTCCCTGATGTGTCGGAAGAACGTATTGGAATCCCGTGATTTTTTCAACCATGGCCTTCATGTTGAAGAAGGAGCTGGCCCCTGCGTAGCTTTCATCGCCCAGCATGATGGCGGCCCATTGCTTGTCGCTCATGGCGCCGGTGCCGGAGTCGGTCAGAAGGTCGATGTACACCTCGTCCGAAGCCAGTTTGAAGAGGTTGTACTTGGCTTCCTTGATCCATTTTTCGCGTTCTTCGCGGGTGCTGCGGTGGATGTGTTCCACCATCTTGATCCGATAGGATTCTGCAAAAGGTAATTCCATATTATTATTTGTTTTTAGTTTATTATTTGTTTTTAGTGATTTTCTAACTGCGGTGCGTGATAATGGGCAATCTGACCCACCGTCGGAGGTCTCATGAAAAGCAGCATTCCGGCGCCGCTTCGGCCCCCTTCCGGGTCGTTGGCTTGCAAATGTACAATAATTCTTCTCAAATGCCTACCTTTGCAGGCCGAAAAAAAGGGGAAACGCGGTGGCTCCTAAGGAGGGGTTCCTCCGGGGCAAAGCTGTTTCCCGTGTCGAAAAATCCAGATGAACAATGGCGCAGAAGAATCAGCCGGAACGTAAGATATTGATTGTTTATACGGGGGGGACCATAGGCATGGTGCAGGACAGCGCCACCGGGGCTTTGTCTCCCTTCCGTTTCGAGGGGCTGCTGGAAGCCATGCCCGGCCTCAAAAGCCTGGACATCTCCATTTCGTCCTATTGTTTCCCGCATTTGATTGATTCTTCGGACATGGGACCGGAAGGTTGGGTCCATATCGGGAAAGTCATCGAGGAAAATTATGATTCGTACGACGGTTTCGTGGTCTTGCACGGCACCGACACGATGGCGTACACGGCTTCGGCTCTCAGTTTCATGTTGGAAAACTTGGCCAAGCCGGTGATCCTGACCGGTTCGCAGCTGCCAATCGGCGTGTTGCGCAGCGATGGCAAGGCCAATCTGGTCAACGCTTTGGAAATGGCGGCTTCGGTGGACGAGGAGGGACGGCCGAAGGTGAGGGAAGTCTGTGTTTGCTTCGGCGACAGCCTTTTCCGGGGCAACCGTATCACCAAGTTCAGCGCTGAAAGTTTCACGGCTTTCCTCTCGGCCAATTTCCCGGCTTTGGCGCGGGTCGGGGTGCATGTGAAGTGGAACCCCATGTTGGAACAGGATGCCCGGACCTTAGTCCGGGAACCCTTCCGGGTCTGGAAGACTTTGGAAAGCCATGTGCTGATTTTGAAGATACATCCGGGCATGACACCTTCCGTTTTGCGTTCGCTCTTGGAGAACACCGATTTGAAGGGCTTAGTCCTGGGAACTTACGGATCGGGTAATGCGCCCACCTCCGAGGCTTTCGTCGAGGCTCTTTCGGTAGCCCGAACCCGCCGTATCCCGGTCTTGAACGTGACCCAGTGCGCCGAGGGCAGCGTGGAGATGGGCAAGTACGCGGCCAGTACCCAGTTGCGTGATTTGGGCGTGGTGGACGGCAAGGATTTGACTACCGAGGCCGCCGTGACCAAGATGATGTACCTTTTGGGAAAAGGCTTGGATTACGAGGCGGTTTGCAAAGCGTTGGGACAGGATTTGCGGGGCGAGATGACCTGCCGTTGAGGCGGGAAGAGCCCGGGTCCCGAGGCTTGGAACTAATAAAAATAATACTATCTTTGTGGCCATTTTTGTAATTTGTGGCCGTTTGCAGTGCAGGAACGAAAAATAACCAAATATTAACTAAACCATGCAAAACAAGGGTGTTATAAAGTTTTTTGCCATAGCTTTCGCTATTATCTGCTTGTTCGAGTTGTCGTTCACGTTTTTTGCCCGGAGGGTGGACAAGAGGGCCGAAGCGTTCGCCACGAACAACACGGAGATGGAAGCCAAGGCTTTGTCCGGTGGTAACGACGTTTTGGCAAGGACGCTCTACGATTCCATTTACAACGCGAAACACCAGTATTTCATCGACTCGGTCGGGAACGATGTGGTTTATAACATCCTTATCCGCAAGTACACCTATAAGGAATGCAAGGCCCGCGAACTGAACCTCGGTCTGGACTTGCGCGGGGGTATGAACGTGATGATGGAAGTTTCCACCGCCGATGTCGTCCGGGCTTTGTCCGGTTACAGTACCGACCCCTTTTTCAACAGCGTGATGGAAGAAGCGGCGGTCCGAAACAAGATGGAGGCGAACACGAACTTCGTGGACGTGTTCGGCCAGGTTTGGAACGAAAAGGACCCCAACGCCCAGATGGCGGCCATTTTCAGTTTCGAGATGAAGGATGTGAACGCCAATTCGACGAATGAAGAGGTGTTGAGAGCCATCAAGGCGGAAACCAACAGTGCGTTCGACCGTACTTACCAGATTTTGCGTACCCGTATCGACAAGTTCGGGGTGGCCCAGCCCAATGTACAGAAACTGGCGCAGACCGACCGTATTTTGGTCGAACTGCCTGGTGTGAAGGACCCGGCCCGTGTGCGTAAGCTGTTGCAAGGAACCGCCCAGTTGGAATTCTGGGAAACCTATGAGTTCTCCGAGTTGATTCCTTATTTGCAGGAAGCCAACGAATATTTGGTTTCGGTGCAGAACCTGCAAGCTACGGAAGATGCCGCTTCGACGGAAACTCCTGCGGCCCAAGCCGATTCCGGAAACGGGGAGGCTTCTGCTGCCGATACTTCTTCGGACGACTTGATGGCCCAGTTGGCCAAAGCCCAGGATTCGGCCGGTATGGCTAGTCTGGATGCCGCCCAATGGCAGAAACAGAATCCTTTGTTCGCAGTCTTGATGCCGAGCCTTTTCCAAGGAGATGAACAACGTATGGGGCCCGTGGTCGGGTATGCCCGGGAAAAGGACATGGCCAAGGTGGACGAGATGTTGGTCCAGGCCAAGGGCAAGTTCCCGCGTAACGTGAAGTTCGTTTGGTCGGTGAAACCCGTTCAGGAAAATACCGATATCTACTCTTTGATTGCTTTGAAAATCAGCACCCGTGACGGCCAAGCGCCCCTGGGTGGCGATGTCGTTACCGATGCCCGTCAGGACTTCGGCCAGAACGGCGGGGTGGAAATCAGCATGAGCATGAACACCGAAGGGGCCCGGACTTGGAAAAACCTGACGGGACACAATGTAGGACGTTCGATTGCCATCGTGCTTGACAACGTGGCTTATTCTTGGCCGACGGTGAACGGCGAGATTGCCGGCGGACGTTCCTCGATTACCGGGGGATTCACGGTGGAAGAAGGTCAAGACTTGGCCAATGTGTTGAAAGCCGGTAAGTTGCCTGCTCCTGCCAAGATTGTGCAGGAAGCCGTGGTCGGACCTTCCTTGGGTCAGGAATCCATCAACAGCAGTATGGTTTCTTTCATCCTGGCGTTCTTGTTGGTTTTGATTTACATGTATGTTTTCTACAACAAGGCCGGTCTGATTGCCAATGTGGCCTTGCTGGTCAATGTATTCTTCCTTTTCGGGACCCTGACGTCCATCGGAGCCGTCTTGACCCTTTCGGGTATCGCCGGTATCGTGCTTACCTTGGGTATGGCGGTGGATGCCAACGTCATCATCTACGAACGTGTAAAGGAAGAGCTTCGTTTGGGCAAGACTTTGCGCTCGGCCATCAGTGAAGGTTACAGGAACGGTTATTCGGCTATCATCGATGGTCAGGTGACCACCTTGATTACCGGTATCATCCTTCTGTATTTCGGGACAGGTCCCATCAAGGGTTTCGCCACGACCTTGTGTATCGGTATCTGTACTTCCTTGTTCACGGCTTTGTTCATCCCGCGTTTGATTTTCAACCGCCAGCTGAACCACGACAAGAAGATTTCCTTCAGCCACAAGTTTTCTGAAAACTTCCTGTCCAAGGCCCGTTTCGATTTCATTGGCAAGAGCAAGATATCCTTCATCGTTTCCGGAACCTTGATTGCCATTTGCGTGATTTCGCTTTGCGTGCGTGGCTTGAGCCTCGGTATCGACTTCACGGGAGGGCGTACCTATGTGGTCCGTTTCGACCAGGTGGTCAGCGCCAACGATGTACGCGAAAGCCTGGCAGCCGCGTTCGACGGGGATGCTCCGGAAGTGAAGACCTACGGTCCTTCCAACCAGGTGAAGGTGACGACCCAATACCGTATCGAAGAAACCGGTACCGATGTGGATGCCGATGTGGAACGCCGTTTGTACGAAGGATGCAAGGATTTCTTCGTACATCCTATCGACTTCAAGCTCTTCAATGAAGACAAGACCATAGGCCAGATCAGTTCGGAAATCGTAGGTGCCGCCGTGGCTACAGACATCACCCGTTCGGCCTTCATTGCCGTGGCCTTGGCCCTTATCGCCATCTTCATTTACATAGCTATCCGTTTCAAACGTTGGCAGTTTGGTTTGAGCGCATTGATTGGGTTGACCCACAATGCTTTGATTACGATTGGCTTGTTCTCGTTGTTCTACGGGGTGCTGCCGTTCTCCCTCGATATCGACCAGGCTTTCATCGCTGCGATTTTGACGATTATCGGTTATACGATCAACGATACCGTTATCGTGTTCGACCGTATACGTGAGAACCTGGGGCTTTATCCCAAGCATTCCTTGAAGGACAACATGAACGCGGCCATCAACAGCACCTTGCCGCGTACCGTGAATGCTTCGGGTACCACTTTGGTTACGGTCTTGATGATTTTCATCTTCGGAGGTGAAGTGATTCGAGGCTTTACTTTCTGCCTCCTTTCGGGTATCATCATTGGTACGTATTCCTCCATCTTCGTGGCTTCGCCTATCGCTTTCCGCTTGTTGAAACGGAAGGAAGACAAACAGTTGGCCGAAGCCCAGGCCCGGGGGATTTACACCAGCAAGGGCGCTGCCCGCTAAGAAGCTGTTTAAATTTATTTGTTTAGGCCATCGGGAGGGGATTTGGAGGGATGGCGCGGCGTTTTTCAAAGGAGGATAGCCCAGCTATCGGACGTGAAAAAGGCAAACGATAGCGAAAGTCGAGCGGGGAATCAAAGCTTGCTTTGATTTCTCCGAGACCAAGCTATCATCGAGCATCGCTCAACCCAGACCCGAAATAGCCCCCGATGGGCAAACAAAATCCTGGACCCGGTCCCTGAAAATTCAGCCTTTTCAGGATTGTAAGAAATTTTAAGCAGCTTCTAAGATGTCCGGTGCCGGCCTCCAAGCCCGGCCGGAAAGAGGAAAGGGGGATTCCGAACGGAGTCTCCCTTTCTTTTTGGAGAAGCTGATAATCAGCGGCTTTGAAAGATTTTCTTTTTTATTTGCAAGATTATGCGTAAATTCGCAAATCTGGCATACGGAAATAAAGCATTTGTATGGTTGCAGAAGAGCTTAAAACAGAGACGGAGATATCTAATTGCGGCCGGGGTGTTCCACCCCGGAGCTGCCTGAGGGGACGGAAAGGATTCCTGTGTTTTCTTTTCTCTTTGATTTTTCTTTGCTCTCCTGCGGGGGCGTTCGCCCAGAACCGCCAGATCAAGAAGGCGGATACGGCATTCCGTTACCATATGTACAGCGTGGCGGTGACGCAATACCAGAAAGCTTTCGCCCGTTTGGGAAAGAAGAAAAAGGGGAGCGACCCGGATTTGAAGAACCGTTTGATGTACCAGATTGCCGAATCCTACCGGTTGAGCGGGCAGAGCCGCCAGGCGATGCGTCAATACCAGCGTTGCATCCGTGCCGGGTACTACAAGGTGCGCCCGGATGTTTATTTCGATTTAGCCAACTTGCAATTGTCCGCTGGCCAATACGAGGCTTCGATTGAGAATTTCCAGAATTATTTGGATTATATCCCCGACGACAGTGCCGGTATCCAAGGCTTGCGGGCCAGCATGCTGGCGCAGCAATTGGCCTCCCAGGCTTCCCGCTACCAGGTGGAGAACGTGCGCAAGCTCAACACCAACGCGGGGGATTGGAATCCCCGTCTTTACGATGCGGAAGGCATCATCATCGCTTTTTCTTCCACGCGGGAGGGAGTGACTGGCAAGAAGACCGACGCCTGGACCGGGGAACGTTTTTCCGATATTTTCGTGGCCAAGCAAGATGCCGCCAAAGGTACCTGGAGTCTTCCTGAGAAACTGGACCAGAACGGTAAGACCAGCACGGCTTCGAACGAGAGCGATGCCGTTTTCTGCAATGGCGGCAATACCATGTACTATACTTTCTGCGGCAGCGAGGACAACAAGGCCAACCGTTGTGTCATCAAGACCTCCACTTTCGATGGTTCCGCCTGGGGGGATCCCGTGACCGTGGAAATCAACGGGGATACGGTTTCCGATTTCGTGCATCCTTTCATCACCGAGGATGGAAGCCGTCTTTATTTCGCTTCCAACATGGAGGGCGGCTACGGGGATTTGGATATCTGGTACGCGGAGGGGAGCGGGAGCAGTTTCGGGGTCCCCGTGAACATGAACTGGGACAAGACCGCCACGCCCGAGGAAATCGAGGCCCGTTTGGCCGAAGGCAACGCGGACGGGAAATGGATCAATACCGAATACAAGGAAGCTTATCCTTTCCTTCGTAACGATACATCGTTCTATTTTTCTTCTACCGGACATAATTCCTCGGGGGGGTATGATATTTTTTCTTCGGTTCTGCGCGACGGGCTTTACACGGAAATCGGGCATTTGGATTATCCGGTGAATACCAATGCCGATGATTTCGGGATATGTTTCCTTCCGGGACGGAACCAAGGCTTTTTCAGCTCCAACCGGGGTGGGGGACGGGGCAGCGACGACATTTATTCGTTCAACCTGCCCGATATCCTTTTCACGATTTCAGGGACCGTGACCAGCGAGGAGACCTTGCAACCGATTGCTGATGCCGAAGTGACCTTGGTGGGCAGCGACGGGATGTTGGTGGCCGTGACCACGAATGGACGGGGTTTCTACCAGTTCAACAGCGGCCAGGTCAATGAGAATACAACCTATAAGATTATCGTGGGGAAGCGGAACTATCTGGGAGCGGAAGGCAGCGAGACGACGGTAGGTTTAGTGGCGAGCAAGGATTTCGTGCACGACTTCGTCTTGGAACCCATACCGCAGGGGCCGGTGGTTCTGCCTGAAATCTTGTACGATTTGGGAAAATGGGACTTGAAGGAACAATACCAGGATTCCTTGATGGGTTTGATTGTGCTGTTGGAGAAGAATCCGCGCCTGGTCATCGAGTTGGCTTCGCATACCGACTCCCGGCCTATTGCCATGACGAACGACTCCTTGTCGCAATACCGTGCCCAGTCGGTGGTCGATTACCTGATCAAACGTGGTATCGACGGGGAACGCTTGGTGGCCAAGGGCTACGGTTCGAGAGCGCCGCGCCGTCTGGACCGGCAAATGGTCTCGGTTTACCAAGGAACACCCTATGTCTTCGATTCCGGCGTGGTCCTGACCGATGCCTATATCGATACCTTGGGCAGCCGGGCAAGGAAGGAAGCCGCCCACCAGTTGAACCGCCGTACCGAGTTCAGTGTCTTGCGGGAAGATTTCATCCCTTCGGGTGACCGCAGCCTGAGTGCCATTATCGGGATTGCCGATTTGGAGAACGCCAACAAGATTCCTTTTGTCTGGAATCCCGACCAACAGCCCGAAATGCGGGTGATTGCCAACGGTTTGGGGATGCGGGCCGTCTTGGATGAAAGAGGCAGGCTCAATGCCATCAGCATCGATGCGGCCATGCGGCTTTTGCAGGCCGGGAACCTGGGCAAGAACAGCTTCCGCAACAAGGACAAGGCTTTCGATGAGGAAGGCGAGGTGCTCCCCAACCAGCGTTTGCAGTTGAAAGAGATAAAAATAGGACAGTATGTCATCCAGCGTGTCGAATTGGTGACGGCCGAGGAACTTCCGGCGGAAATCATCCTCTGTCCGTCCGCTTTTTCGAAAATCGGGGCATACCATATTGACAAAGAAGCGAAACATATTGTAATCGAGGAATAGCGTTTTTGGGCAAAGACATCCGGGAACGCCGGGACAGCCGTGCGGGCAAGTCGTGCAGACCAGAAAGGAGGAAAGAAGTGCAGGACTTGCCGCTTGGGGACCTGACGGGGGCTTCTTCTGCATGGAAAAACGGAGAGGGGAATGGGTAACATAAAAACTAGTGACATGGAAGCGAATACAAAGTACGAGCAACGGGGCGTTTCGGCAGCCAAGACCGATGTGAAGAATGCAGTGAGCAACTTGGACAAGGGGCTTTTCGAGCGTTCCTTTTGCAAAATCATCCCGGATATCGTGGGTGAAAACAAGAAGAGCATGTTCGGACCTTCGTATTGCAACATCATGCATGCAGACGGGGCGGGGACAAAAGCCATCCTGGCCTATTTGTATTGGAAGGAAACGGGTGACATTTCGGTTTGGCGGGGCATAGCCCAGGACGCCATTGTCATGAACACCGACGATTTGTTGTGCGTGGGCGCCACGGACAACCTTTTGCTTTCTTCCACGATCGGACGCAACAAGTTCCTGATTCCCGGCGAGGTCATCAAGGAAATCATCGAGGGGACCCAGGAGTTCGTGGACAACATGGCCAAGGAGCATATACATATCGCTTTCGCCGGCGGGGAGACCGCCGACATGGGCGATAGTGTGCGGACCGTTGTCGTGGATTCGACCGTTTGCGCCCGCCTCAAGCGCAACGAGGTCATTTCTTGCGACCGCATCCAAGGCAAGGATGTGATTATCGGTTTGTCTTCGTTCGGCAAGACCACCTACGAGACCAAATACAACAGCGGTATCGGTAGTAACGGTTTGACTTCGGCCCGGCATGACGTGCTGAACCATTCCTATGCGGAAAAATACCCGGAATCCTACGACAAGGCGGTGCCTGACAACTTGGTTTATTCGGGTAGCAAATCCTTGACCGATGAAACCGGTGTGGAAGGTATGAACGTGGGGCAGCTCCTTTTGTCGCCGACACGTACCTATGCCCCGGTCATCAAGGCCATCCTGGAAAATTACCGTCCCAGTATCCACGGCATCGTCCATTGCACGGGCGGGGCCCAGACCAAAGTCATGAACTTCGTGAACAACTTGCATGTCATCAAGAACAGCTTGTTTGCCACGCCTCCCGTCTTCTCGATGATCCAGGCCGAGAGCGGGACTTCTTGGCAGGAGATGTACCAGGTCTTCAACATGGGACACCGTATGGAATTGTACGTGAAGGAGAACATCGCCGCCGACGTGATCAAGATCGCCCGGTATTTCGATTTGGATGCCAAGGTCATCGGTTATTGCGAAAACACCTCCAAGAACATGTTGACCATAGATGGTGAGCACGGGACTTTCACGTATTGAGAAATAGCGGGTTCCGTGGAAAGTGCTCCGGAAATTCGGGCCTTTCAGTCAAAAAGCGGTATGCGGGATTTTGAATGACAAATGTCTCGTGTACCGCTTTTTATGTAGTAATCAACAGCTTGTTGTTGAACAGTTCAGGACGGGTTTTCCGGGCTTGGATTTCCTTTTTGGAATACTTTTGCTTCCTATTCGGACTTTTTCCTCCGGACCTTGGGGGAAAGACAGGAAACAGACTATATGATATGAGAAGATTTCTTATCCATCGTCTTGGGGCTGTCGTGGTCATTTTGCTCTCGGCGGGTTTTTCTTGGAGTTTGCAGGCCCAGCGTTACTATATTGTCAAAGGACAGATTTACGACCAGAAGGACAAATTGACCTTGCCCCAGGCCCAGGTGGTACTTGTGGGGGCCAGCGGTGCCGGTGCCGTGGCCGATTTGGACGGGAACTACACCTTGACCAGCGAAAAACCCGAGTTCCAGCTCCAGTTCCGCTATTTGGGCTACGAGAGCCGGACTATGGACGTTTCATTCCAGCCGGGAGAGGAGGTCAAGGTACTGAATGTCGGTTTGACGACCCATGTCAATGTCTTGGAGGCGGTCCAGGTCCAGGGAACGCGTTTGAAGCGGGACGGGAAGTCCTCCATACAGACGATGGAGGTCGTCGGGGTCCAGACAATCACGAAAAACAATGTGACTACCTTGGACCGGGCCTTGAAAGGCGTGGCCGGTCTGGCTATCGTGGACAACGAGCCCCAGATGCGGGGAGGAAGCGGTTTCAGCTCCGGGATGGGCAGCCGGGTGATGTTGCTTTTGGACAACATGCCGATGTTGCGGGCCGATGCCGGGCGTCCTTCCTGGAACCTGGTTTCGATGGAGGATGTGGAACAAATCGACATCCTGAAAGGTTCGGCTTCGGTCCTTTATGGTTCGGCTGCAATCAACGGGGCCATCAACGTGCATACCAAGTACGCGACCGACAACCCGGTCAGCGTGGTGAAGGTTTACGGGGGAACCTACGACAGGCCCAACAGCGATTATCAGACCCAGAATATTTTCTACAACAATCCCGTGGCACCTTTCAACCCGATTGTGGAAACGCACCAGGTCAAGGATCAATCTTGGCAAAAGGGCGTGCCCATCAAGGCGGGGGCCAGTTTGTCGCATTCCCGCAAATTGGCCAAGTGGTGGGATTTCACGGTTAGTGCGGATTATGCTTACGATGACGGCTACCGTTTGAGCGGGGAGCCCGTGCCGAGAGAGAACGTGGAGCATGCCGAAAGCCGGGTCCGTGCCAGTGTGGGGAACCGTTTCCATATTGCCGACCGTTGGACCTTGGCCTTGAATGCCAATTTCATGTATTCCGACAATGTGATGTACAATTTCTGGGCCAATGCCATTGACGGGAAGTACCGTCCTTTCGGGCATTTCGGGCCGGACGGGAGTTACCAGACTACTTTGAGCCATTTCCGGGACTTGATTTTCCTGATCGACCCCCACGTGAAGTACGTGTCTCCGGACGGCGGGGTCCATGAATTGGACAACCGCTTCATGTATTCGAACAACAATGTCATCAATATCAGCGGCCAGGATGCTTTTTCGCGTTCGGTGTACAATACCTATCGTTATCGCAAGACTTTTGAACGGGCCGGGGATTTGGCCTTGATTGCCGGTATCTCCAACCAATACACCTTTTCGGGAGGGGAAGTCTTCTCGGGCAATGTGTACAACGTGGGTTCGGAAGGTTCCCACGAGGCCGACAACCTGGCGGTTTTCTTCAGTTTGAAGAAACCTTTCCTGAAGGAACAGAATTTGAATTTGGAGTTCGGCGGGCGTTTGGAAACGGCTTTCGTGGACGATTGGAACGAGACGAGGCCGGTTTTCCAATTGGGTTTGAACTACGAGGTACCCAAGACGGGGACGGTGATGCGGCTTTCGGCAGGTCAGGGTTACCGGGCTGCCACGATCGGGGAAAAGTTCATCACGACCCGGGTGGGGATGTATGGTTTCTACCCGAATGCCGATTTGGAATCGGAACATAGCCTGAACATGGAGCTGGGGCTCCGCCAATATTTCAAAAGCGGGATTGCGACCGGCTACTTGGACGTGGCCGGGTTCCACCAATTCTATTGGAACTATATCGAGTTCTTCATGGGACCTTGGAATCCCGATGAATCGACTCCGTTGGCCGAACGTTTCGGTTTCAAGTTCTTCAATACCGGACGGGCCACGATTTCGGGTTTGGAAGCCAGTTTCGCGACCCAGTTGGACATCCTCGACGATTTGCAAATCCAGTTGCAGGCAAACTACACCTATTCCTTGCCGGTCTGCCGGGAACCGGACAAGGTTTACGAATCCACTTCATCCAAGGATTACACCTACCTCAGTTCCTCTTCCAATACCGAGGGGAACATCCTCAAATACCGTATCCAGCATATGGCCAAGCTCGATTTCGACATCCGCTTCTTCAAGAACTTTTCGGTGGGCATGGGTGTACAGTACATGAGCGCGATGAAGAACGTGGACGGGGTTTTTGTGGAAATGGATGCCAACGAGGCGAATCATGACAATTGGCTGGAAGGTTTGACGATGGAGTTGCCTTTTTACGGGATTACGGAATTCATGCGCGAGCATGATTGGGGTTCGTTGGTCTTTGACCTGAGGGCGAGCGTGGATCTCAACCATTTCACGATTTCCTTCGTCGTGAACAACTTGCTCAATGCCGAATATTCCTTGCGCCCGCTTTATATCGAAGCCCCCCGTTCCTATGTGTTGCAGGTGGTGTACCGCTTTTCGGACATCAATCCCGTGACCTGGTTCAGGCGCAGCAAGGCCGATGTGGCCCGTTTGTAGGACAAGGCTGCGGAGGGGATGGTTTTGCGTGTAGAGATAAGACTGGAAGAAAAAGATTGACAGAAATGATGAATACCATGAAAAAGATGCTTTTTACCTTGGCCTTGTTGCCTTGGTTTTTTGGAAGCCTTTCGGCCCAAAGCGGGGAGCAGTTCAGCGACCCGGGTTTCGATTATTGGACAACGGGAACCGCTGCAGATGGCAGCACTTACGACGATTTGTCCGACCCGTTCTGGACATCCTTGAACAACTTGGCCTCTTTACCGGCTGAGATGTTCACCGGGCCGGTGACGATGTTCAAGGAAACCGGCCGTTCCGGGGAAGCCGAGGACTATGCCCCGAGGTTGGTTTCCAACCAGATGGCTTTCGGAGGTTCGGAACAAGGGATTTTCCTGCCGGGCATGGTGGGAACCCTGTTTGTGGATTTTAGCAATATCACGGCGGTGTTAGGCAAGCCGTTCACAGACCGTCCTGATGCACTGCGCGGCTATATGAAGTATGTTCCCGTGAACGGGGACTCGGCCAGCATTTTCATCGAGTTGACACGCTACAATGCCGACTTGGGAACCCGTCAAGTGGTAGGACGCGGTGAGCAGATTTTCCATGATGCAGTGGCTGATTGGACCGAGTTCAATGTCCCGGTGGAATACCGTTCGGGCCAGCAACCCGACTCGATTACGGTCATGTTCGTTGCCAGTGCCGGTTATAACATGGCCAATTTCTTGGCATGCCGGGGTCAATTGGGCAGCGAACTTTGGATTGACGATGTGGAGCTGGTTTATGGAGGAAGCGATCCTCAGGCAAACGAGGCGAATGCCGCCTTGGCTTCTTCGAAACTTTACCCGAATCCGTCTGCGGACGGGCGTTTCAACCTGGAGTTGAAAGAAGCATGCGACTTGCAGCTGATTTCCCTTTCGGGCCAGGTTTTGAGGGAAGAAAGGCATGTAGGGGCCGGTTTGCGTGCTATCGACTTGTCTTCCTATGCGCCCGGCTTCTATTTCGTACGGCTGAGCAATGCGAAGGGTTCGGCGGTTTTGAAGGCGGTGGTTCGTTAAGCTTTGAATGTTTTTCCCTCCTACCGGGAAAAACGCCTTTTACCATATTCCAGGGCCTGTATCCCTTGTTGTAAAGATAAGGGATACAGGTTTTTTAGTATCCGGAAGCCTGTCATTTCGGTGAATTTCCGTTTTCTGTTCAAAAATCCCAGAAAAACTGTTAATTTATTGGATATAAGTTATTTAAATTTTTATTGTATCTTTTTTGTTTTTATTTTACCGAAGTTCATCGTGGGTTTTGGTCTCCTGGTTTTGCATACCTTTAATTTTGTGCTCGTTTTGGAATCCGGGTCCGTGGCGGAGCGGGAAAAGAGGAAGGATTCCTGTTCAATTATTATCAAAAAAACGGAAAAATGGGACAACGGATCAGGATTATTCCGGTTCTCTTATCGCTTTTGCTGTGCATGGCAGGGACCTTTTCGGACCTTGCCGCTCAAGTGACTGAAAAAAATGGTTTTCCTCAACCTCCGAATTACGATTTCGAGGTTTGGGACAGTGATGTGCGCCCTTGGGCTTGGAGCTCGAGCTCCAATTTCGAGGCCGGGAATGCCGCAAGCCGGTATGCCCGGAACCAGTCCGTTTGGCAGAGCACGGATGTGCGGCCTGGCTCCGAGGGAAGCCGTTCGGTCCGGATCCAGGTCACGCAATCGAGCTGGTACCACTATTCTTTTCCATTCGGTTCCACCTCTTATGTAGACATGGGAACGTTGACGACCGGGACCTTGTACTATTACGACAGCAAGGATAACAGCAGCTCCTGCATTTATACGAAAACCAGCGATGGTTCCAAGTCTTGGGCTTTCAGCGGCCGCCCCGATTCCATCGTGTTCTGGGCCAAGCTGGGTGAGAACGGGGGCCGGAACGGGGATATGACGCTTTACCTGCATGACGGCAGCGATTTGGAAGACCGGGGCAGCGGGAATACGGTCAACGGCACCGTCATCGGTTCGGCCCATGTGAAAATCCAGTACAACGGGGGCCAGTGGACAAGATACAGTGTCCCGGTGCAGTATGCCAGTACCTCGGATCCCGCTTACCTTTTGCTGATCTTCACGGCAGGTAACAGCTTCCGCGAGGTGGTGAACGGGGACCAGATGTGGGTGGACGATGTGTTGCTGGTTTACAACCCCTCGATGAGCATCGGAGCGGATTGCCCGACCCGCTTGGTCCGTCATGGAGGCACTTCCCAGAATTTTTCCATCCCTTACGACTTTTCTGCCGGGACCTTGGAACCTTTGGATCCTTCCGCCGCGAACGAAATCCGCGCCTATCTGTCGGACGAGAACGGTTCGTTCGACAATTCGCTCCAGATTGGCTGGACCGCGGTATCCGGTTTCACGCAATCAGGAAGCCTCTCCGCCAGCATTCCGGCGGATTTGCCCGACTCGGACAAGTACCGGCTCCGCTTGGAATCGACCAATTATCCTGTGCAAAGTATTGAGCTCCCTTTGACCATCTACCGGGAATGGTACTTGGACGTGCGGGCCAGTAACGCGATGGGGAGCGTGAATCCGGCGGAGGGACAGCAGCTTGTCCGACACAACAGCACCCAGACGTTGGAGGCAAGCCCCCATCCGGATTGCGTCTTTTCAGGTTGGCAGGAAAACGGACAATGGGTTGCAAGGGAGTCCGTTTACCGCTTCACGATGACGGAAGACCGGGATTTGCTTGCTGTGTTCGATACCACATACACCTTGCATTTGGCGCAAGTGGTCGGGGCTTCTTCTTATTTCGCCAACAACAACGCCCAGGATTTGACCGTGGTGGCCGGGGATACGGCCCGTTTGCGCCTGAACCTCGACTATGGCTATGCTTTTTCCGGCTACGATTTCATGGGACAGCTGCATTCGGAAAACGTCCCTTCTTTCGATTTCGTGCCTGCCCAGGGCGGGACGGTGTTGCCTTTGGTGGACAGCATCCCTTACGAGTTTGTGTTTGAAGTCTTGCCCGATGCCAAGCTCGGCAGTGTGGAAGGCGGGGGAATCCATAAACATTTCAGCAGTTTCACGGCTTCGGCCCGGGCTGCCAACCCTTACAGCCACTTCTTACGCTGGGAGGATTCCACGGGTCAAATCCTAGGAACCGATACCTTGCTGTCTTTTGAAAATATCCGTGCCGGAGGGAGGTACCGGGCCGTCTTCGAGGAGGATTTCCATTCGGTGCGGCTTTCTTTGGCGGAGGGACAGGCGTCTTGGGGCAAGGTCTTGCAGAACGGACGGGAAACAGCCGACAGCCTTTATTCGGCTTTTGACACGATGAGCCTGAGGATAGAAGCCCTTCCTGCCGAAGCCTATGGTTTTGTGCGTTACGATATTGAAAAGGATGGCATCGGGCAACCGCCTGCATATGCGAATCCTCTGGTTTTGGTGGAAAGCGGGCATTTGGATGCCGATTACCGGATTGTGGCCCGTTTCGATACGGCCCGTTACTCCTTGGAGGTTTCCGCACGGAACGGGCGGGTTTCGGGTGCCGGGCAGTACCGCTACGGGGAGTCCGCTTTGTTGCGGGCTTTTGCCGGGGAAGGTTATCATTTGGAGGCCTGGCAGTGCGGGGATTTGCGCTTGGCGCCTTCCGATACCCTGCGGGTGCAAGTCTTTTCGGATACTTTGGTGGAGGCCGTGTTCGCCTTGGACCAGCATGAAATACGGATGGCAGCCCTTCCGGAAGGATGGGGAAGCCTTGAACCGGGGACGGGCTTTTATACCCATTTCGACACTTTGGCCTTGCGGGCCGTGCCCGAAGGTCGTCGGGAAGTCCGTTACTGGATAGTCGATGGGGATACGGTTTCGGACGAACCCGTTTATACCCATGTGGTACGGGGGCCGGCCCAAGTTTGCGTTGTTTTCGGGGATATTCCTTATCGTTTGCAGGCTTTGTCGTCCAACTTGCTTTGGGGCTATACGGAGGGAAGCGGGAATTACGCGCCTTCCACGGAAGCGGATTTGCGGGCCGTTCCTTTTGAAGGCTATGAATTCCTGTATTGGGAAAATGAAGACGGAGGACGCTGTGAAAGCAATCCCTTGCATGTAGGGCCTGTGGTTTCGGATACCGTTTTGACGGCTGTTTTCGCGGCCCGGGCATACGAGCTGGAAATCCGGTGCCATGGAGAGGGCTATGTGCTGGATGAGGAAGGAGAAGTGTTGGAGCAGGCCTCTCCGGTCTTCGGGGAAGAACTCCGTCTGCAAGCCGTGGCCCGGGAAGGGGAGTCGGTTTTCATCGAATGGCAGGATTTGCAGGGCCGGAGCCTTGGCAAACAGAATCCCTTGCTTTTGCGGGCTTCTTCGGATACGGTTTTGGTGGCTGTCTTCGGTCCGGAAACATGGAGGTTGGATTTGTTTTCCTCTCCCGCTGTTGCTGGCACGCTTTCCGGGGCGGGGGATTATCCCCAAGGTTCGGAAGTGGAAATCGGGGCGCTTCCCTTGCCGGGGTATGCGTTCGAGGCTTGGTATTGCCAGGATACCTTGGTTGCGGAAACGCCTTCCCTGGAATTCGTGTTGGACGGTAATGCTTGCTATGTGGCCCGTTTCAGGGCTTTGAGCTGCCATGTGGGTTTGAAGGCCGAACCGGAACAAGCGGTTTCGGCTTTGGACGGTGGCGGGGATTTCAAGACCGGTGACAACAGTCTTTTGCGTGTGACACCGGCAGACGGATACGAGTTGGCGGCTTGGATCGATGCCCAAGGGGATACCTTGGGGACGGAAAATCCTTGGCTGTATCCGGTAAGTTCGGATGCGGAATTGACCGCCTTGATGCAAGCGGCGCGTTTGAAGGTGGATTACAAGGTGGAACCGGCTTCGGCGGGCCGGGTGGAAGCGGAAGTTTGCCGTTACGGGCAGAGCGTCCGGGTGGAAGCTGTCCCGGCTTACGGCTACCGTTTCTCGGCTTGGACGGATGCGGAGGGGAACCTGGTTTCGGAATCCCCGTCCTTTGAATTTTCGAGCCGGAACGATACCGGTTTCACGGCGCGTTTCGACTTGCTCCCGTTCCTGGTAGAGGCGGAAGCAGGCGAAGGCGGGCAGGTGGAAGGTGCCGGGGAATATCCCTACGGGGCGGCTTGCGTCTTGAAAGCGGAAGCGGAACCTCATTACCGTTTTGCCGGATGGTTCGATTCCGAGGGGACTTGTGTGGGCATGCAGCCCGAATGGGAATTTCCGGTAGAGGGGCCGAGGCGTTTGGAGGCCCGTTTCGAAACCTTGCCTGTGACGGCCCGGCTTGTCGTCCATCCTGCCGGGGCCGGGACGGTTTACGCCTCGGAACGGGTGGCACCTGCCTCTTTCACGGCACTTTACAAGAGCGATTGCCAATGGACGGCTTTGGCTTCACCTGCTTTTGAGTTGGAAGGATGGCAAATTGAAAAAGAGGGCCGGAAGGAGGTCTTCCCGGCGGTGGATACGCTCCGCTGGACCTTGGAAGGGGATGAAATCGTGACCGCCCTTTTCGATACTGCTTACTATGTACTCCAAGCCGAAACGGAAGGTTTGCCCCAAGGCTTGGAAGTGGAAACGGAGGGCTTCGGGCCGCATGCCTATGGCACGGAAGTCCGGCTTCATGTGGAAGAACCTGGAAACTACTATCTTGTGGCTTGGAACGATGCGGAAGGGAATATACTTTCCCAGGAAACGGAGCTGTCTTGGCGTGTGGGGTCGGATCAACTTTTCCATTTGGAGTTCGCGCCGCGCCGCTATCCCTTGCGTTTGGATTTGGCCGGCAAGCCGGAGGGGGCGGTTTCCGGGGCGGGTATCCATGCTTACGACAGCTTGGTGACCGTACAGGCTTGGCCTGTGTCCCCGACCGTGGAGTTCAGCCATTGGGCTTCCGTTTCGGCTTTGGAGGACACTTTGAGCCGTGAGGCAAGCTTCTCCTACCGGGTACAAGGGCCGGATACCTTGTATGCTTTCTTCAAGGATGCCGGGTATTTGCTGGAAACCGGGATCCAAGGCGAGGGTTCGGTGGACGGGCAGGGTGTTTATCCGGCTGGTTCCACGGCCAAGCTTTCGGCCCGGGCTGCCGAGGGGTATCATTTCGCCGCTTGGATGGAAAACGGGAATATCGTGGGAACCGGGGCCGCTTTGGATTGGAGCGTGGAACGTCCGGCCCGTTTGCTCGCGGTCTTTGAACCGGATACCTTCCAGTTGGCGTTGCGTGCGGTCTTGGACGGGGAGTCCGGGAATCCTTCCGGAGAGGGAAACCTTTTGGAAGAGGTGGTGTTGCGGGGTGCGGGCTCTTATGCTTACGGAAGCCCGGCGAACGTCTATTTGTCCGCGTTGCCGGAGGCCTTGCGTTTGAGCGCTTGGGTGGACGGAAACGGGAACCCGGTTTCGGAAGAGAGGGCTTTTGTCCATACGGTGACGGAGGATGTGGTCCTGGAAGCCCGTGTCGCCTACCGGACATGCCGGATTGAGGCTGAGACCGAGGGAGAAGGCCGGGTTTCGGGTGCGGGTTCCTATCCGTACGGGGATACGGCATGCTTGGTGGCTTCCGCTTCGGAAGGCTACCGTTTGCAGGCTTGGATGCAGGGGGATGTCCTGCTTTCTCAAGAAGACACGCTCCGGGTACCGCTCCGTTCCGATATGGAGTGCCGGGCCGTGTTCGTGGCGGATGAAATTTTTGTGAACGCGGTCCCGAACCAAACGGAAGGCGGGAGCGTGGAAGGGAACCGGATGGCTTCGGTGGATGAGAATGTGGTGTTTACGGCTCGTCCTGCCGAAGGTTACCGCTTCTTGTATTGGAGCCAAGGGGACAGTCTGCTTTCGGAGGACAGCCGTTTGGAACTTCCGGCACAGGAAGTGGCGGCTTTGGTGGCCCATTTCGAGGAGGTTTCTTTCCGGTTGCGTTTGCAGACGGACACCCCCCAAGGAGTGCTTTCCCTGAGCGGGGCTGGTTCGTACCGGAAAGGTGAAGAGGTAAGCTTAGGTATTTCCTTGCGCGAGGGGTATCGTTTCGAGGCTTGGTACCGTGTGGACGAGGGTCGGGAAGAGTGGCTTTCGGACCAGGAAAATTTTGTCTTTGAACCTGGGGCTTCCATGCAAATCGAGGCCCGGGTTTCTAAAATCGGGGAGGAACGATGAAAGCCAGGAAAACAACTTTGAAATGCAGGTTCGTGGAAAAGAAGAAACAGTTTTTAACACTCAAACATGCTGAAATGGAAAAGAAGATAACAGGGATACGGGAGCTTTCCGGAAAAGGGAAACGGGGATTCCCCCTTTTCCGCTTCGGCTTCTGCTGGATCTTGTCTTGCTTGTTTTTCCCTTTGCAAGCCCAGGATTTGAACGGGACACAACAATTGCCCAACCGGGGCTTCGAGGAATATGACAATTTGGGTTCAAGCTCGGTGGAACCGGTGGGTTGGAACTCGTTCATGACGGCAAATTCCGCAGGAGGTTTGATTGATGCGGGAAAAGCCCAGCGACTCGACCGGGTTGGCGGAGGCCGCCCTGGTTCGAACGGTTCGTACCACTTGAGAGTGTATTCGACCAATGTCGTGGGTGTCAACGCCAACGGAAATGTGACTACGGGTCGTATCAATATGGGATCCATGACGGCATCCGATTTGTCGAACCATAATTTCACCGACCGTTCTTCCGCAGGTTTCAACCTGCCCTTCGGCATGGTGCCGGATTCCATGGTGGTTTGGGTCCGCTATGCCCCGGACAACGCTTCGGACCGAGGGCAGATCCGGGCCATCATCCATAATGACAACGATACCCGTGACCCCGGGACGGATTATAACCAAGCGGTGGCGGTGGCCACGGTCAACCCGGTCAGGGGGAACGGGGATTGGATTCGTTACAGTGTTCCTTTCAACCGGGAGGGGTGTGGGAGTACCGAGCCTCGTTACTGCTTGGTTTCCATCAGTTCCAATGCAATCCCGGGAGGCGGGGCCGCCGAGATTTACGTGGACGACATCCTGTTCGTTTATAATCCGGAACTCCGGATGAATACCCTCCCTGTTTTGAGCTTCAACATGCGGGACGGGGCGCAGCGTTTCGAAATTCCTTTCAGCCTGAGCGGGACCATGAGCCCGAATACGTATCCGGCCAATCCCAACGAGGTCATTGCCGAGATGTCGGATGCTGAAGGGTCTTTCGTCTCTCCTTTGCGCTTGGGCAGCCTCAGGACCGATGAAAGCGGTTCCGTGGAGGCCACGATTCCGGCAGGGACCCCCTTGGGCGAACATTACCGGATTCGTTTGCGTTCGACCAATTACCCCTTGGTGACGCCGGACAACGGCCAGGACATCGTGCTGATGCGCGGTTTCACGATTGCCGCCTCGGTGCAAGACGGGGGCGGGACCGTCAGCGGGGCGGGAGCCTATGCCGAGGGTTCCGAGGCAGTTTTGACAGCCACGCCTTACACGGGTTACCATTTCGTGCGTTGGGAAGAAAACGGGCAGGAAGTGGCCGGTGCCGGGGAAACCTATGTTTTCCGGGTGGATGCCGACCGTTCCTTGAGGGCGGTTTTCGCCTTGAACCAGTACAACTTGCATTTGGCCATCGAAGGAGAGGGAAGTCTGGTCCCGGCTCCCGGTGATTATGCCTACCAGCATGCCAGCCGTGTGGAATTGCGGGCGGAACCTTCCGGAAATTACCAGTTTTCGGGATTTTACAGCAACGGGATTTTGCTTTCGGCCAATCCGGAATATGCGTTCGACATGGTTTCGGACATGGATGTGACGGCTTTGTTCGAACCGGGACGTTTGCGGATCATGGCCCTTTCCTCTTCCGCCGATTTGGGAAGCGTGAGCGGCAGCGGTTTGTATGAATATGGTTCGGAAGTGGTCTTGACGGCTTCCCCGCTGCCGTTTTGCCGTTTTGTGGCTTGGTTGGAGAACGGGGATACCATCGGCACGGAAACGGAACTGCGGTTCGTGGCCGACACGGTGCGGACCTTGCAGGCCTTGTTCGACCAGCAGTATTACGAGTTGTCGTTGGAGGCATCCCCGGCCCATGCCGGGATGTTGATCGGGGCGGGGCGTTTCAGTGCCGCCAACGTCAATACCACGATCCAGATAGAGGCGATTCCGGAGGCGGGTTGGCGTTTCCTTTACTGGGTGGACGGGAAAGACCAGAGCCGGATTCCCGACAACCCTTACACGGTTTTGGAAAGGGGACGTTTGACCGAAGACCGCTCTTTCACGGCTTTTTTTGAGGAGGAAACCTATGCGGTGACCCTCTCCTCCAACGTGGAAACGGGCGGGGAATTGCAAGGGGCAGGCAACTACACCTACGGGCAGGAAGCCGTCTTGGAAGCCAAGGAAACGGAAACCTACCGTTTTGTGGCTTGGACCATCCAGAGAAGTACGGAAGAAGGGGTGGATACGCTTTCCTTCGAGAACCCGTATGCGTTTACTGTCGAGGAATCGGCTGAAATCCAGGCTGTTTTCGCCTTGGTGGATCATCGGATCGAGCTTTCCCCGGAAAATGCTTCCTATGGTAGGACGAGAGGGGGCGGGATTTATGCCCATTTTGACACGGCGGTGTTGGAAGCCGTGGCCATGGAGGGGTACGAGTTCCGTTATTGGGCCGGACGCCAGGGTATAAGGAAGGATAGCGTGTCTGCGGAGAATCCTTGGAAGCTGGCCGTTTTGGAGGATGCTTCCTATGTGGCTGTTTTTAGCGAAGCCCGCAAGCAGGTCTCCGCGTTGGCTGTTCCGGCGGCGGCTGGTTCGGTCGAAGGGACAGGCTTGTACGAAAACGCTTCCTATGCGCTTTTGCAGGCCCAGGCCGCACCCAACTACCATTTTGCCGGTTGGGGGGATGACCTGGGAATCCGGAATACGGCTCCGGAGGCTTTGCGGCTTTACGTGCTGCGGGATACCACGCTCCATGCTTATTTTGAACCCGATGTTTTCCATGTGGAAGTCATGACCGGCGGGGCTTCGGGAAAAGGACAGGTTTCCGTGGAAGGCCGGGCGGTTGCCACGCGCTTGGATTTGGATACGGCTTATGGCGTTTGCCTGTCATTGAAAGCGGAAGCCAGGGTACCGGAGGTCCGTTTTTCGGCCTGGCGGATTTATTATACGGACCAGGACGGGAACCCGGACGACTCCCTTTTGTCGCGCCAGGCGGAATACCTCCATGTCGTGACCGGCCCGGCCCGCATCGTGGCGGAATTCGGGACGGATTTATACGGAATCGAGGCTGTGGCGGTGCCCGGACAGGCCGGGAAAGTGGAAAACCAAGGGAATTACGCCACGGGCCAGTGGGCAGCCTTGGAAGCGGTTCCCAATCCGGGATTCGCCTTCGACTCCTGGGCGGACAAGGACGGAAACAGGCTGGGGCAGGAACGCGTTTGCCATGTACCTGCCTTGCAGGATACTTTGGTGCAGGCTGTGTTCAAGCCGGACACCTTGGAATTGGGCTTGGCGGCCCGTTTGGATGTCGCCGGGGAGGTCCGTGGATGGATTCCGGCTTCATCCTCGAACCTCCGGACTTATTTCGGGGAAATTTCCGGTTCCCTGCGTCATGAATACGGGAGCGAAGTGGTGCTGGAAGCCGTTCCGGCCTACGGTTACGAGTTCGGGGGATGGTATCGGGCCCAGGATACGTCCTGTTTGCTTTGTTTGGAAAGCTCGCGCTCCTATGTTTTCAAGGTGGAGGAAGACCTTTCCCTTTTCGCCTTGTTCGTACCGGCCCTTTTTGAAATGTCCGTGGAAGTGGAACCGGCCGGGGCCGGGGCTGTGGACGGAGGCGGCCTGTATCCTTATTTGAGCGAAGCCCGCTTGGAAGCTGTTCCGGCGGAAGCCTATGTGTTCTCCGGTTGGATGGTTCCCGACGGGGAAGGGGCTTGGGATACCTTGTCCCGTCCGGTCCTGGGATGGCCGGTGGAAGTTCCGGCTTCTTTGCGGGCCTTGTTCCAGGCACGGGAAGTCTATATGGAGGCCCGGGTTTCTTCCGGGAGCGGGGGAATCCGATGGGTTGAAAATCAAGAAGAAGAGGGAGATTTGGAATCCTCCTTGCATGGCTACCGGACCTATGGGACTCAAGCCCGTTTGCAAGCGGAAGCCGGTGCACACTTTGTTTTTGATTCTTGGACGGATCCGGAAGGAAACCTTTTGGGCCAGGATGAGATCTTGGAGCTACAGGCTTTGTCCGACACCTTGGTTCATGCGGTTTTCGTTCCGGAAAAATTAGCTTTGGAAGCCCAGGCTGCCCATAGCCGCCAAGGTTATGTCGAAGCCACCTCCTTCCGTCCCGGTTATGGTGCCCGGGTCGGCCTGGAAGCTGTCGCCATGCCGGGTTATGTGTTCAGCCATTGGACCTCCATGGCCGATACCACCACCGTGCTTTCCCGTTCCCCGGTTTGGCAGATGGAAATCTTGGAAAATACTTCCTTGTATGCTTTTTTCCGTCCGGCGGAGTATCCGTTGCGCGTGCTTCCGACCCCTTCCGGGGCGGGCCGGGCGGGTCTGTACACCTTGGAAGAGGTGGTTGGGACGCAATGGTCCGATACTTTGGCTTGGGGGGATTTTGCGAGTCTGGAAAACGGCTCGGAAGTCCTTTTGCATGCCGAAGCGGCGCCGGGTTACCAGTTTACGGCTTGGCGGCAGGGACAGTTGGTGCTGGGCGAGGAGCCTTGGCTTTCCATCCCGGTAAGCGGGGACATGGAGGTGGAAGCGGTTTTTGAACCGGAGATGTACCGGATCGAGGTGCAGGCCGAACCTGCTACATTCGGGGAAGTCCGGGGCAACGGGATGTTCGCTTACGGTCAAGAGGCCTGCGTGCAGGCCTTGCCCGGGAGCCGCTATGTGTTCAAGGCTTGGCGTTCGGGCGGGAAATGGATTTCGGAGGAGGCGGATTTTTGTTTCGATTTATGCCGGGATACCGTTTTGACCGCTGTTTTCACGGTGGATTCCGCTTGGGTGCGTCTCGAAGCCGGTCTTGGCGGGGAAACAGAAGGTGCGGCCTTGTATGAAAGCGGGGAAACGGCCACCTTGACGGCCCGGGCCTTCGAGGGCTATGTCTTTGAAGCTTGGTGCGATGCCCAAGGGCGTGAGGTTTCCGTGCAAAATCCCTTGGAATGGGTGGTGACGGGCGATACGCTTTTGCAGGCACGCTTCGCTCCCTGTTCGTATGTGGCTTCCATCCGGGCTGGCGAGGGTGGAATCGCTTCGGGTTCCGGGGAGTACGAGGCAGGTTCGACGGTGGTCTTTTCGGCCGTGGCCAATCCGGGCTACCGTTTCGCCTACTGGCAGGATGAGGCGGGGCAGGCCGTGTATCCTTTGGCTTCGTTGCCTGTTTTGATGGATGCCGACATTTCCTTGGAAGCGGTGTTCGAACCTTTGATGTTCCAGGTGAACACTTTGGCATCGCCCTTGCGTTCCGGTACGGTGACAAGCGGCGGGGCTTTTGCTTCCGGTTCCATTTTGGGATTCGAGGCCGTTGCGGATGCCAACCATGAGTTCGTGGCTTGGGCCAAGGACGGGGAAGTGGTTTCCACTTCGGCTTCGCTCCAAGCTACGGTGGAGGCCGGGGATGCCGGCTATGTGGCCTTGTTCCGTCCCAAACGTTATAATATCTTGACCGATTTGTATCCTTCGGAAGGCGGTTTGGCGATGGGGGCCGGATCCTATTATTGGGGTGATACGGCTTTTATCGAAGTGGCGGTTTATCCGGGCTATGCGTTTGAATTTTGGTCGGATATGAATTTCAACACGGTTTCGGAACAAATTTCCTTCTTGCATCCGGTAACGGGATCCGATATGTTCACGGCCAGTTTGACGGGAGGTTCCGCCAACGAGGATTTGCCCGGGATGGTCGCAGGGGATGTTTCCGTCCGGGTTTATCCCAATCCGGTCGGTCCGGAGGGTCAGGTGCATTTTTCGGTCTCCGGTGCCGGTATCGTCCGCTTGCGTCTCTTTGACCTGAGGGGCAAGCAGGTTTTCGAAAGGCCCTTCCTCCAGTCCGGGGAGGTTGCTGTCCAGGCCGATGTACAGGCTTTGCCTTCCGGGGTTTACTTGTACCAGCTTGAAATGTCGGACGGTTCGATACTTCGGGGAAAACTGGTCCGGTTGTAGGAGCCGGGAATCTATTGGGGCGTGCTGTGTCAAAATAAAATTTTCCGTGGCACACCGCCTTTGAGGCCGGGAGGCGTTTTGGTCGCTTCCTGGCTTTTTGGTTCCCTTGGGGGCCTTCATAGGAGCCGGTTCCAGGGAAATTCCACTTTGCCTTGTGTAAATTTCCGAGGTCTGGAAAGGGGGCATGGAGGGAAAAGCTTGTATTTTTGTTTCAGGCAAGCTCTGTTTGGGACAAGTCCTTTGGCTTGCTCCCGGAAAAGACGGTTTTGCTGTTTCCTTGCCGTGTATGGACGGTCAGCGACGGGGCATGATTCTTTTTGCCGGGTTTCCGTTCCGGCAGACGGTTTTGTCGTTTCCTTGCCGTTTGCAACCGGCGGCCGACGGGGCAGAGGTCCGCCCTGGGGGCAGTCATCGGTTCCAAGGATATTGAAAATGGCTTTTAAAACGGCTTCCTCGGAAGCAAAAGGATATGAAAGAAATCGATTTGAGCCTTTATTTCGAACCCTGTCCCTTCATGGAGGCCGGGGATTTTTACCGCGATGCCAGCCAGCGTTTGGGGCGCAAGGTGGAGATGTACACGGTGCCGGAACATTTCCCTTCGGTGGAAGGGGCTTCGGTAGTCTTGCTCGGTTTGGACGAGAGCCGGGGTGGCTGTCCGGGGGAAGGAGTTTCCCTGCCCGACAAGCGGCATTGCAACGGGGCGGATGCAATCCGTAAGGAGCTTTACAATCTTTATCCCCCGCAAGGTTTGGGAAAAGTGGTGGATTTGGGGAATCTCCGTTGCGGGAAACGGCTGGAGGACACTTATTTTGCTCTGACCGAAGTGATGCGTTGCCTTTTGGGCCAGAAAAGCACGGTGGTTTTGTTGGGGGGGACCCAGGATTTGACCTATCCGGTTTACCAGGCTTACGCGGCCTTGGGCCGCATGGTCAATATCCTGACGGTGGATTCCCGTCTGGATTTGGCCGAAGGTTTGGGCTCGGACGGCTCACCCTTGGAACTTCCGGTGAACCATCTTTCCTATATGGGTCGTATTGCCGTGGAACCGGACAACCATTTGTTCAATTACCTGAATTTGGGTTACCAGACCTATTTGGTGGAGCCGGAAGCGGTATCCTTGATGGACAAGCTCTTTTTCGATGCTTGCCGTTACGGGCGTTTGCAGGATGATATCCAGGATGCCGAACCTTATCTCCGCGATGCCGATGTGGTGAGCTTCGACCTTTCCGCGCTCAAACGCCAGGAAAGCCCTGCCAACCCTTGGGCGATGCCGACGGGTTTCGATGCCGGGCAGTTCTGCCAGATGGCCCGTTACGCGGGTTTGAGCCGGGAGACGAACGTGCTGGGCTTTTTCGAGTATTATCCGTTTTATGAGCGGGATTCCTTGAGTGCCCAGCTCCAGGCCGAAATGGTCTGGTGCTTCCTCGACGGCATGCGTTTCCGTTGCGACGACCATCCTTTGTCGGATACCGGAATGGACTTCAAGCAGTATATCGTGCCTTTCGAGGATCCGGAAACCGACATCGTGTTCTACAAATGCCGCCAGACCGACCGCTGGTGGATGGAACTGCCTTGCAGCGAGGAGCAGAGGAACCGTTACGGGCGGCATTGCTATCTGGCCTGTTCGTACCACGATTACGAGACGGCTACCGCCGGGAATTTCCCGGCCCGTTGGTGGAATGCCGTGCAGCGGATCAAGTAGGTTCGGGCCGCTGGGCAATGCGGGTTTGGCTTTGGCCCAGGGGCATGAGGATTTCCGTTGTTTTCCCCGCTGAACACGGCAGGGCGGGGTGCTTTGCATTTTGGCGGAAATGCTGTAATTTTGCCATTTTGCAGGACTTGCTTCAAGGAAGGGGCCTGTCCCTCCCGAGGCTTTGTCCGGGTGTCGGAAAGAAAACATTTAAAATAAAATAGGATTATGAATTTCCCTGAAAACCTCAAGTACACCGCCGACCACGAATGGATCAAGGTGGAAGGTGAAAACGCTTTGATCGGCATCACCGATTATGCCCAGAAAGAATTGGGTGACATTGTGTTCGTTGACGTTACTTCCGAAGGCGAAACCTTGAACGCCGGTGAAGCTTTCGGCAATATCGAAGCCGTGAAGACCGTTTCCGAACTTCTGATGCCCGCCGGTGGCGAAGTTCTGGAACTCAACGCCGCCTTGGCCGACAATCCCGCTTTGGTGAACAGCGATCCTTACGGGGAAGGCTGGATTATCAAGGTGAAATTGACCAATGCCGCTGAAGTGGACGCTTTGATGTCGGCTGCCGACTACAAGGCCCAAATCGGTGCTTAATAAGAGGACGAGGCTGCGCAAAATAAAAATTGGCAACCTTGGGTGTGTTGTCGGAACGGGTAGGACGGGCAGGATGTGAACTGTCGGATGCTCGTTCCGGCACACTGCCGGGAAGAGGTGTTTGGAAACTCCGACCACCTCTTTTCTTTTGCCCTTGCGTTCCAAGGAATCCGTTTAAAATCATTATAACCCTATACCATGTCTTTGAATTGCGGTATCGTAGGCTTGCCCAACGTGGGTAAATCCACGCTCTTCAACTGTTTGAGCAATGCCAAGGCCCAGGCGGCCAATTTCCCTTTTTGCACGATCGAACCCAACGTGGGGGTCATCACCGTGCCGGACGAACGTTTGACGGCCTTGGTGGAAATCGACCATCCCAAGCGGGTCGTCCCGGCCACGATGGAAATCGTGGACATTGCCGGTTTGGTGAAAGGCGCGAGCAAAGGGGAAGGCTTGGGCAACAAGTTCTTGGCCAACATCCGGGAAACCGATGCGATTATCCATGTGCTGCGTTGCTTCGACGATGCCAATGTGACCCATGTGGACGGGAGCGTGGACCCTGTCCGGGACAAGGAAATCATTGATACCGAGTTGCAGTTGAAGGACTTGGAAACCATAGAGAACCGCATGGGCCGGGTCGAAAAGCAGGCCCAGAGCGGTGGAGACAAGACGGCCAAACGTTTGCTGGCTATCCTGCAACGCTACAAGGAAGTCTTGGAGCAGGGCAGGAACGCCCGTGTGGTGGAATGGGACAGCAAGGACGACCAGAAACTGGCCCGGGAGCTGTTCCTCCTCACCAACAAGCCGGTCCTCTACGTCTGCAACGTGGACGATGCCTCGGCCAAGGACGGGAACGCTTATGTGGAAGCTGTCCGCCAGGCGATTGCCTCCGAGAATGCCCAGCTTCTGGTCGTGGCCGCCAAGACCGAGAGCGAGATAGCCGAGTTCGAGACCTACGAGGAACGCCAGATGTTCTTGCAGGAATTAGGCTTGGAAGAATCGGGCGTGAACCGTTTGATCAAGGCGTCCTACGCCTTGCTGGATTTGCAGACTTATTTCACCACGGGACCGGACGAAAGCCGGGCTTGGACGTTCGTGAAGGGGACCAAGGCGCCTCAGGCCGCTGGTATCATCCATACCGATTTTGAAAAGGGCTTCATCCGGGCCGAGGTCATCAAATACGCGGATTACATCAAATATCGTTCCGAAGCCGCTTGCAAGGAAGCCGGGAAATTAGCCGTGGAAGGGAAGGAATACGTGGTGGAAGACGGGGATATCCTGCATTTCCGGTTCAACGTCTAGGCGTTGTTGTCTGGAATTTTGTATCGAAGGCTCGTGTGATACTTGGCGGTGTATCAGAATGGGTGGGAGCAAGGCCGCAGGCTACCCGTTATGACGCACCGCTTTTATTCTATCTCCTTTTCCTGGAAGAATTCCTCGATTTTGGCCCGCAACTGGGTCGGGGTCACATTATAGGTTACATTGCCGAAGAGGCAGTAGGAAATCGAGCCGGTTTCCTCCGAGCAGACGATGGCCAGCGCATCGGACTGTTCCGTGACCCCGATGGCCGAGCGGTGCCGCAGCCCCAGGTTGGCGGAAACGTTCTTGTTCGACGTGACCGGCAGGATGCAGCGGGCGGCGATGATTTTGTTCTTTTCGATAATCAAGGCCCCGTCGTGCAAGGGGCTGTTCTTGAAGAAGATATTTTCAATCAAGGCGCTGGAGACGATGGCGTCGAGGCGCTCTCCGGTGGCTACCGTTCCCGGGAGCCGGTTGAGCTGGGTCAGCACAATCAAGGCCCCGGTCTTTTCCTGGCTCATATGGACGCAGGCCTGTATTACTTGCGTGATATTGAGCTCTTTCTTTTGCATTCCTTTGACCACTTTGAAGCGGCGGATCCAATGTCCCAGGTTCCATTTGCTTTTGCCCTCTTTGAGGGCCGTGGGCGTGGTGATCATGAAGAGGAAGCGGCGGATTTCCGGCTGGAACACGACCACGATGGCCAAAAGTCCCATGCTGACCACGCGGTCGAGGATTTCGGAAGTGATGGGCATGGACAATTGGTCGGCAATCTTCCACAAGATGTAGATGCCGATAATCGTCAAGACGATGTTCAAGGCCGAGGTCCCTTTTACCAATTTGTAAATCTGGTAAATGAGGAACGCGACAATGGCTATGTCGAGCGCTTGGAAAAAGCTGAAATTTTCAATCCAGGTTCTGAACGCTTCCATTCAAATTCGTTTTTGCAAGTTGTGACCCCGTTCAGCTTTGGGGATTCTCGTCCGGGTTGTGTTCCCCGAAGTAGCGGAATTGCTTGAAAATCTTGACACATTCAGCGGCTTCCTTTACATCGTGGACCCTCAGGATGGCTACGCCCTTGGTCAGGGCCAGCATGTTGACCGCCGAAGTCCCGTTGAGGGCCTCGTAGGGGGTCGTGTCCAGGAGTTGGTAAAGCATCGACTTGCGGGACATGCCTGCCAGCACGGGGGCCTGGAGCATCCTGAAATCGTCCAGGTGGGCCAGGATGCGGTAGTTGTGGGCCAAGGTCTTGGCAAATCCGAAACCGGGGTCCACGATGATGTCGTGGATTCCTGCCATGCGGGCTTCTTGCATGCGTTCCGAAAAATAGGCCAGCAGGTCGGTCACGACGTCTTCGTAACGGGGATTGTCCTGCATGTTGGCGGGTGTCCCCTGGAGGTGCATCAGCACGTAAGGCAATTGCAGCTGTCCCACGGTGGCGAACATTTCCGGGTCGTACAGCCCGCCCGAAATGTCGTTGATGATATGCACGCCTTCTTCGGCACAGGCCCGGGCGATTCCGGCCCGGAATGTGTCTACCGAAACAATCAAATCCGGAAATTCCTTGCGTATGGCTTTCAAGGGGGCCTCCAAGCGCCTCCATTCCTCCTCGGCATCGGGCATTTCGGCACCCGGCCTCGAGGAAACGGCTCCCAGATCCAGGATGTCCATGCCGTCGCGGATCATTTCTTCGACCCGTTTCAAGGCGCGTCCGGTTTCACCGACCCGGCTTTGCCCGAAAAAGGAATCGGGTGTCAAATTCAGGATCCCCATGATTTTAGGGCCGTCGATTACATAGGGCCGGCCATGGATATTGAGGGTATAGGCCATTTGCAGGAGGGTTTGAATAGGTTGCAAAAGTACCTAAACATGCGTATTTTTGCAAGGATATGCCCCCGTTTTTCCAAGGCTTCCGGCGGGTTTCCGGCGAAGCGGGCCAGGTTTTCCCATGAGGCCGGAAGGAGCGGGCGGACATGAGTTTTTACAAGGGGTTCCAAGCAGTTTTAAATTTTGTTAGAGCAATTCATGGAGAAGAAGGACACCAACCAGGAATACAAGAACGTGATTGCCTCGTGCAAGGATTTGTACAAGGCCAAACTGGGGGATTACGGGGCGGCTTGGCATGTGCTCAGGCCCTCTTCTTTGACCGACCAGATTTACATCAAGGCCAAGCGGATCCAGACCCTCCAGTTGACGGGTGAGAACCGGGTGGGCGAAGACATCCGGGGCGAGTTTGTCGGGATTGTGAATTATTCGGTCATGGCGTTGATCCAGTTGGAGTTGGGCTTCGAGGACAAGCCTCTTGCGCCGGAAGAGGCCTTGGCTTGCTACGACCGCTATGTGGAACAGGCTTTCGAGCTGATGCAGCGCAAGAACCATGACTACGGCGAGGCTTGGCGGAACATGCGGCAGAGTTCCTTGGTCGATATCATCTTGATGAAATTGCTGCGGGTCAAGGAAATAGAGGATGCCGGAGGCCGGACCTCGGTTTCAGAGGGTTTGGACGCCAACTATTTCGACATCTTGAATTACGCGGTTTTCGCCCTGATCCAGATAGAGGAGGAAACTTTGCCGGAAAACGAGGCCTGAGCGGGAAATCTTCCATGCGGAAGCGAGGAGGGAACCCGCTTCTTTTGCTTTTGAGGTTAAAAATGCTAAACCATTTCTAAAACAAGGAAAAATGGGGAAAAGAACACTACCGGCTTGGATACCTTCGTACGGTATCCTGGTGATGACACTGGTTTTGGCTGTACTGATAGCCTTTTTGCCGGACAAGAACCCTTGGTTTCTGGCCGTGCTGGTCTTGAACCTGGTGCTTTGCGTCCTGAACAGGAAATCTTTCGTCCGTCCGGTCGTGGTCGTCGTGCGCACTTTGCTCGGTTTGTTGTTTGTCTTTTCCGGCTTCAGCAAAGGGGTGGACCCCTTGGGTACCACCTATGTGATCCATGATTACCTGGAGGCCTACCGCCTGCCGGGTTTGACGGGGCTTTCCTTGACCGGATCCTTCCTTCTCAACATGCTGGAATTCACCTTGGGAATCTGTTTGCTGGCCAATGTCAAGACCAAATGGACGGTGATTGCGGTTTCCTTGATGATGTTGTTTTTCACGGCCACTACCTGGTACGATGCCGTGGCCAATCCCGTACCTGATTGCGGTTGCTTCGGCAAGGCTTTGGTCCTGACCAATTGGCAGACCTTTTACAAGAACTTGGTCTTGGATGCCGCGGTCCTGATTCTCCTGTTTTCCATGAACCGCATGGGCAACCGTAGGCCCGCTTGGATTGATGCCCTGCTTGCCGGGGGGGCGGCCCTGTTGTTTTTGGGCTTTGAATACTACAACTACCGTTATTTGCCGGTGGTCAACTTTCTGGAGTGGAAGGAAGGGGTACGGCTGTTTCCTGAAAACCCGCAGCCGGTGCAGCATTTTGTGACCTACCGGAACAAGGAAACGGGCCAGACCCAGGAATACCTGTTGGAGGATTGCCCCTATTCCGACCCCGGATGGATCGCGGACTGGGAGTTCGTGGACCGGAGGGACGTGGACCCCAATCCGCAGGTGGTCAACATCAATATTCTGGACAAGGTGGATGACGAGGACCCGGGTTGGGACGTTACCAAGGATTTGCTGGAAATGGACCAATTCCTTTTCTTGGTAGCCGTGTACGATTTGGACGAAGCCAATCCGGAGGGGATGGCCAAGGTGGCCGCTGCCGTCAAGGAGTTGAAGCAAGCCGGGTACGAAGCCTGTTTCCTGACCGCTTCACCGGTGGCTAAGGCCGATTCGGTGAAGCAGGCTTACGGTTTGGAGGATTTCATGTTCTACTATGCGGACAACACGGCTATCAAGGCGGTGGTCCGTTCCAATCCGGGCATTGTGTTGCTGCGCGACGCCTGGGTTCTGGAAATCTGGGATTGGCGCCGTTTCCCGGCCCCGAAGGACATTGATTTCGCCGGTCTGAGCCGGAAATATGGTTTTTAAAAAATTTAAAATCATGAGAAGAAAGATTGTGGCTGGCAACTGGAAGATGAACAATACGTTCCAGAATGCCGAAGATTTGTTGGACGAGTTGGTCGACAGCTTGGCCAATGAACAAGAAGACCAGGATGTGGAAGTGGTGGTTTGCCCGCCTTTCCTGTACGCGGAAATGGCTCTCGACATGAGTACGGACGACGAGGATGCTTCCCAGCCCCAGGTCTTTTACAGCGTGGGAGTCCAGAATGTGAGCGAATATGAAAAAGGGGCCTATACCGGGGAGATTTCGGCCGGGATGCTGGCTTCGATGAATGTGGAATACTGCATTGTGGGGCATTCGGAAAGACGCAAGTATTTCGGGGAAACCGATTCCCAGGTGGCCCGCAAAGTGGAGCAATTGCTGCAAAACGCGATTACGCCCATCGTTTGCTGCGGCGAGCAGGAAGCGGACCGGGAGGCTGGAAACCAGTTCGAAGTGGTGGGACGCCAGTTGAAGGAAGGGCTTTTCCATTTGAAACCCTTGGATTTTTCCCGCCTTATCATTGCCTATGAACCGGTTTGGGCCATCGGCACGGGAAAGACGGCCACGCCGGAACAGGCCCAGGAAATGCACGCCTTCATCCGGGGTTTGGTCCAGGAACAGTACGGGAAAGAGATTGCCCGTGTGGTCCCGGTTCTTTACGGGGGCAGTTGCAATGCGAAGACCGCCAAGGATTTGTTTGCGATGCCCGATATCGACGGTGGTTTGATTGGCGGGGCTTCCTTGGATGCCCGCGATTTTGTCGCCATCATCAATTCCTTTGAAAAATAAGGAAGTGTTTTTTTGCTTGATACGGAATGGATTACTATGTATTGCGCCTGAGCCATCATTTGGAACAAGTGGCCGAGGATTTGCTTGTGGACGATTTGGCTGCTTTGGGCTTTGAGAGTTTCGAGACGGAAGCGGGGCGCCTTGCGGCTTATATCCCGGCCAAAGCGTACGGGGAAAAACGGCAGGAAATCGACGGCTTGCTGGCGGGCCTGTCCGCCATCGAGAGCCGGCACGAGGAGTTGATTCCCGACCAGGATTGGAACGCGGTTTGGGAAAGCCAGTACGAGCCGGTGCGCTTCGGGGATTTTTGTTTCGTCCATGCCCCTTTCCACCAAGCCCTTCCGGAGGTGGAATACAATGTGGAAATCGAACCCAAGATGTCGTTCGGCACGGCGCATCATCCTACCACTGCCTTGATGATTAAGTTCCTGGAGGAAAATCCCCCGCAAGGGGAAGCGGTGCTTGACATGGGCTGCGGGACGGCGGTTTTGGGCATTTTGGCGGCCATGCAGGGTGCCCGGTCCGTTTATGCCATCGACATAGACGAGTGGGCTTACCGGAATGCCGTGGAAAATGCGGCCCGCAATGGTTTTTCCCCGGAAGCTTATCCTCATGGCCGGGTGCGGAATCTTGGGGAGGTCCCGGATTCCTCTTTTGTGGATTCCCCTTCCCCGGCAAGCGGGATTCCGTTTTCTGCGGGAAAGGCCCGTTTCCGGGTGTTCGAAGGAGATGCCGCCTTGCTGGAAGGGGGTGTTTTCGACCGGATTCTGGCCAATATCAACCGTAACATCCTTTTGCGCGACATCGAAAGATATTCGGCCTGCCTCCAAAAAGGCGGGTTGTTATACTTGAGCGGTTTCTATTTGCAAGACATGGCCATGATAGAGCAAGAGTGCAACGCCCGCCGTTTGTTTTACCGCCGGCACCTGGCCGAGGAATCTTGGGTCGCCATGGAATTTATAAAGAAATGAGGGGATTGTTTTCCTTCAAGTGTACTTTTTGTTCATAAGACGAACGTTCATAAGACCGAAAGAATGCAAGGAATGGTTCCTGGGTATCGCCGGGTTTGGACAGGGAGAAAACGCCTCCTTCTGATGCCGCTTTTTTGCTTGTGTTGGTCCGTGGTTCCAGCGATGGCACAAAAAAGCCAGGTTTTGGGAAAGGATGCGGAAGGTTTCGAAGCGGGCTTGTTGCAATACATGTTGTCCGACCCTGGTTTGGAAAAGGACGAGAGGCAGATGCTTGAAGTTTTTATCCCTGACTATCTGTCCTTCTATGCCGGATTGGAACCTGGAATACGGGAACAAGTGGCCGAGGTGGCCCGTTTGTCGAACCGGGAACGCTTGAGGCCTTATCCTGATTTGCTGGATTTCCTGCAAACACAACAGAGGATGCAGGAATTGCATCCTTCGGAAGAATCCGCTTGGCTTTCAACCCTCATTTCTTTGTTGCGGAGGGACAAAGGCCGTTATTTTTTGGAATTGGTCCGGAGGACGGAGGATTTGATTCTGGATGCCTGCTTGTACAAAAGCCTTTCTGCCCATTGGAAGGTTTCCAAACCGGAGTTCCGTTTCCAGCCCGGGAACGAACCGGCTTTTGTTTTCCGGAATATCGACCTTTCTTGCCGTACCGCTTCTGACAGTACTTTCATTTTCGGGCTCTCGGGTACCTTTTATCCTTTGGATGACCGTTTCGAAGGGAAGGGAGGGCGGACGTATTGGAACCGTGCAGGTTTGTCACCCGACAGTTGTTGGGCGGATTTGTTTTCATACTCCTTGAACCTGAGGACAGGAAGGGTGGAGGCGGAGGCCCGGTTGACCAATTTGTATTTGTTTTCGGGAAGCATCGAAGGGAAATATTCGGAACGTTTGTTTTCCGGCCATACGGTGTCGAAAAACCGTTATCCCCGTTTTGTATCCCGGCAGGACCAGGTTGAAGTGGAGGATATTTATCCTGGATTGGATATCAAGGGTCCTCTGGTGCAGCAGGGGAACCAGATGCACTTCGGGACGGAAGAACAGGGGGCCGAGTTGGCTGTCCGGGACAAGGACGGGCTGCGGATCCGTTTGTCGGCAGGCCGGATTTTTTTCGGGCAAGAACAGCTTCAAATCCCGGAGGCGAGGATGGCCATGTACCTTGGAAACGATTCCCTTTACAATCCGGCTGTTTCGGTGCGTTTCGACAACCGGGAACGGGTCTTGCATGTGGGCGAAGTGAAAAATTCAGGTCTCAAGTCTCCCTATATCGACACGTACCACCAGTTGCGCATGGATTTTGAGGCTTTACGCTGGTATGTGGACGAGGGGAAGGTGGAATTCGGCCTCTTGGACGTGCCGGGCCGGGAAGGCGTGGTGACGTTCAAGTCTTTGTCCATGTATTCGAGGAACGAGTTGGGTATTTTGATGCTGGGACAGGACACGGATCCTTTCCTCATACTGTCTTCTTTGTCCAAGAAACTACGTTCCCAAGAGTTCGGTTTGGAAGCCTTGGCCCGGTACATGGGGGTTTCTTCGACCCAGGCTTTGGCGTTCCTGAAGGATTTGATTGCGTTCGGGTATGTGACTTACGACCCGTCCTCCCGCAAAGTGGGTATCTTGCCCCGCATGCACCATACCATGCAGGTAACAGCGAAGAAGGCGGATTTTGACGAATTGGAGTTCGTGACCACGGCCCCGGGGGTGGTCAAGGCCACGATGGATCTGGATAGTCTGGTTTTGAAGATGAAAGGGGTCCCTTTCGTGCTTTTGAGCCGGAAACAGGACATGTCCGTACGTCCGGAGGATTCGGCGGTGGAGATTTACAAGAACCGGGATTTCCATTTCGACGGCATCCTGGACGTGGGTGCATTCCATTTCGATGTCCGGGGCGGCTGCTTCTATTACGATGCCTTCAAGGTGGACATTGCCGATGTGCGGCAGTTGGGACTGGAGGTCAAGACGGTGGAGGACGGGAGGGATGTTTTGCGGCCGGTTGTCTCCAAGATACGCTATCTGGCAGGATCGGTTTATATTGACAATCCTTCCAACAAGGGGGGGCGGAAAGACTATCCACAGTATCCGATTCTGGAAAGTACCCAGTCCTCTTTCGTTTATTATGACGAACCTTATGTGCAGGACGGGGTATACAAGGCAGATTCTTTTTATTTCCAGGTGGACCCTTTCCGGATGGACAAGCTGAACACGCTCCAGACCGACAGCATTTCTTTTGCGGGGACTTTGGTTTCGGCCGGCATTTTCCCGGACATCCGGGAAGAGCTGAAGGTGATGCCCGACTTTTCTTTGGGGTTTACCCGGAAGACAAGCCTGGAGGGTTTGCCCGCTTATGGGCAAATGGCAAGGTTTGCGGGGCTTTTGACCTTGGATAATTCCGGCTTGTGGGGAAATGGCCAGTTCAAATACATGGAATCGAATTCCTTTTCGAACCGGATAACCTTGAGACCTCGGGATATGGACTTGCATGCCGTTGAATTTGCCTTGAATGCCGGTTCGGGGCAGGGCGTGGAATATCCTTTGGTCCAAGGCCTGGGGGTGAACGGTATCTTTACCAAGGAGGATGGCCGGTTCCAGGTGGCATCCGACCAGGATTCCTTGTTGCAAGTTTTCGGCCCGGAATGGGAATTGCGGGGCTTTTACGAGTTTTCGCCCTCGCTTTCTTCGGCATGCGGTGAATTACGGAAAATCGGGGAAGCCCAAGTATCGGCGGAGCGTTTTTCTGTCTGGCGCAGGGGGTTCGCCTCCGACTCGGGAAGCCTCCGGATAGGCGACCTTCAAGGGCCGGCTTTCCTGGAAACGGGAGATTGTTCGTTGGATGTGGATTTGGACAGGCAGGCCGCTTCCTTCCATTCCCTTGGGGGACGTTCTCCTTTGGAGTTCGGTCTCAACCAATACCGGGGCCATGTGGCTTCCTTGTATTGGGATATGCGGAAAAAGGACGTGAACCTGTGTTATGGCGATTCTTCCGGGATAGGGATGCCGGGATTCGACACGCTTTCCAAGGGGGCTTTGTTCACGGCGGAATTGCCGGGAGAGTATTTTGAATCGACCCGGAAAGCCCAGGCTGGTTTGGGTTTCCATGCCACTTCGTCCGTCTTGTCGTATGCGGATACCGTGCTTTCTTTTTCGGGTGTGCGGCGTTTGTTGGTGGCCGATGCCCTGTTTGTTCCGGCCCAGGGTAACCTGACCGTGGAAAAAACGGGAGTTTTGGCACCTTTGACCGGTGCGGAGCTTTATTTCGGCGACCGGGCACGCTTGCATTCTTTCCATGGTGTGGCCGGACGGGTGGTCTCGGCCAACCAATACAGGGTGTCCGGTTTTTTTGATTACAAAGCCCCGGGTTTGGAAGTCCAGCCTGTGTATTTTGCGGGAATAAGGCCGATGAACGGAGGCCATTCCCGGGCAGAAGCCCGTTTGGTGGCCGATAGTTCCGTCTTGGACTTGAACGAGGCATTCCAGTTCATCGGGAAAATGGAAATCGATGCCCGGCAGACCTATCCTTTCTTTTCCGGCAGCGCCCGGATGGTGTATGCATGTTCGTTTCCGGAAGCCGGGGAAGCGGAATACGGGTTCCCGGAAGAGGAAAATATATCCGGATACGATGATTTCGAGTATGCTTCGGAGGAGGCCGGAGCCGGGGAAGTGTCTTCGGCGCAGGAAAGTTATGACGATTTCGAGTATTCGGAAGATGAAGGAACGGGTGACAACCGGCAGAAAAAGGAGAACGCGAAAGGGGAGCGCCAGCGGAAGACGGATTCCCAAGGAAGTTCCAAACGTAAGGGGAACCGGGGAGAGGAGGAAGTGCTTCTGCCTGGAGAAGAGGCCGAAGGAATACGGCCTGGCAATCCGTTCTTGTCCGATGGTTTCCAATTTGAAGCTTATATCAACTCGGATTCGGTTTTGATTCCGGTAACGGGCCAGACCCGGTCCACGACAGGCAGGTTGTTGGGATGCGGTTTTTATACGCAGACCCGTTCCCGGGAACCGATGTTCCGTTTCATGCAGCGGAAAATCTCGAATGATTTGAAGAACATCGAGTTGAGCGGATGGCTCGGTTTCTCCGGGAAAGACCAGGCTTACCAAGTATGGGACAGCACCGGGCGGCGGGTCCTGGATGTCTCCATGGACAAGTGTCTGGCCACGGCTAAGGGTGTCATTGACTTGGATGTGAAATTGCCGGCATTCCGGATTGGCGTGTGGGGAGATATGATCAAGGAATCCTCCGGGGCTATCAAGACACGGGCTTTGACGGTTTTCGATTTCTTTTTGCCACAGGTCTTGTCCGGGCTCATGGCGGAGATTCTCAATGCCCAAATCGACCTCGAGGGTGTGGAAATAGCTCCGGGAAGTTATGTGGATAGCTATCTGGAGAGGACTTTACCCGGATCGCGATGGGAAGAGGTCAAGGAAGGTCTGGCCAGGACCGGGGTTCTGGAGGTGATTCCCGAGGGTTTGCGCCAGGCTTTGGTGTTCCCGGATTTGGAACTGGAATGGGACCCGGAAACGGAAACCTTCTTCGGCTCCGGGCAAACGGCTGTTTTGGCTTTGGGTGGAATCCCGGTCAATAAGAAGATGAAAGCTTACGTGAGCCTGCGAAAAACGCGACGGGGGGATGAGGTGGATATTTATTTGGAAGCGGCCCGGAACAAATGGCTTTATTTCAGCTGTGGCAACAACGTTTTGCAAATCTTTTCTTCGGACGAGGGGTTCAACCAGTTTGTGAGCAAGATGCGGGATTCGCAACTTAGGGAAGGCCGTTTTATGATTTACTTGGCCACCATGTCGAAAAAAAATACTTTTGTGCGGAACTTTGAAGCCGCAAGGCTTCCGCAGAATCCATATTGATAAGAACCATGTTTTTATTGGCAATAGGAGTCATCGTGGCCTACTTGATTGGCAGTTTTTCTTCAGCTGTCTGGATAGGCCGTATCTTCTACCACAAGGATGTAAGGGAATACGGGAGTCATAACGCCGGGACAACCAATACGATACGAGTGCTTGGCCTAAGGCCGGGCATCGTGGTCCTGTTGATTGACGCTTTCAAGGGCTGGTTGGCCGTGAGCTTGGATTTCCTTTTCCTTCGACCCTCCACCGAGGCTTACACGGTGTATTTCGACGTGGCCTTGGCCTTGGCGGCGGTATTGGGACATGTTTTCCCGATTTACACGGGTTTCAAGGGAGGCAAGGGTGTGGCCACGCTGATGGGGGTGGTTTTGGCCCTGTACCCGGAGGCTTTGTTGTCGGCCCTTTTGGTTTTCACGCTGATTTTCTTGGCGACCCGTTACGTCTCCTTGGCCTCCGTCACGGCGGCGGTCTTGTTCCCGATTCTGGATATTTTCGTATTCCACCAGCAAGACCCGGTTTTGCGGGCCTTTGCGGTTTTCATTGCCGTGTTCATTGTCATCACGCATCGTAAGAACATTGGGCGCTTGTTGCATGGCCGGGAATCGAAAATGAATTTCAGGAAGAAACCGGAAGCGGGGGAGGACAAGCCGGAGGGACACAAAGGGGTTGATGGAACGGCCGGTGGGAAATTATCGGAACGAGGATAAAACATATAAGGAAATGAGTTTGGAAAACCTTTTGCCCAATCAGGAAGCGGCCCGGAACCCGGAAGAGGGGATTGCCCGTTTGCTGCGTATCCTGAAATTGTTGCGCAAGCAGTGTCCGTGGGACAAGAAACAGACTTTCGATACTTTGCGGACTTTGACGGTCGAGGAAACCTTCGAGTTGTCGGACGCGATTGTTTCCAAGGAATACGAGGAAATCAAGAAAGAGCTGGGGGACGTGCTGCTCCATATCGCTTTTTATGCCGAGTTAGGCGAGGAGGAGGGGAAATTCGATTTTAAGGACGTTTGCAATTCGCTGTGTGACAAATTGATTCGTCGTCATCCCCATATTTTTGGAGAAGTGGAAGCCAGGACGGACGAGGAGGTGAAGAAGAATTGGGAGGAAATCAAGCTCAAGGAAGGGAAGAAACATACGGTCTTGTCCGGCGTGCCATCGTCCTTGCCTGCCATGATCAAGGCTTACCGTATCCAGGACAAGGCCCGTGGCGTGGGTTTCGATTGGGACAACCGTGCACAGGTTTGGGACAAGGTACAGGAAGAGATGGGGGAATTGCAGGCTGAAGTGGCGGTGATGGAATCCTTGGAGGCGGTGACAGGCCGTCACGGTTCGCCGGAAGCTCCCGGAGCGGAGGGAACGGTTCAAGGAATGCCCGACGAATCCGCAGCCCGCAAGGAGGCTTGGGAACGCCAACAGGAAAAAGTCCTTTCGGAGTTGGGCGATGTGTTCTTTGCCTTGATCAACTACGCTCGTTTCCTCAAGTTGAATCCGGAGGATGCCTTGGAGCATACCAACCGGAAATTCGTGAAGAGGTTCACCTATATGGAGGAGCAGACCATCCAGAAAGGCAAGCCATTGCGTGGGATGAGCTTGGAGGAGATGGAGACGTATTGGCAGGAAGCCAAGAAGGTTTTGGGGGATGCTTAGGCGGCCTCAAGCTTGGTCCACGCCCTCGATGATGAAGTCGGCGGGGAAGTAAGAAGGTCTTGAGTGATGCTTAGGCGGCCTCGAACCGGGAATCGGGTTCGGTTCATGGGAATCCCCCCCAACAAATCAAGGAAATCAACCATTGATAAAACGATAAAGCAAAAAGAGATGAAACAGAAAATGTTCGCTTTGGCCGTTTTGGCGGCTTTCGCGGGCGGAGGCAGTGTCCTTCAAGCCCAGAGCATCGGTACGGAAGAATTGTCCGAACTTCAAGGCAGTTTTGTTTTGGACGGGCCGACCAAGGCTATCCAGAACGTGTTGACGGGAACCAAGGATATCAAGTCCTGTGCGCTCAACCGGGAGTTGCAGGGCAAGATCGACCACTATTTCAAATACCGGGTGGATGTGAAGGGGATTACCGACCAGAAACAGTCGGGGCGATGCTGGATGTTCACCTCGATGAACGTGCTCAGGCCGGGCATCATGGAAAAGTACAATATCGGGGCTTTCGATTTTTCGCATAATTACCTCTATTTCTACGATATGCTCGAAAAATCCAATTTGTTCCTCGAAAATATCATCCGTACCGCCAAGACCGACCAGGGTGACCGGGAAGTGATGGCGCTTTTCGCCTCTCCGGTCAACGATGGCGGGGTTTGGAACCTGTACTACAACTTGGCGACCAAGTACGGGGTGGTTCCTGCCGAGGTGATGCCGGAAACCGAGCATTCGGACAATACCAACCAATTGGTGTCGCTCCTGAACGAAAGCTTGCGTCGTACCGGTATGGAAATCCGTCATTTGGCGGAAGGAAAAGCCAAGGTGGAAGCTTTGCGTGAGCGGAAAATGGAGGGTTTGAAGGATGCTTACCGTATTCTGGCTCTGTGCCTCGGGGAACCTCCGACCACTTTCACATGGCGTTACAAGGATTTGGACGGGAACATCCGGGAGCTGAAGGACTACACGCCCCAGCAGTTCTATGCCGAAATCACGCCCGAAGGCTATACGCCCGACAACTACATCATGATTATGAACGACCCGACCCGTCCGTATTACAAGCTTTACGAAATCCAGAATTACCGGAACAGCTACGAGGGTATCAACTGGGTCTACCTGAACTTGCCCAACGAGGATTTGAAGCAGGCTGCCTTGGCTTCCATCAAGAACAACGAGGCCATGTATGCTTCTTGCGACGTGGGCAAGCAGTTCAATGTCAAGGAGGGGATTTCCGATCCTACGATGTATGATTACGAATCCCTTTTGGGCGTGGAACTGGATATGGAAAAGGCCGACCGGATTCTGAGCCGCCAAAGCGGTTCTTCCCATGCCATGACCTTGGTGGGATGCGATGTGGATTCCAACGAAAACCCGGTGAAATGGGAGTTCGAGAACAGCTGGGGACCCTCCGCCGGCCACGAGGGCTACATCACCTTCACCGACGAATGGTTCGACGAATACATGTTCCGGCTCGTCATCCGCAAGGAATTCTTGAACGAGAAAGCGGTGGAGGCGTTGGAGATGAAACCGGTGCAATTGCCCATGTGGGACTACATGTTCTAAAAAACGATTTCCGGAGGCATCTGCGGCGTTACGCGAGGGATTCGAAAATGCTCACGTACATAAGTACGCTCCGCTTTTCTCACCCTCGCGTGCCTTGCATCTGCTCACCGGAAATCGTTTTTTTCATTTTACAAGACTGCCTCGTATCCATTCACTCTGAATCCATTTTAACCCAAATCGGTCATTAGACTTTGGGGAGATTGCCCGCTTGTGTCATGCAGCATGCTTCTCGCCTAGCCGAAGGCGTAGCGGGCTACGTCGAGGCGTAGCGAGAATCAGGATGCGGACAGAGGCGGGCAAGATGCCCGAAAGCCTCACTTTCCCAATCAAAAACGGACTCGGCGTGTCTAATGACCGATTTGGGTTTAAGGCGGTGGCCGCATTTCGCTTCGGCACCTCGCATCTACCTCCTGTAAATGCTTTTTAGGCGCCTGGGCGTTGTATGAGGGGCTTTTCACCCTCGCGTGTATTGCGTCTGCGAACCGGAAATTGTTTTTTCATTTTACAAGACCGCCTCGTATCTATTCAGGCTGAATCTATTTTAGCGGTGGATTTCGCCGTACTTTGATTCGGCGTTTCGATTTATCTATAAACCCAAATCGGTCATTAGACTCGCCGAGTGTGTTTCCTGTTTTTGAAGAGGGATGCTTTTGTGCATCTTGTTCGCTTCTGTCCGCATCTTGCTCCTCGCTACGCCTCGACGTAGCCCGCTACGCCTTCGGCTAGGCGAGAAGCATGCTGCATGACATAAGCGGACAATCTACCCAAAGTCTAATGACCGATTTGGGATAAATGAACACCCGGTTCTACATTGGGTTGTAGGACCGGGTGTTTGTGTATCGAATACCGAAAGTCTGTAAATGTCCGCACAAAGGTGAGGAGATTCCAGATTCTTGGTTTCGTTTATTTTTCCTTGATGACCACCATGAAGACGGGGAAGTGGTCGCTGTAACCGTTCAGGTAGACCCCGCCGGCATGGGTGCGGAGCGGATAACCGATGTAACGTCCGCTTTTTTGAATCAACTTGTCCTCGTTGAAAATCCGGTATCCGTAGAATTTGAGCGAGGAACGGTCTTTGCCGGTCAAGCCCTGTGTAATCAGGATTTGGTCGAAAAGGTTCCATTGCCCCCGGTAGCACAAGGTGCCGACGCCTCTTTTGTAAAGGCCGTAAGAAACATTGAACATCTGGCCCGGTTGCAAGGTCTTGTAGTCGTCCGTCTTGGGGGCGTTCATGACCTCCGTCACGCTTTTGTTCTTGGGGTCGTCGTTGAGGTCGCCCATCACGATGACCTTGGCTTGGGGATTGATGGCCAAGAGGCTGTCCACGAGGGAACGGGTCAGGCGGGCGGCCATTTCCCGCTTCGGGGAACTTTGTTTTTCACCGCCCAAGCGGGAGGGCCAGTGGTTGACGATGATGTGGATGGTGTCGCCCATGTAAATCCCTGAAACCAATAACTGGTCGCGGGTCTTGAAATTGGGGTTCTCCGGGTCGTGCAGACGGACCGACCGGCTTCCCAAAACCTTGAATTTGTCTTTCTTGTACAAAAGCCCCACGTCCACGCCCCGGGCATCGGGTCCATCGTAATGGACAATGCCGAAACGGTAAGGCGCCAAGGCAGGCTGGGCAACCAAATCTTCCAAAACCAAGCGGTTCTCGATTTCACTCACGCCGAGGATGTCGGGACACCGCAAGGTGTGGCCCTTGATTTCGTCCGTTCCAATCCGGGCGATGACTTCCGACATGTTTTTGAGCTTGTTATGGTATTTTGTCCCGTTCCATGCGTAACTTCCTTTAGGCAGGAACTCCTCATCGTTGATGGCCGGGTCGTCGATGGTGTCGAAAAGGTTCTCCAAGTTGTAGAAACCAATCATACCCAGCTGGTATTGTTTGGGCTCCTGGGCCAGGAGGCTGAAAGGGAGGAAGAACAACAAAAGAAAGGCAAGCGCGTTTGGCGTGGAACCCGGTCTCATTGAAAGGAGTTTTTTCATGATGTTTCTATTGGTCTGTTTTTATGGGCAATGCCGGATTTCCGGGTCGAATGCCGGAAAGAGGGCATGGCCGGTTTCCCTCCGGAAAGGAACGCCAAAAATAGGGAGTTTGGCTTAAATAGAAAAATCCCGGTTCCAAAACAAAAGGTTACGAAAAAGTTTTGGTTTTGCTACGCGAATCGGGACAGGAGGAAGGTATTCCCGCAGATTCTTGGACTCCTTTGGGAGCTTTTCAACGGATTCTTTGTACTTTTGCGCCGTCTTTCCGGGTTGAGGGGCGGATTCATGGGAAAAAAACAAAACACGATATGATTGAATTGAAAATCGTTTCCGCCGAAGAGGCGGTCAAGGTCATCAAGACCAACGACAGGGTGCATATCCACGCCATCGGATGCGCTCCCCAGAAATTGATTCAGGCCATGTGCGAACGCGGACGCCGCCATGAGTTCAAGAACGTCCGGATCCAGCATTTGCATACCGAAGGTCCGGCTCCCTATACGGGACCCGAGTTCGAAGGCGTTTTCCTTTTGGAATCCTTCTTTGCCGGAGCCAATGTCCGCAAGGACACCCAGGCGGGTTATGCCGACTATATTCCTGTTTTCTTGCAGGATACCCAGCGCCTGATCCGGGAAGGTTATTGCCGTCCCAACGTGGCTTTGATCCAGGTGACCCCGCCCGACAAGCATGGCTATGTCTCCTTGGGTTGCTCGGTGGATGCCACGCTGGCCGCGATAGAGACCGCCGACACGGTCATTGCCACCATCAACCCCAAGATGCCGAGGGTTTTCGGGGATGCCATGATTCCGATGGACATGATCGACATCTTCACCGAGGACGACACGCCTTTGATGACGGCCCATTTCGCCCAGCCTTCGCCGGTCGAGGAAACGATTGGCAAGAACGTGGCCGCTTTGATTGAAGACGGGGCCACGCTCCAGATGGGTATCGGCTCGATTCCTAATGCCGTGCTTTCCCAGTTGGGCAATCACAAGAACTTGGGTGTCCATACCGAAATGTTTGCCGACGGGGTGTTGCAATTGGTCCGCAAAGGGGTCATCAACGGTAAGAACAAAGCTATCGACCGGGGCAAGATTGTTTCCACTTTCGTGATGGGAAGCCAGGAAGTGTACGATTTCCTGGACGATAATCCCGGTGTTCTGATGATGGATGTGGGATACACCAACAACGAGTTCATCATTGCCAAGAATCCCAAGGTGACGGCCATCAACTCGGCTTTGCAAATCGATTTGACCGGGCAGGTTTGCGCCGATTCCTTGGGAACCAAGTTCTATTCCGGCGTGGGTGGCCAGGTGGACTTCATCCGGGGTGCTTCCTTGAGCGAAGGCGGGAAACCTATCATTGCCATGCCTTCCGTTACCAACAAGGGAATCAGCAAAATCGCACCGGTTTTGGCTCCGGGTGCAGGGGTCGTGACCTCGCGGGCCCACGTGCAATGGGTCGTTACCGAATACGGGGCGGTGAACTTGTACGGGAAGACGATGCAGGAAAGGGCCAAGCTCTTGATTTCGATTGCCCATCCCGACCATCGGGAAGAATTGGACCGTGCGGCTTTTGAACGTTTCGGTCCCCATTTCCACTATGTGGGATAGTTTTTCGAACCTTGAACCGGTTTGGCCGTCAGGTTCCGGACCGGTGTCGAAAGAGGTGTGTTCCGGATTTAAAATGTCCGGGGCGCACCTTTTTTGTTTCTTGGGGATTCTGAGCCTGTTGGATGCGACGGGCTGGGCGCGGCTTAGAGGTACATGCCGAGGAGGGAAGTCAGGAGGATACCGAGGAAAATCCAATCCTTGACTTTCTCGTTCTTGGTGTTGACTAAGAATTTGGTGCAGAAAAAGGCCAGGGGGATGAAGAGCGGGAAGCAGAGGGCAGGGTCGAGATTGGTTCCCAGGCAGAAAATGGAAAGGTAGATGAACAAGGCGGTCAGGGCCGAGGATTTATGCCGTTCCGACATGTCCACATCTTGCAAGGATTGCCGCAAGGAAAAAATGGAGAGCAGGGTGGTCACCATGCAGCAGAGAAGGAGAATGCCGGGCAGGATAAGTTCCTTATGGAATGCCGGGAGGTCGAGATTAAAGGCTTGTTCCCAGTTTTGCGCCAAGATTCCCGTGTTGAAAAGGAAGTCGTAAGCGGCAAGCAGGAGGTAGGGGGCGCCCATGCCGAGCAAGGTGCTGGCCCATTCCCGCCAAGAGGTGGCCGAATAGGAAAGTAGGATGATGAAAAAGCAGGGCAGGCTGAAGAGGAGTTCCGGGCAGAAGACCGTGAGAGCGCTCCAGAAAAAACTGGCATTGAAAATGGCCGGGTAGGGTTTTTCCTGCCCGTAAATCGACATGCAGTAGTGGATGCTCAGGATGAAAAGCGGATAACTCCAGAGAATTGTACGGTATGCCATCCCCGAATGGACGACGTCCAGGCAGAAGAAAATGAGTGCAATCAGTCCTGGATTACGGGAAAGCCGGTGTCTGGATGCCATGAAGCCGACAGCCAAGGCCCATGACAAGTGGAGCAACCATCCGGCCCAGGTGGGTCCGTGGAAGAGTCCTTTTGTAATCAGGTCTTTGCCAGCCAAGGCCAGGGAGACGGCAAACAGGAGGATGAACTGGAAGACAGGATGGCTTTTGGCCGTTCGTATCAGCATGGCGTTGTTTCTTCGTTGGCGTTCCGGAACGTCCTTGCCTTGGACGGCAGGGGCATTCCGGCTGCGAAGATACGAAATCCAAACTCTTCCTGTCCGGTTGTGTTCTTCCTTTATTTTTCCGGGCTGGACGGTTCCGGTAGACCAATCCGGTAAACCAATTCCGATACCGGTCTTTTGGGGACATGGTGGATTTGGTCGGGGCTACGCCAATAGCGGACTTCTTGGCCCTGCATGTCTTCGATGACGACTTTCTCCTTGGGTCGGCCCAAGGCTAACACATGGAGGATTTGCAGGTGTCCGGGCAAGTTGAGCAGCTTGCGCAATTCTTTGTTGTTGAACGCCTTGATAATACATCCGCCATACCCTTGTTCGCAGGCCGAAAGCAAAAGGGTCTGCAACTGGATGCCATCGTCGCAAAGGCAGTCCGTGGCGAGGGATTGGTCCAAAAGCTGGATCAAGTAAGCCGAGGGGCGTTCCCCTTCTTCCGGTCCCGGCCAGTCTTTGAGATAACCCGCCCATGCCAGGAACGGGAATACCTTGGCGCAATCTTCCTCCTGGTACACGATGGCGTATTTCAAGGCTTGGAGGTTGCGACCCGAGGCGCAGAGGCGGCAATGGCCTACCCATTCTTCCAGAAGGGCGAGTGGAATCCGGTCTTGCTGCACGAAACGGCGGTAAGAGCGGTTCTTCGATAAAAGTTCAGTCAATTGCATGGTGTGGAGTTTTGGGGCAAATACCGCCAAAGGTAAGGCTTTCATTTGAGAGGGCAAAATGCTCTCTTCTTGCTACATCAAGTGTCCTGGCTACGAGGAATTCGGGATAATCAGTTTCGCTTTCCTCATGCGAAAGCTTTTCAGATTGTCTATAGAAAAGAAGAGGACCGGCCGAAGAAATTCGTTTTGGTTGGATTATTGTCGCCTGGTGTTTTTATCTGTATATAGAGACACGGGCTGAAAGAAAAAGGCGAAAAACTGTCGGACATTTACGAAAAGTGCAGGTCTCTTGGGAAGAAACCTACACTTGGCATTGCAAAGGTAATACTTTTTTTTCAAAAATGCAAAATCCATTGTTTTTCAACTATCTGCCTGAGGTCTTGACTGTAAATCAGGGAAAACAAGTCGCTGGTCATGTCTTTGAATAAAATGATTTGAATTCTGTTAAATATGTGTAAAATAATATTTTATAAAATAAAGAGATGCGGGTTTCTTCCCAAGAGATTGGCAAAAGGATAAAGGATGGCAAGGGTGTTTATGGATGGAGAAGTCTCCGGTGTTTAAAACGATATTTTGACAAATACGGAAAGTGTAAGTTTATTCTCGCAAGCGAATCCGGTGAATGCGATGAAGAGGAATATGCAGGCATTATCATGTCTCATTTCTGTTGGTATGAATGGAAGCCTGCTTGTTTTTTTTCTTCACAATTTTCTGGAACTTGCTTGCAAAAATGGGCTTCGGTGCTACGCTTTCTACACTATTTTATAACAGTCTGATTGGGCATCGGCAGGCAAAAAAATAATTTTTATGAAAGCTTTCGGACAATCGGCAAAGGTTCTTGTACCTGTGTTTCTGACATCGCTGGCATTGGTATCGTGTGGAAACCGTGTTAATCTTAAATCAGTGGGTACGATAGATTTGGACTCCATGATGCGTGAGGTCGAGCCATTGGTGATATTGACAATATATCAGAACGAAGTCTTGCCGGATAAGTATCAAGAGGTGTATTCGGTTGTCGCGGATGAAATGGCTGATAACGCGAATACCTATAATTGGTTAATAGGAGATGAACTTGATATTCTGGGGATTGATCAGGATACCTATGAGAGGGGGGTGGAGGAGATGGTGAATAAGTCTTACAGTATAGGGTGGGAGAATATCCAGTATATTGTCAACAATCATGTTTTAAAAGAAGATTTTCCAATGGAGGATATCGATGACCAATATGCAAAGGAATTCATAGAATATTACTTTGAAACAATCGACGGTGTGGAATCGAGGGTTGTGCTGAGCGATCCTGTCCTTGTGAAGGATGAAGAAGGATATGCCACTTTTACGGTGACAAATACTATAACTAATGTCGATTATTTGATTCGATTGGCAGATACGGATGGTTCAGATGTGGATGGTTCGGAGTATTATATCGAAGTATCTGAATTATAGCGCTTTCTTGATATGGTATATGTCCGTTTTTGGAGACGGTTCCGGATTTTGCCGCGAGTTTTCTTGAATGTAAGTAAACGGGGTATCTCATTTTCGTTTATATCCAGGTTCATAACTATTACAATAGGGCGGCATGGACTTAGGTTTACTTCCGGTTTGAGAGAAACAGGCTTGTCGTTTACGGAATTCGTAAAATGGAATAAAAAAAGGAAAAAGTGACATGGCGAAACAAAATCAAAGCAATTCGATAGAAACAAAGGTTGTGTCTGTTGTTCTATTGCTGGCAGTTGTACTTCTTCTCTTTGGTGCAGTAATATATGCTTCTCCGTTGATTTTTTTGGTGTTGTATTTGATCAATCAGATAGCATATCTGTCATCGGATAAAAGGCGTAAGCGTGATTTTTTCTGGTTGAACTATGGTGAGAGGGAATTGTTCAAGAGCAGTTGGGAGGATTTTTCTGCTGCTTTAAGAACGAAAAAGTATGTTGAGGCTGCTGTCGAAAGAGAGAGGATCAGGCTTAACCAGAATGGACAGATCTCTGTCAGGAGTTATCGGGGGCAGGATTTAAAGGCTCAGTTGGATAATGCGAATTATGTGATAGGGCAAACAGCACCGGTCATTGAGGCATTGGAAAACAGGCCACAGAAGCAGAGGAAAAAAGGGCGGAAACATTATTCCAATGCATGGGGGTTTGGATTGTCTTTATTGGTATTCCTTGGTTTTGTTTGTTATGGTTCGAATACGCTGAATGTCTCGCAAATCATAGAGCAAATGAAATCAGGTCAGACGGGTGATGCCATAGGGGCGATGTTGTGGACCTTTGTCGTTGTCAAGCTTGTTTTCTTTGCGATATTTTCTATCCGATTCCGCAAACCACCGCTTGTCAGTATGGAAAATGTGGATACTTATATTGGTGATATGCAGGAGAAGATGAAGCAAAAAGATAGACCCGGAAAACTGACTCTGTCGGATAGTGAAGAGGAGGGGAATGACGCGGTTCCATTGGTTACGGAGAAAGTGGGGGGGGGCATGGAAGAAAATATTGTTGAAAGTGAGGCTGGGAAATCATACGAAGAAACCATGTTTGGAAATTGGGCCGAGGTGCTTGAAAAAGATGGCAATTCTCTTTTAGGAAACTGGAACAATTGGGAAAATGTCGGACAATGGAAGAATTTATCCGTACCGTTTTCTTTGCTTGGGACAAAAGTTCGAGCTGCCATTGAGTATGATGCGGGCAAAAAATTGGTTTATTTCGGTATTACCAAGTATGATGACGAGGACAATGTTTCCCAATCCCTTCTAGAAGATGTTGTATTTAGGAATATCATGAAAATAAATGGACTTACGGTGAAAAATAATGAATGGTGGTATTGTCTAAAGTATGCTTCTTTTGACAACGTATTTGCACAATATCGGAAATTACTCAACGATATGAAGAACCATCAAAATTAGTGCTATATGGATGCAGGCTTGTTACAGATGCTTAGTCAGATAGGCAAAGGCGGTATTGTCCGCGAAGGGATATTCGTAAGATTCCCGGATTTGCTTCCGGCCGTGAGGGAGCATTATTGGCGAGAGGACGGCAGGCATGGGAAACTACTTTTGATAGGAGAGAGTAACTATTTCAGTGATAGGGATCTTTCTCAAAGTGATTTTCTTGATACGGAATTATGGTATAGAGGAGAAGGAGCGAAATTGATTCCGGAATATAGGAAAAAGGATGTCAATAACGATATAGGTTACAAAACATTCAATAAGGTCTTTAAGATAATGGGAAAGGTCCTTGATGACAACGGGATAGGGCATCTTGACGGTTTGGCCGAAGCGGCGTTCTATAATTATTTTTTAAGACCGGCTTATAATGACGGGAAAACAAAAGGATTTAAGCCTCTGCCAATTGACAAGGAAGTGGCTGGAGAGGCTCTTGTCGGCATCATCCGTTGTATAAATCCGGACTTGGTGGTATTTCTTAGCAAGTTGGCATTCTTGTCGTTTGAGAATTATTTGAAATCGAAGTCTTTTGTTTTTAACGGGTTAAGGATAGAGCAGGTGTCTCATCCATCCAGTCCATGGTGGAACCGTTGGAGCGGAGCGTTGGGAAAAGCGAAGCTGGAGGATATTTTGCGGAACGTTTGGGTGCGGCATTAACGTCTTGCCGTTACCGTTCGGAAGCAGAGGTTTTATCGTAGATGTAATGGGGGAGGCTGTTTCCGGATTGTGTTGTATTGGCGATGTAATGGTTCCTCCTTTCCCCAATTTCTATGGGGTTATGCCATTCTTCGGCTTAACATGCCTTTAGTTTTGCCCCGGATAAACGATAAAAGCAAGCATCATGGAAGTTAAAGCGCAGGAAGTGCTGCACGGCAAGTGCAAGAAGAATTATCCTAATGTTATTGTTCCTCAGCCCAACAGGGGCTTTTTCGGGATTGGCATAGAGTATCCGAAGACAGTTGAGAACGTGGGTACGCTGTGGCGTTCCGCCCATATCATGGGAGCGGATTTCATGTTCGTCATAGGGCGGCGTTATACAAAAGTGGCCACAGATACCCTCAAGAGCTGGAGGCATATACCGCTGTTCGAATATGAGAGTTTCGAGCATTTCTACAAGGCTATGCCAAAGGATGCTACTTTGGTGGGAGTGGAGCTGGACTCACGCAGTGTGCCGCTTACGTCATACAATCATCCGCAAAGGGCTGTTTATTTGCTTGGAGCGGAGGATAAGGGGCTGTCCGCCGAGGCCTTGGCGCATTGTGCGGATGTGGTGCAGATACCGGGAGAGTATTCGTTGAACGTGTCGGCAGCTGGCAGTATCGTGCTGTACGACCGCTTGTTGAAAAATGGAAGTTTTGGAACGATATTACAATAAATACTTATGATAAAGACGATTTTATGCCTGTCTGACACGCACAACAGGCATCGCAGCCTCCGCGATTTGCCGCAGGCCGATGTCTTGGTGCATTGCGGAGACTTTACCGAGTACGGTACGGAGGAAGAGGTTTTTGATTTTCTCAATTGGTTTTGTGATCAGCCTTACAAGTACAAGGTGTTTACTACCGGCAATCATGATGTGTGCCTTTACGGTAACAATGTCGAGGGCTTGGATGAGAACTGTTATTTCCTTTCCAACAAGGGTGTAGTGCTCGATGGGGTACATTTTTACGGTCTGCCGTTTTTTATAGAGGGCTTTGAGGACCACCATGTGCAGGCCATTCCCTCCGGTGTGGATGTGCTTGTTTCGCATCAACCTCCATTGGGCATGTTGGATAAAGCATGCGAGGATGGCAGCGCTTATCATTTTGGCAGCGAGGGGCTGGCATGGCGGATACACGATATCCGTCCGTCTTATTGTTTGTTCGGGCATGTCCATGCAGGGTACGGTGTCGCGGAGAAAGAAGGCATCGTCTATGTCAATGCGGCTCTTATGCAGGACGATGGCCGGGTCAACGAACCGGTTCTGGTGAAGTATAAATGATGTTCTTCATTTTTTCAATCCTAAAACATATTTCACGCGCTTTCTATTCAAATTATGACTGTTTTCCGGCTTCTTTTGTGAAGATTTATCGGCAAGGGGCTTATGCCGGATTTATAACCAAGGATGCCTGGAAGGAGGTATCCGAGGAGGTATCCGAACACCGCAGCAAACCATAGCTCAAAACCGGGTCGCTATGGCTGTGCAAGCCGCCACCTGTCTATAAACTTTGTTTACCCGCGAGGATACCTCCATTGCCGGGAAAAGCCTGCCCGGAAATAGCTGCAAATGCTACTTCCTTATTGTAAACGGTACTGCCGGGGTGTCATGCCCGTGGCGGCTTTGAAGTATTTCCCGAAAAAGGACGGGTTGGGGAAATGCAGCATGTCGCTGATTTGTTGTACGCTGAATTTTTCATTTTTGAGTAAAGCCTTGGCTTCGAGGATGACGAAATCCCGGATCCAATCGGAAGTGAACTTCCCGCTGGCCCTGTGGATCAGCTGGGAAAGGTATTTGGGCGTGATGCAAAGCTTGTCCGCATAGAAAACGATTTTCCGTTCTTGCTGGCAATGGTCATGTACCAATTGGATGAAGCGGTGGAACAGTTCGTTCTGTCTTTTGGGCGGCTCTTCCTCCTGCTGCTGCCTCTTTTTTTGGAGCGCATGGGAAATCATGCAGAACAGGATTTGCAGGTAGCCGGAGAGAAGAGTATCCTTCAGTTTGAACTCTGGATTGTCCAGTTTGCCGCAGATTATCCGATAGAGGCTGATAAACTCATCCATTTGTTCCTGGCTCAGCGATAGTTTGGCCTTCTCCTGGATGAACGAACCCAGTTGGAGGGCCGTTTGCGGGTTCTTCGTGTACAAATCCGTGAAATTGTGATTGTCGGGAAATATGATAAGGACGAGCCGGAAATCCGGGCTCATGTAGATACATTCCCCTATGCTGCCGGGTTGCAAGATGAGGAGGTCGTTCTTTTCAATTGTGTATTCCATCAGGTTCGAACGGATTTTCATGTGGCCTTCCACACAATAGAGTGTCATGGTGACGAGGATTTTCATGGGCTTGGAAGGGTAGAGGAGTGTTTCGAACTCTTTCGGCTCGATGGTTTCGTCGAGGTTGTCGGCCAGGATGGCGGAACCTTGCACCAGGGCATGTTTGTGCAGGATTTTGGAGAAATTGAGGAAATCCAGTTTCTGTAATTCGGGTGATTCTTGGGTCGTTTTTTGTTGCATTTTTTTCAGGGATTGGAGGAAAAGGGAATTCCGGGCTGCCTCATGGCCGTTTTCCCGGAATCATCCGGATTTGTATGCCGTTCGTATTTTATGGTTTGCAAAATTAGTCCGATTGATTGGAAATATAAGTAAATTTTCTGTTTTTTTTATTTTTTTTATCCAATAGAACATTTTTGAGATGTGATAGGAATCGGTCCGGCAAACAACCTCCTGTAATTTTGCCGCCATCAGAACCGGGGGAATCCTTTTCTTCTCCCTGAAAGCTGAAGATGATATCATTAAACTGATTCATAAGATGTTGAAGAGAAAGAACGTGGCCATTCTGATGGGAATGGCCCTGTTGGCGACCTTGTCGGGCTGCCAAGAAAAAGCCCCGCAGGCGGTCTTCGTGAAGAGTGTCCAGGTGGTCGAGCCGGTACCGCTTGCAGCGCGGCAAACCAAGGTTTATTCCGGTATCGTGCAGGAAGCCCATGAAGTCAGCCTGGGTTTCAAGACCGCCGGGCAAATCCGGCAAATCCTTGTCAAGGAAGGGGATTTCGTACGGGAAGGACAGTTGTTGGCCTGCTTGGACGAGGCCGATTACCGTCTCGGTTTGGAAGCCCTGCAAATCCAGTACGATCAAGTGAAAGACGAAGTGGAGCGTCTCAAGCGCTTGTATGAGGGCAAGAGCGTTTCCGGGAACGACTATTTCAAGGCTGTGGCCGGTTTGGAACAGTTGGAAGTGCAGTTGCAGGCGAACCGGAACAAGGTGGAATACACCCGGCTGTATGCTCCGGTGGACGCTTACGTCCAATCCGTTTCCTTTTCCCCCGCCGAAATGGTGGATGCCGGGACACCTGTTTTCACCCTGATTGACGTGGAGGGGATGCAGGTGGTGGTCAACATACCGGTGGAACTCTACCGGGAAAGGAGCCGGATCGGGCAGGTTTCCTGTCGTTCACCCTTCCTTTCCGGTTCCATTCCATTGGAACTGCAGGGTATCCGTCCTAAAGCGGACAACAACCAGCTCTACAAGATGATATTTTCCTTGCCTGCCGGGACGGACGATGTGACGGCCGGTATGAACGTGGATGTGGATCTGGTGCTGGAAGGGGAGGAAAACTCCGCTTTGACCTTGCCGGTACATTGCCTTTTGGAAGAACGAGCGCCTGATGACGATTGAGGCGCAGCAGGCGGCGCTGCGTTTGGGTGAGGGGCAGTCCTTGATGGAAACGGCCCGGCTTTCGGTGGAACATGCCACTGAGAACCTCCGGGTCATGCAAGGCCGCTACCGTGTGCAGATGTGCAGTTTGGGGGATTTGCTCGATGCCCATGCGCAATGGCAGCAGGCCCGGAGCGACTTGATAGAAGCCCAGACGCAATACCGGATTGACGAAACGGAATTCCTCAAGACGACCGGACGTTTGTGAGCGTGTGTCCGAATAAAACCTTTCGCGACATCTTCGGCCAAGCCGGATTGCCCGTTATGGCAACCGCCCTTGTGGATATCTTCTTTGCCTTACCGTGGAGGTGGAACCGCAGGTTTTATACCTTTGACGGATGGGCTGCGCCTCGGCATCATCGAAGTAAACTTGGCTTGCAGCCTTTCCGACTACCGGAATTTCCGTTTTTAGCCGGTCAAGGAGTGGCCATGAGGAAGATTATCCATATCGACATGGATGCGTTTTACGCATCGGTGGAACAACGCGATTTCCCGGAGCTTCGGGGGTTGCCGGTCGCTGTGGGACGGGCCGAAGCCCGTTCCGTGGTGGCCGCCGCCAGTTACGAGGCCCGGAAGTACGGTGTGCGTTCGGCCATGCCTTCCATGCAGGCCCTGCGCCTGTGCCCGGACTTGCATTTCCAACCCGCCCGCTTCGAGGTGTACCGTTCGGTTTCGGCCCAGATACGTTCCATCTTCTTGGATTATACCGATTTGGTGGAACCGCTCTCGCTCGATGAGGCCTACTTGGATGTGAGCCGGGACAAGAAAGGCATAGGTTCGGCCACCTTGATTGCTTTGGAAATCAAAAAGAGGATACGGGAAAAGACGGCCCTGACGGCTTCGGCGGGTGTCTCGTACAACAAATTCTTGGCCAAGATGGCCTCGGATTATCGTAAACCCAACGGGATTTTCGTGGTCGAACCCCATCAGGCGGAAGCTTTCATCCGGCCTTTGCCGATTGAAAAGTTTTACGGGGTGGGCGAGGTGACGGCCCGGAAATTCAAGGAAATGGGGGTGCATACCGGGGCCGATTTGCTGAAATTGAGCCGCAATTACTTGGTTTCCCGTTTCGGGAAAGCCGGTGCCTACTATTACGACATCGTGCGGGGAATCGATGACCGGCCTGTGGAACCGGAGCGGATCCGGAAGTCGTACAGCGTGGAAAATACCTATGCCGAGGATATCCACGACCGTTTCGGTCTGATTACCGAGCTTTACCATTTGGAGAAACGGCTGGCAGGGATGCTGGAGCGGGATGGGGTGGCGGCCAAGACCGTGGTCCTGAAAGTCAGGTACCATGATTTCACGACCCAGAGCCGGAACCATACTTTCCCGTATCCGGTTTCCGGTTTCGATACCTTGCATCCTGCCGTGCGCATGATGCGCGACCAGTTCCCTTGGCAGGCCAAAGGCATCCGTTTGTTGGGGGTCGGGGTGCAGAACCTGCTTCCGAACAATGAAATCCCCCATGTGGTCAAGCAGCTGAGTTTGTTTTAAAGGCTTGGATTCTAAGTGGTTGGAGTCCTTGGAATGTTGCCAGGACTGCTTTGGCGCTCTGATCTGGTCTGGTCCGTCTGAGGCCGTTTTGCATCGGAGAAGAATCCTCGAGAAATCACCGACCATTTCTTCGAAGCGATGCCCCCGCGTCCGTTTTACATCAGAGGTGCCTCTACAGGTTAGTGGATTGGTTCAGAGGTGCAGAAGTTTTCCCCTTATAAATATTCCCGTCCCGAAAGACCCCGCCAGAGTGCGTAGTATTTGAGCGTGGAAACCGTGTGTCCGGCCGTCAGATGGTAACGGGTTCCCGGACCGCATTGGAAAAACAGGTTGCGGGAAAGGAAAGTCCCGCAACCGCTGATTTGCTCGATGCGCAGGACAAGGTGCGTCTCCGGATAGCTGAGTTCCACGCGGTCCCCGTACAGGACGAGCTTGGCGTTCTCGGACAACAAGGTCCGGACCCCGTGTTCGACCCGGCTTAGTTGGAAACCTTCGTCGGAGGTAATCGGCTGCCCGGTGAAAAGCCGGAGCCGGGGGCCGTTCTCGTGGATCCATTTCTTCTGGAAGCGGTTCCATTGGGCGAAGTTGTCGAAAGGCATGTGGTCTCCCTTCTCGAACCAGCCTGTTTCCATGTAACGGGCGGAAAGCCCGCAATCGCAACGGATTTGGTCTCCTTGGGTCCGTATGCTCCCCAAACGCTGGCAGTGCGGGCAGAGGTAGGCCGCGTATTGCAGTCCCTCGGCCAAGGCCTTGCCCCGGTAGCAGGTCCCTTGGGCCGCCTGGACTTCATAGGCGTTGACACTCAGGTCGCGGCAGATGGCCTGGTAAACCTCTTCTTCGGTCATGGAGGCTAATTCCTCGGGACTGTACTCATGCACCAATTCCCCCCGCATGGGGCCTCGCCGCCGGTGTTCCGCCCATCGGGGACGGAGCAGATAGCCGCCGGTGAAGCGGTAGGTCAACAGGGCCGCACCCGATTCCTTGGCCATCCGGGCCGTGCGGGGCGGGATGAATTCGGTTTCCCCGTCCCAGCTCCGGTTCCCTTCCGGGAACATGCCCACCGAGATTCCGGCTTTCAGGTTGGCTTCGATGCGGGCGATGGTCGCGTCTCCCTTGGCTCCTTTTTCGCGGGGAATGATGCCGAAAAGCGGGTTGAGGAAAAAGCCGGCGACTCCTTTGGTCAAGGTGGAACCTGCTACAAAGCGCATGTGGCGGCGGGTGCCGAGGACCAGGAATGCCGGGTCGAGGTTCTGGGTATGGTTCCCCAAGGCCAGGAAGGTCTTGCTGCGGACCTTGCAGGGTTTGTACTTGATATGGAAGATGAGGTTGACGAAAGGTCCGATGAAAATACGGCAAAAGGCATAAACTCCCCGTTGGAAAGCTACGCCTTTCGTCAGCCGGGTATTGTCTTGGGGCATGGAACTCATGGCTGTTTGGCGGATTCCGTTTTCTTGGCTTCTTCCTCTTCCAGCACGCGGTAAGCCACCTTGCCGACCAAGGTTTTGGGCAGCTCGTCCCGGAACTCGATATCGTAAGGCATGGCGTATTTGGCAATGTGCTTGCGGCAGTAAGCCAGAAGTTCTTCCTTGGTTTCCTCCGAAGGCGCGATACCGGGTCGAAGCATGACGAAAGCTTTGATTTTTTGCATCTTGTAAGGGTCTGGAACCCCGATGATGCAGCTCATCTGCACTTTTTCATGGGCATCGAGGATGTTTTCGAGCTGGGCCGGGTACACATTGTAACCGGAAGTGATAATCATCCGTTTGATGCGGCCTTTGAAATAGATAAAGCCTTGGTCGTCCATGCTGCCGAGGTCCCCGGTGTAGAGCCAGGTCATGCCGTCGGCATGTTTGCGGAGCGTCTTGGCCGTTTCTTCCGGTTTGCCGTAATAGCCTGCCATGACTGTGGGACCGGCCAGCACGATTTCTCCTTCTTCCCCGTAAGGCAATTCTTCCTCGGTTCCAGGTTTGACGATTTTGTAATAGGTATCGGGGAAAGGGATGCCGATGCTGCCCTCTTTTTGCAAGCTGACCGGGGTCAGGCAGGAGGCGGTCACGCATTCGGTGGTGCCGTAACCTTCCCGGATTTTGATGGGGGCTTTGTGGTCGGCCAAGAATTGGTCCATCTTCTTCTTGAGTTCCACCGAGAGGGAATCCCCGCCCGAGAAGACCCCCTTGAGATGGGAGAGGTCGGCTTTGTTCATGTTGGGCAAGCGTAGCATGGCCTCGTAAAGGGTGGGAACCCCGGCGATGAAATTGCACTTGTTGCGGGTGATGAGTTTTGAATAACTCTTGGGGGTGAAACGGGGAACCAGGACGCACCGGCCTCCTTTGGCCAGCATCGTGTGGATGCACACGCCCAGGCCGAAGCCGTGGAAAACGGGCATGGCGGCCAACATGCGGTCTCCGGGCCGGAACATGGGATTGGCGGCAATGACTTGTTCGGCCAAAGCGTTGAAATTGCGGTTGGTCAGGACGATGCCCTTGGTTGTCCCGGTCGTTCCGCCCGAATAGAGGATGACCGCCGGGTCATTGTCTCCGCGTTCCACCTTGTAATTGTAGAAGCAGCATTTGGAAAGTTTCATGAAGTCCTTCCACCGGATGACGGGCGCGTCGTCGGGAATCTTGGCGATTTTGTAGCCTTCCGTGATCATGTAACCGGCCCGGATGGGTTTGGAAAGCTCGTCCTTGATACGGGCGATAATGACATTGACGATTCCCGTGTTCTTGCGGATGGCTTCGATTTTGCCATAGAACTGGTCGAGGGTGATGACGGTGACACTATGGGATTCGTTGAGGTAGAACTCGATTTCTTTTTCGCTCGAAAGGGGATGTACCATGCTGGCGATTCCTCCCACGAGGTTGATCGCGTAGAAGGCGTAAATGGCCTGCGGGCAATTCGGCAGGGCGATGGTGACGCAGTCTCCTTTGCGGATACCGATGGTTTTGAGCGCTTTGGCACATTGTTCGATGTTCTTGACCATTTTGGCGTAGGTGGTCGACTTGCCCATGAAGTCGAAAGCCACATACTTGGGATAGCGGGCGGCGATGGAGGCCACCATTTCGAACAAGGAGCCTTTGAAATAGTCCAAATGCGCGGGTACCCCCTCCATATAGGGGTACCACGGGGTTTTTACGGTGTTTTCAGCCATAAGCGTTGTGTTGTCGGGCTGCGAATATACGATTTCCGGGCCTTTTTTCCATTTTCTCCACGGACTGCTCGTTGTCCGGCACGGGAGAGGGAACCCGGATGGGGCCAACTTTTTGATTCCGGGGGATTCCGGAGGCAGGAGTCCCGGTATTTCTGTTATTCCATCAACGGGGCGATTCCGGCGGCGGCCTGCTTGTATTCGGCAACCAGGCTCTCCATGACGGTCTTCACCGGCAGGATTTGCTTGAATTGGGATACGTTTTGGCCGATTTCCAGTTCCCCGTTTTCCAAATCGCCTTCAAAGATGCCTTTCTTGGCGCGACCCCGGCCTAAAAGGGCGGCGATTTCTTCCTTGCTGGCTCCCCGGTCTTCGGCTTCCTGCACTTGTTCGAAGAACCGGTTGCGGGCTAAGCGGGTGGGGCCGGTTTTCTTCAGCATCAGGAGCGTGTCTCCTTCGTTGAGCCGGGTGCAGAATTCCTTGAAGGCCGGGCTGGCCGAGCTTTCTTCTGTCAGGGCGAACCGGGTCCCGATTTGGACTCCTTCGGCACCCAAGACCATGGATGCCAGCATCGCAGCTCCGCTGCCGATGCCTCCGGCGGCCATGAGCGGGAGGGTGGTGCTTTGGCGTACTTCCGGAATCAGGCACATCGTGGTCGTTTCTTCCTTGCCGTTATGGCCGCCGGCTTCGAAGCCTTCGGCTACGATGGCATCCACCCCGGCTTCCTCGCATTTGCGGGCGAACTTGGTGGAAGCCACCACATGGGCCACCTTGATACCGTGGTCATGGAAGAACGGGGTCCATGCCTTGGGGTTCCCCGCCGAGCTGAAAACAATTTGGACTTTTTCCTCGACGATGATTTTCGTGATGGCGTCCATTTCAGGATATAGGAGAGGAAGGTTGACCCCGAAAGGCTGGTCCGTGGCTTCCTTGCATTTGCGGATATGTTCCCGCAGGGTTTCGGGGTGCATGGAACCGGCTCCAAGCAGGCCTAATCCGCCACAATTGCTTACGGCGGAGGCTAACCTCCAGCCGCTGCACCAAATCATACCTCCGGCTACGATGGGGTACCGGATTCCGAACAATTCACAAATACGGTTCATTTTTATTCTTTTGTCGTGTTGGTTCTTTTGCTGTTTATTATAAAGTTTCTATTTGCGATTCCTCCAGCCCGGTGATTTCCGCAATTTGAGAAAGGGGCATTCCGGAGGCTTTCAGTTTCCGCGCCATGGCCAAGGTTGCTTCCTGCAATCCTTTCTCGTGACCCTCTTGTAGCCCTTTTTCATGGCCTTCTTGTAAACCTTTTTCATGTCCTTCCAGCAAGCCGGCATCCTTTCCTTGTTCCCAACCTTCCTGCCAGCCGTCCTGCCGGGCGGTGGTCATGACATCGTTCTCGATGCGGAGGTTCTCGCAATAGCGGTCGTAGGCCTTCTGCTCGGCCTTGTCCAGGGAGAAGTATTGCAGGTGCTCGCGGACCGCATCCAGGCCCGGGGCGGTGGTGTCCTCCTTGATTTTGCCGTACTTGAGGTACTCGATCCATTCCTCCAGGGGGGTCACGGCGACCTTGTCGAACTCGTTGACGCGGATCAGGTAGTATTCGGGAAAGACGTCAGCGGGCAGGTAGGGGAGGATGGCGTCCTTGTCGCGGACGGTAATCTTCAGGTGGTCGTGGGTGTGGACCCCGATGAAGTCGGTGCGTCCGTGGTAGAGGTAGTCCTCGCCCTGACCGAGGTCGAAGTAGAGGATGCTGATGGAGTAGACCTTCTTGACGTGGTCGTAGCCCTCCCCGCGTCCGATGTGCTCGGTGACGGCCTTGGAGACGCCGTAGAGGATGCGTTCGAGGTAGTAGCGCTCTCGGTTGTTCTGGATTTCGATAAGGACGATTTGGTCCTTGCTGTTGCGGGCCTTGATGTCGACGCGGTTGGACTTGTCGTCCTTGTCGTCGCGGTTGCTTTCGCTTTCGAGGATTTCGAGGATGCGGATGGGCTCGTCCAGCAGGACGGTGAGGAAGCCTTCGAGGACGGCGAAGTTGGCCTTTTGGCGCAGGAGGCGCTTGATGGCCCAGTCGAAGCGGATGTAGCAGTCGGATTCCTTGGTCATGGCACAGGATTTTGAGGCGGTGTGTGGTAACGGGTAGTCGGGGCGAAGCCAAAGAGGCTGCACCCCGGAAGAACTCAGGCAAGGTGGGTTTCGGCTCTACACTCGTTTTAAACTGTTTTTCGAGCCTCGGACTCACCCGTTCAGGCACTCCGCATTAGCAATCGTCGATTTTGGGGACGACCCAACGGGACAAAAGTAGGAAAAATCGGATTTCCGCCATAGCGGATTGTCTTAAAAATAGTTAATGGACGAGAGTACTGGGTCGAAGGCTTGTCTGCTTCAAGATTGCAAGAAGGTAGAAGAGAGGGCTAAAGAAAACTGTAGTTCGGGAGGTGTCAAAAACGGCAGGTTCAGCCGCCCCCATTTTGCATTGCGCCCGACTTTATGTACTTTTGCAAAATTTTCGTGCAAATTTTTTCCCTCAGGCCAAACGAGAGGTTTCGCCTGGTGGTATTAACAGTTCAATAAAAATGGAATACAATTCTTACAATCCCCGGGAAAGAAGAGGACGGGGTGATGACAGGCAAGGCTCAGGCCGTCGTTCTTCGGCTTGGGAAAATCGAGACAATTTCAGACAAGGACCTAGGAAAAATCCGTTTGTGTCCGGCGATTGGGACGAAGAGTCCGAAGGCCGGGCGGGAGCGTACCGTTCCGAAAGGTCGGGTGGTTTCCGGGAAAGGGAAAATTTCCGTGAAAACCGCGAACGCCGGGATTCCGCTTCCCGTTTCGGGGAAGATTCCCGTTTTGGTGGCGGCAGGCGTTTCCAGGATTCCGGACGGGAATACCGCAGGGAGTCTTTCGGCCAAGACCGTCAATCCCGTTTCGGGGACCGTGGAGGTTTCGGCGAGCGCGACCGTTTCCAAGAACGCAATCGTTTTCAAGATAGGGAAGATAGAGGCCGTTCCCAAGAACGGGGACGCTTTGGCGAAGGTTTCGGCAACCGTGACCGCTTCCAAGATAGGGAGGGTTTCCAAGATAGGGACCGTTTCCCTCGTCGCGACCGGTTTGAAGATTCCGAGAGGGGAGGCCGTTTCGGACGCCGGGATTCGGAAGGCGGTTTCCGCGAACGTAGAGGTGGCTCGTTTTCGAGAGGTTCCCAGACATTCCGGCGCGATGCCGAGTTTAGCCGGGATGCCATGGAAAGGCGGGAAACCCGTTTTTCCCGGGATGAAGAGCGGCCCAATCGTTTTTCCCGTCCTTCCCGTCCGGGTTTCGGGCGTGATGAACGCCGTCCGTCTTTTGGCCGGGACCGTTTTGGCGGCCGGGACCGCTTTTCGCGTGATGGCCGTGAGGAACGCGGGGGCCGGTTCCCCCGGGAAAGGAATCCTTTCCGTGACCGTTCCGACCGGGACAGCCGGGGTCGTGAAGCCCGTTTTTCCCGGAGCAAGGCTGAAATGAACCACAATGCCGAACGGCATGCCGAAAACGACAAGAAGAAGGCCGAAGGCTATATCCGGCTCAACAAATATATCGCCAATGCCGGTGTTTGCTCGCGCCGGGAAGCCGACGAGATGATTGCCAGCGGGGTGATTACGGTGAACGGGGAAATCTGTACCGCCATGGGAACCTTGGTCGGTCCGGATGACAAAGTGCAGTTCGCCGGGCAGACCTTGAAAGCCGAAAAGAAGGTTTATTTGTTGATGAACAAGCCCAAAGGCTATATCACGACCGCTGACGACCCCGAAGACCGGAAGACCGTGATGGATCTGTTGCGGGGTGCCTGCTCCGAAAGGATTTACCCGGTGGGCCGCTTGGACCGGAACACGACCGGGGTCCTCTTGTTCACCAACGACGGGGATTTGGCAAAAAAACTGACCCATCCTTCGCACGGGGCCAGGAAAATCTACCATGTAACCTTGGAACAACCTCTGAGCCATAAGGATATGCAGGAAATCGCCAAGGGCGTGTATTTGGAAGACGGCTTGGTGGAAGTGGACGAAATCGCTTATGTCGAAAACGGGAACCGCAAGGAAATCGGGGTCCAGTTGCATTCAGGCAAGAACCGTATCGTAAGGCGTATTTTCGAACATTTCGGCTATGAAGTGGTGAAGCTTGACCGGGTCCTGTTTGCCGAGTTGACCAAGAAAGGTTTGTCGCGAGGTGAATGGAGGTTCCTGAGTGAGAAGGAAGTCGGCTTCTTGCGGATGAATGTAGGCAAGGGGGAAGGTGTCCGCTACAAGGCGGAACCCAAGCACGTTTCGCCTTTCACGCCGGAACAATTGGCCGAAGCAGAGGCCATCGAGGAGGCTCCGGTTAAAGAAAGAACCCGGAAAAAGCGCCATGGGGCAAGCGAGGATGAGTGGGAGACGAACGGCGAGGAACATCTGGACCTCGAATCCTTGTTGGCCGACATGGAGGATGAGGATTTCGACGGGAAGGACGAGGAAACGGAGATGCCCGGAAAGGAAATCCGTGAAATCGAAGTAGAAGAGGGGGATGAAGAAGAGGATGGTGCGGACGTTGAAGCGGACGAATCCGAAGCCGAAGAGGAAGAAGTTTCCGGAGCGGACGAATCCGATGTAACGGAAGATGAGGACAATGACGAGGCCGGTGAGGATTCCGGGGATGAGTCTTTGGAAACCGAAGCCGAAGGTGGCGAGGAAGAAGGTTCCAAGAAAGGATCCGAGGAATTTTAAGGCATCCGGGCTGTTTTGATGCCATTCCAAACGGATTCCCGGCTTTTTGATTTGAAAAGCTCGTTTGTTTGGAAAGCTCAAAATGCTTGTTCCCGGGTCGTTCCAGGCGGAAAGCGAAGGGAGGATTTGAAACCTCTTCCTGGATTTCGGGATTGGGAAATTTTGAGACATCTTCCAAATCTTTGCAGTGTGCCAAAACGGGGAAAATGCGGAAAACGCAGATTGCCCGTTCTGGCACATCTTTTGTATGGATGCACTCCTTTCCCTTGCGTGTGGAATATAGCGTGAAGCTGTGTGTTTGGCATTTTGCCATCGGATTCGCGTTCCAAACAAGATTTTTCATATCTTCATAGGTTCAAAAAAGTTTGAAATCACCATGGACGAGGAAATGCTTATCACGGAAGCCGTTTTCGGGAGGAAACCGGTCAAGGAAACCGGAGCGTCTCGTCCTGTCACTTCCGGGCCGGGAAAATACTCCGGAAGGGAAGGGAAAAAGCGGCATGTGAAACGCAAGTCGCTTCTATCCAAGATTTTCCTTTGGCTTTTTCTCGTCTTTCTCTTGGCAAGTCTTTTGTTGGGCGCCTACTTGTTCATAAAAAGGGACGAGATAAAGCAATTATTTGTTGATGAGATAAATACATACCTAAAAACACCTATCGCCACCCAAGATGTCAAAATCGGTCTTTGGAACCCTTGGCCCATGATTTCGGTTTCCTTCAAGGGGGTGAGTTCTTACGGGACCGAGACGGAAGACGAGGAGATTCTTTTCCAGGCCGAGAGCCTTTCTTTCAGCTTCAGTTTGAAGGACTTGTACCACAAGCAATACGTAGTCCGGGAAATTGTGGTCTCCGGTGGGGATTTCAATTTGAAACATTATGGGGAAGGTGTTTATAATTATTTGATTTGGAAAAAAATAAGTAATCCTGAACGTCCACTTCGTTTCCATCTCCGCCGTATTGTGTTGCGCAATACCTTGGTCCGCTTCCGGGATTTGCCTGCCCGGCACGATTTCCAAGTGCTTTTCCGTAATGTGTCCGCCCGGGGCGAACTTTACGAGAGAGGCCAGGCTTTTGCGTTGAAAGGGAACATCGATGTGCACTCGATGAAAGCCGGAGGTTTCGTGTTTTTGGGAAAGCAAAAGGCCAACATTGAATTGCAATTTGTCAATAATCAGGAAACCAGGGAATTTGTACTTGAAAAAGGTCTTGTCGGTTTGGGAAATTCCCGTTTTTCGACCCAAGGCCGTGTCCATTACCAGCGGAAAGCTCCTTTCTTGAAATTCCGTTTCCAGGGTAAATCCCTGCGGGTGGAAGATTTGTTGGGCTTGCTACCGGCGGAGGCGCGGGAACCTTTGGTCGATTATAAGATAAGGGGCAATTTGAGCTTCGATATGGAGATAGAGGGGGATTATACCCGTAGTCCGCTTTCATTTTCAACCCGTTTCCATTATTCCAAAGGAAAAGTGAAGCATGAACCTTCCGGGGTGGAAGCTTCCGGGATCGAAATGGCTGGGAGCTTTTCCAACGGGGGCAAGCTGGGCTTGGCCCAAGCTGGGTTCCACTTGGACCGCTTGGAAACCGTTTTTCCTTCGGGTAGCATCAAGGGGCGTTTCGATTTGAAAGGATTCGAACAGCCGGACATGACTTATGAAGGGGTTGTGGACTTGGATCTCTCCGATTTGCAGCGTTTCTTGGGGCTTTGGCCGGGAACCTCTTTGCAGGCAGACGTCCAAGGAAAGATTGCTATCCGGAACCGTTTTCCTTCTTTGCACGTCCGTTCCTGGAAACCGGAAGATTTTTCCGGCATGGAGGCCCGGGGTAGGCTGGACCTTCGGAATGTGGAGGTGGCTTTGCCTGGGAAACCGCTTTTGCAGTCCGACAGCCTGAGTTTGTTTTTCGATTCCAAGGCATTGAAAACAAATACGTTTTTGCTTCGCTCGTTGCCGAACCAAGAGACAAGGCATGCTTCCCGTCCAGCTTCGGGACTTTCTTTTTCCGGCAAACGGGCCGAATCCCTTGCCGGATCGGTTCCTCCCGGACAGGAAATGAACCTCCGCCTGTTCATTGGGAATTTTTTTCCCTGTTTGTGGATACCCGGCCAGGATTTATATTTGACGGCGGATTTGAAATCGGATTTCCTCGATTGGAACAGCTTGAAAATCTGGTTTGAACCGAAAGGAGATACCCTTTCGGGCCCTCGACGGGAGGAAAGCGCGGAAGAAAGGGAAGAATCGGGAGAAATATTCCGGCGGAAAGCCTTTTCGGGTGATTTGTATGCCGATGTGGAATTGAAGGCCGCTTGTTTCCGTTTGCCGCAAACCGATGTGGAAAAGCTGAAGACCTTGCTGCGTGTCTCGCCTTCCGGTTTGCGTTTGGAGGATTTGCATGCGGAAGCTTTCCAAGGCTCTTTCGACGGGGTTGTGGACCTGGGGTTGCAAGCAGGGCTTTGGCAGGTTTCCCTCCAGGGACTTTTGCAGCAGCTCGACATGGCCGCTTGTTTCCAGGCTTTCGAGGATTTCGGTTTGAAGAATTTCGGACACGAGAACCTGTCGGGCAATTTGTCCGCCGATTTGGGGCTGGCTTTCGACTACCGGACGGAAGAAAAACGCTTGTTGCCGGAAAGTTTGGTCTTGAAGGCCGATTTGTCGTTGCAGGACGGGGTTTTGCAAGATTTGCCGGCCTTGGAGAAACTATCCCGTTTTACCGGGGAGAACGATTTGCAGAAAATCCGGTTTGCCGATTTGCGGAACGAAATCGAAATCCGGGACCAGGTGGTCTACCTGCCTTGGATGGATATTGTGTCGGATGTGGCCAATTTCAGTTTGTGCGGGAAGCATGGTTTCGACAACCAGGTGGAATACTTGGTCGATATCGAGCTTTCGGAACTGTTGGGGAAGCGGAGGCGCCAACGGATGAAAGCCGGGCGGGAAGAGGAGTTCGGAGTGGTTTCCTCTTCGGGGAGCCGGGTCATGTTGCCTTTGGAAATCAAAGGGAAATTGCCGGATGTGGAGCTAAAATACGCTTTCGGCCTCGCCAAGAAAGGGGCCAAGGCCCGTTTGCAGGAACACCGGCGGGAGATGAAGGCGGAATTGGAAAGGGAATACGGGGCGCGGCGTTCCATCCAGAAGGCCCGCAAGGAAGAACGGCGCAAGCAGGAGGAACAGAGGTGGCTTCAGGAACAGGGCGGTTTCGTTTTGGACCGTTCCGGTTTGGGATTGCTGGATTCCGGCTCGGGGCTGGAGGCCGTTCCGGGTGCAGGCGTTCGTCCGGGATTGGATGCCGGGTCTGCCTCGGCCGATTTTCGGACTTTGCCGTCCGACTCGCTTTTGCAGGCGGATTCGCTTCAGCAGCGGATTTCGCGTTCGAAAGAGGAAAAGTTCTCCTTGCCGGGGAAGTCCATAGGGGACACCTCGGAGCGGGAATACCGGACCGAGGAGGATTTCCGGATTGGCTTCGAAGATGATTAAGGAGTTGAACAAGAACGCATTTAACGAATAGTTTCCATAAGATCAATAGTTCGTTAAATTTTGGATAATCACGCAGCGTCCGAGACGCCATAATATAAGAGTTCTTTGAAATCGTTG